>JAQWRR010000108.1 GCA_029243585.1 Gammaproteobacteria bacterium
AAGCTCCTATTGGTGGAGCTCAGTTTAATAACGAATTTGGTCGGCCCAATTTGGCCGGTTACTTTCGGACGTGTCTCTTAGATATGAATGGAGAGTGGCGTGGGTACCATAAGCCCATCATGATCGCTGGTGGACTTGGAAATATCCGAGGGCAGCACGTAGAAAAGTGTGAGGCGCCCGTTGGGGCAAAGCTTATAGTGCTTGGTGGTCCAGCTATGTTGATTGGCCTTGGTGGTGGTGCTGCATCCTCGCAAGGTAGCGGTAGCAGTGAGGAGGAACTTGATTTTGCATCTGTCCAAAGAGGCAACCCAGAGATGCAAAGACGAGCTCAAGAAGTGATTGATACATGCTGTGGTCTTGGGAATGAAAACCCTATCTTATCAATCCATGATATTGGAGCAGGTGGGCTTTCTAATGCTGTACCGGAAATCGTTGACCAGAGTCATCGTGGGGCAATTATTGAATTACGTGAGGTGCCTAATGATGAATTTGGGATGAGCCCAATGGAGTTGTGGTGCAATGAGTCTCAGGAGCGCTACATGTTAGCTGTGGGCGCTGAAGAGCTGGAAAAATTTACTTATATATGTGAGAGGGAACGTTGTCCCTATGCCGTTATAGGTGAACTAACCGAACAAGCAGAACTGCGAGTGCTGGATGCTGAGTTTAAAAATGAACCTGTTTCTATGCCTATGCAGGTTTTGTTTGGTAATCCACCAAAAATGGTCCGTGAAGCAACAACTATTGAGATGCCTCTAGAGCCATGGAATCATGATGAAATAAATCTTGATGATGCTATTCAGCGAGTTCTTTCTTTTCCTGCAGTAGCTGATAAGTCTTTTCTCATTCATATAGGTGACCGTAGTGTTGGTGGTTTATCTGCTCGGGATCAATTAGTTGGTCCATGGCAGGTTCCGGTAAGTGATGTGGCAGTAACTTCGTCTAGCTATACAGGCTATACAGGTGAAGCTATGTCTATGGGCGAGCGTACTCCAGTAGCAATAATGGCAGGGGCTGCATCGGCACGGTTGGCCGTTGGTGAAGCAGTAACCAATCTTGCGGCTGCCGACATTTCTAAGCTCTCAGATATCCGATTATCAGCAAATTGGATGGCCGCTGCCGGGCATGGTAGTGATGATTATGCGTTATTTGAAATGGTCAAAACCATTGGTGAGGAAATATGTCCGGCATTAGGAATTGCGATTCCTGTTGGTAAGGATTCATTATCAATGCAAACGTCATGGCATTCTAACGGAGAAGAGCGTGCAGTTACTGCGCCGGTCTCACTTATTGTCTCAGCTTTTGCACCTGTTCTTGATGTGCGAGAAACGCTTACACCTCAATTAAACCTGTCTGAGGGTGATACCGTTTTGATGCTGTTTGATCTGTCTAAGGGCAAACAGCGTCTTGGTGGGTCTGTATTAGCGCAGTGTTTCAATCAGTTTGGCGGGGAACCACCTGATCTAGATGATCCCGATTTAATGGTCAGATTTTTTGATGCACAGAGAGTGCTTCGAGAAAAGAACTTGCTGCTTGCTTATCACGATCGATCTGATGGTGGTTTGTTTGCAACTCTTGTGGAGATGGCCTTTGCTAGTCGTGGTGGCTTGAATATTCAGATTCCTAAAAGCATCTCAGATGTGCTGGCGTATTTATTTAATGAAGAGCTTGGTGTGGTTATGCAGGTTAGATGTAGTGATCTTCCTGCTGTCCGGGCTGTTTGTAGTGAATATGGTCTGGGTGAGTGCACTATTGTGGCTCATCCGGATAGACATGGCGAGATAGTTATCGAGCATGAAGGTCTTAATCTCTTTAAGGCATCCCGTACACTTCTGCACCGCTGGTGGTCAGAACTTACTTATAGAATGCAAAGTCTTAGGGATGATCCAGATTGTGCTACTGAGGCTTATGATGAATTGTTAGATGAAAAAGACCCAGGCCTTAATTCTGATCTAACCTTTAAACTTGTTGATAATAAAAGCACACGGACAGATAACCGTCCTAAAGTTGCAATCCTCCGTGAGCAGGGTGTCAACAGCCAGCGGGAAATGGCTGCGGCATTTGATCGTGCAGGCTTTGATGCTTATGACGTCCACATGACAGACCTTTTTTCAGGTCGACTTGGTCTAGATGATTTTAGTGGTGTTATTGCATGTGGAGGATTTTCTTATGGAGATGTGCTTGGTGCCGGAGAGGGTTGGGCAAAATCGATACTTTATAACGATGCTGTTCGGGATAAATTTCAGGAATATTTTCAACGGGAAGATAGCTTTGTTCTTGGGGTGTGCAACGGATGTCAGATGCTTGCTTCATTAAAGAATTTAATTCCTGGCACTGACCATTGGCCGCGTTTTGTACGTAATCGATCTGACCAGTTTGAAGCACGCTTGTCTTTAGTTTATGTAGAGCCAAGTCCATCAATCTTATTAAGAGAAATGAGTGGTTCACGCATGCCTATAGTAACCTCTCATGGTGAAGGAAAAGCCGAGTTTAGATCTAATGAGGCTCTTGATGCTTGCGACACCAATTTTACTTGTGTGCGCTATGTCGATAACTACGGTAAAACCGCAGATATCTATCCTTCTAATCCCAATGGGTCCCCTCGCGGTATTGCTGGTCTGACTAGTGAGAATGGTCGAGTCACAATTATGATGCCTCATCCAGAGCGTGTTTTTCGAACCATACAAAATTCCTGGCATCCACCGGAATGGGGAGAGAATTCACCTTGGTATAAACTTTTTTTAAACGCTCGTGATTGGGTTGATACAAAGTAATAACATCATAAAAGCTTAAGATAAGTTCCTAGTTGAATTAGGTTAAAAATGTTTTATTCAGTTAGACGTTTGTATCGTATCCTTTTAGGTTGATCGGCATCTTCTCCCTTTCGTCGTCTTAGATCCGCTGAGTAGTCTGCATAATTTCCTTCATAGAAAACGACCTCGCTGTTGCCCTCAAAAGCTAGTATGTGGGTTGCAATGCGATCAAGAAACCAACGATCGTGTGAAATTACGACTACACAGCCCGGAAAGTTCAATAATGCTTCTTCTAGTGCTCTTAAGGTTTCAATATCGAGGTCATTGGTAGGCTCATCTAATAACAAAAGGTTGCCCCCAGAACGTAAAAGTTTTGCTAGATGAACTCGGTTTCGCTCTCCTCCTGAAAGTAGATGCATTTTTTTCTGTTGATCGGATCCGCGAAAATTAAAGCGACCGACATAGGCTCTCGAGGGAGTTTCATATTGACCAATTTTGATTGTGTCTTGATTATTAGATATCTCTTCCCAGACCGTTTTCTCAGAATCTAGGGTATCTCGGGACTGGTCAACATAAGCGATTTCTACTGAATCCCCTATACGAATTTTTCCTGCATCCGGCTGCTCATCGCCCATAAGCATTCGAAAGAGTGTTGTTTTGCCTGCACCATTCGGTCCTATGACTCCTACGATGCCGCCTGGTGGGAGATTGAAAGAGATGTTCTCAAAAAGAACTCTGTTGGTAAATGACTTGCTAAGTCCGTTGGCTTCAACAACTAGATCACCTAATCTTGGTCCAGGAGCAATATAAATTTCATTTGTTTCATTGCGTTCTTGGAAATCTTTAGAGCTTAGCTCTTCAAAACGTTGCATGCGTGCTTTTGACTTGGCATGTCTTGCTTTAGGATTGCTCTTAACCCAATCCAGTTCGGCTTTTATGGTTTTTTGATGCGCTGCTTGCCGACTTTCTTCAATTTTTAAACGCTGATCTTTCTGTTCAAGCCATGAGGAATAGTTTCCCTCCCAGGGAATCCCATAACCACGGTCAAGTTCTAGTATCCAACCGGCGACATTGTCAAGAAAATATCGATCATGAGTAACAGCAATGACTGTTCCAGAGTATTCAGACAAAAAACGTTCGATCCAAGCAACAGATTCAGCATCAAGATGGTTAGTTGGCTCATCTAGCAGAAGCATGTCAGGGCTTGCTAAGAGCAGTCTGCATAGCGCAACCCGACGACGCTCACCTCCAGATAGTGTTGATACATCTGCATCCCAAGGTGGTAAGCGTAGTGCATCAGCTGCGACTTCTAGTTTTCGTTCTAGCTCCCAACCCCCTGCAGCATCAATCGCATCCTGAAGTTTGCCTTGTTCAGAAAGAAGTTCATTCATTTCTTCGTCAGTCATGGGTTCGGCAAATCGTTCACTTATAATATCAAAACGGTTAAGTAGTGCGCTCAACTCTTCAACACCTTCTTCTACGTTTTCACGGACATTTTTTTTGGGGTTTAGTTGTGGTTCTTGTGGAAGAAAACCAATATTGATTCCAGATTGTGAGCGGGCTTCTCCATCAAACTCTTTGTCTTCACCAGCCATGATCCTTAGGAGCGTTGACTTTCCGGCGCCATTTAACCCAAGAACACCAATTTTTGCTCCTGGAAAAAAACTTAAGCTGATATCACGGAGGATATACTGTTTTGGGGGAACCACCTTAGATAGCTGATTCGTGGTATAGATGTATTGTGCCATGAGGTACCTAGTCTCCGTTTAGATGCGGGATAATACTTTAAGGTTTAGTAAAAGTAGCAGTTATTTTCCCATTTGAAGATTAATCTAAGTAGGATATTTAAATGTCAGACCAAGTTATCGTTATATATGGAGAGGAGTTAGCTAAATACGGTTTTCCGAATAGGCATCCTTTTGGAACGGATCGCTACGATGTCTTCATGAATGAGTTAAATGAGTCGCCAAACGAGGCGTCTTTTATTCGGCATCTCTCCAGGCTCGCAGAACGGGATGAGATTGAGCGCTTTCACACTTCGGATTATATCGATCGTGTTATTGAGCTTTCTGCTATTGGTTCTGGATATCTTGATGCGGGTGATACCCCTGCTTATCCAGGTGTCTATGAAGCTGCTTCTCATGCTGTTGGCGGAACCCTTAACGCATTAACAGCAATTATGGAGGGGGAGATTCCCAGAGCTTTCATTCCAATTGGAGGTCTCCATCATGCTGCTCGCAATAGTGCTGCTGGTTTTTGTGTGTTTAATGATTGTGGAGTAGCCATTGAAGTTGCAATGAGCGTTTATGGTTTGGAGCGAGTTGCTTATGTTGATATCGATGCCCATCACGGGGATGGGGTCTTTTATGGTTTTGAAGAAGACCCTCGAGCATTATTTGCCGATATACATGAGGATGGACGTTTTTTATACCCAGGCACAGGAGCAAGGAGCGAAACAGGCCGTGGACCAGCCGAGGGCACAAAGTTGAATATTCCAATGCAACCCGGTTCCGATGATCAGGCATTCCTTGAAGCATGGGGTGAAGTTGAGGCGTACATAGAGGCATCAGAGCCGCAGCTTATACTTTTGAATGCGGGCGCTGATTCTTTGGCGGGCGATCCAATCACTCATCTTGAGTACAGTGAGAACGCACATGGCCATGCTGCTGCCCGGCTTCGACAATTTGCGGATCGTTTCTGTGAAGGACGCATTCTCGGAATGGGCGGTGGTGGTTATAATCGTGTCAATCTTGCAAGGGCATGGACTCGGGTAGTGGAAAGTTTTGCTGATCCTACGATTAGTGGCTTTTAAGCACACAAACGATCCTGTCTTAGCGGTACAATCCTAAACAGTTTGATTAAGGACCATTACTACGGCATAGGAAGCTGATGATGCACAAGGATGATTTCCAGATTAAAGGGTTTGACCATGCTTTATTTGAGGCGATGGAGGCAGAACGATGTCGCCAGGAAGAGCATATAGAACTTATCGCCTCGGAGAATTTTGCAAGCCCTCGTGTGCTTGAAGCTCAGGGCTCGGTCTTAACAAACAAATATGCTGAGGGTTATCCGGGTCGACGTTACTACGCTGGATGTGAACATGTTGATGTTGCAGAACAGTTGGCGATTGATAGAGCAATGCAACTTTTTAATGCTGATTACGCTAATGTCCAGCCACATTCAGGTTCTCAAGCTAATGCCGCTGCCTATCTTGCGATGATGAAGCCAGGTGACAGACTATTAGGTATGAGTCTGTCTCATGGAGGGCATTTAACGCATGGATCAAAGGTCAACTTTTCAGGAAAGATATTTGAGGTTTTTCAGTACGGTATTGATGAAGAGAGTGGGAAAATCAATTATGACACAGTCCGAGAATTGGCAATTAAGCATAAACCTAAAGTTATAGTAGCTGGGTTTTCTGCCTATTCCAGAATTATTGATTGGCAACGTTTTCGAGATGTTGCTGATGAGGTTAATGCTTATTTATTGGTTGATATGGCTCATGTTGCTGGTCTTGTTGCAGCAGGTCTTTATCCGAACCCGGTCTCAATTGCGGATGTGACTACTACTACCACACACAAGACTCTTCGTGGACCCCGGGGTGGATTAATACTTGCACGCGAGAATGCTGAATTAACAAAACGGTTTAATTCTTTAGTATTTCCAGGTGTTCAGGGTGGTCCTTTGATGCATGTGATCGCTGCAAAGGCGGTTGCGTTATTGGAGGCGCTTGAACCGGAATTTAAGGTCTATCAGAAACAGGTAGTGGAAAACGCACGCTGTATGGCTCTGACGCTTATTGAACGAGGTTATAAAATTGTTTCGGGAGGGACTGATAATCATTTGATGTTAGTTGATCTCATCAAGCAGGACATTACGGGACAAGCAGCTGAGGATGCTCTTAGTCAGTCCAATATCACAGTTAATAAAAATGCAGTGCCAAATGACCCTCGGCCTCCTCGCGTAACAAGTGGCCTTAGAATTGGAACTCCTGCTATTACAACGAGGGGATTCCAAGTATCAGAAACGGCACAGATAACCCATTGGATTGCAGATGTATTAGATGTATTACATGACGAAAAGAAAACAGAGGTTGTAACGAAAAAAGTACGTTCTGATGTTATTGAGTTATGCAGCCGCTTTCCCGTTTATGAGGAAGGCTAAAGCCCGCTAATCGGGGGAACTTTTGCATTGTCCATTTTGTAATAACGATGAAACAAAGGTAATTGATTCACGTTTAGCTGGTGAAGGATGGCAGGTGCGTAGACGACGTGAGTGCCAACAATGCAGTGAGCGTTATACGACCTTCGAGACAGCTGAACTTGTTATGCCTCACGTTATTAAGCGTGATGATAGTCGGGAACCTTTTGATCAGGTCAAGTTACGAAGTGGCATATTGAGATCTTTAGAAAAAAGACCTGTAAAAAGCGAGGATATTGAAAAAAGCATAGAGCGTGTGACGCACCTTCTTCAAACAATGGGGGAACGTGAGGTCCCCGGACGATTAATTGGTGACATGGTCATGGAGGAGCTGCGCAAACTAGATCAGGTAGCATACGTACGCTACGCATCGGTATATCGAAGTTTTCAGGATATTACGGAGTTTCAGAGAGAGATTGAGAAACTTCAATCACTTCCTGGCCCAGTTGATCGTGAGCAGATGTCTCTCCTGTCTGATGATGAAAGTTAATGACGAGTGAAGATGATAAGGC
Organism: Gammaproteobacteria bacterium; assembly: GCA_029243585.1. Taxonomy (GTDB): domain Bacteria; phylum Pseudomonadota; class Gammaproteobacteria; order Steroidobacterales; family Rariloculaceae; genus UBA6522. Next base: position 7,463 of record JAQWRR010000108.1, read on the forward strand.
TTATATGACCCGAGCAGTGCAGTTAGCACGCAAGGGGCTTTATACAACCGATCCAAATCCCAGAGTTGGGTGTGTTTTAGTTAAAGCTGGTGAAATTATTGGTGAAGGTTGGCATGAGCGAGCTGGTAACCCGCATGCAGAAATAATAGCTTTGGAGCAGGCTGGCAGAGAAGCCCTTAATGCAACCGCCTTCGTTACTTTGGAGCCCTGTTGTCATACCGGACGAACTGGGCCTTGTGTTGAGGCCCTGATTGATGCGGGAGTTTCACGTGTAGTGTGTTCAACCATTGATCCAAACCCATTAGTTTCTGGAGAAGGATTGAGGAGACTTAAAGAGGCTGGAATTATTGTTGAGAAAGGGTTGCTTGAGGATTTAGCGACGAGTTTAAATCCAGGCTATCTAATGAGAATGAAGCATGGACGACCCTTTGTAAGAAGCAAGCTTGCGGTTAGTTTAGATGGACGTACTGCCCTTGCAAGTGGCGAAAGTCAGTGGATTACTGGCGAGGATTCTCGAGCTGATGTTCATAATTGGCGAGCTCGATCTAGTGCCGTAGTTACAGGGATTGGTACTGTGATTAAAGATGATCCCTCGCTAAATGCAAGATTGATAGATTTAAGCAAAAATGTTTTGCAACCTCTTCGAATAATCATTGATTCTCACCTGCAAACGCCGGACTCGGCAAAGTTAATAGATTTGCCCGGAGACACTATTGTTTTTACAAAACAGTCTACTTTGTCGAATGCACAGTCCGAAGCTAAAGCGCTAAGAGATAAAGGGGTTATGATTGAGGGAGTTTCTGGAATTGAGCAATGTGACCTAAAGCAGGTTATTGCGCGTATGGGGGAGTTAGATATCAATGAGGTTTGGGTTGAAGCTGGCGCTCAGTTAAACGGAGCTCTTCTAGAGGCAGGATTGGTTGATGAGTTGGTCATATATATTGCCCCTCATATTCTTGGCGCTGACTCTTATGGGATGTTTTCTATAGAGCCTTTAGCAAGCCTTCAACAACGTATTCAAGTTACATATCAAGATATAAGTAGGATTGGCGAAGATATTAGGATCATTGCGTGTTTAGCGGAATAGTAAAAGGCACTGGCCAAGTTTTAGAGCATATAGATGTCGATGGTGATCGACGTTTAGCTATTGGATTTGAGGGTGTTGATTTATCAAAGCTTAGATTGGGAGCTAGTGTTGCTGTCAATGGTGCATGTTTGACCGTAGTCGATACTAAAGATGAAGTTTTTATGGCAGACGTTTCTTATGAGACATTATCTAAGACAACTCTTGGTAACTGGAAGAAAGGGGATAAAGTTAATCTTGAGAGTTCACTGCTATTAGGTGATTCACTCGATGGACATTTTGTGACAGGACATGTGGACGGTATCGGGTATGTAGAGAGTTTAGTGAAGTCTGGTCGATCGATTGTGTTTGGAATTCGAACAGGGGCCGAACTTAGTTCTTTCTTAGCTCAAAAGGGTTCTATCGCGGTTGATGGGGTCAGCTTGACGGTTAATGATGTTGAAAACTCAATATTTCATGTGAATATTATTCCACATACATGCGATATTACAGTCATCGCTGGGTATCGTATTGGTACCGCTGTTAATATTGAGATTGATATCATTGCGCGATATCTAGAGAAGTTTGCTGAATGTGAGAAAAGCCCACAGAGCATAAATATAGATTTACTTAAAAATCATGGTTACACAAGCTAAGAATGAGTCTGCCTGGTCCGGGCTGAACAGCACGGAAGAAATCATTGCTGATCTTCGGGACGGCAAGATGGTTATCATCATGGATGATGAGGACCGTGAGAACGAAGGTGACTTAATTATGGCCGCCAGTAAAGTAAATTCTGAAGATATTAACTTTATGGCGAGATATGGTCGCGGGTTGATTTGCCTTACGTTGACTGGCGATCGTTGTGAACAGTTACGATTGCCATTGATGGTTAGTGATACGGAGCGAAACCGGGACACTAATTTTACAGTTTCTATTGAGGCAGCTGAGGGGATTACCACAGGGATTTCAGCACATGATCGAGCTTGTACTATAAGAGCCGCTGTAGCTCGGGAAGCAAGGCCAGATGATCTTCGGCAACCTGGACATGTATTTCCTCTTAAAGCCCAGTCTGGAGGTGTATTAAGTCGTGCAGGTCATACAGAGGCAGGTTGTGATTTAACCAGATTGGCAGGATTTGAGCCAGCGGCAGCAATTGTAGAGATCCTTAATGAGGATGGAACGATGGCCCGTAGAGATGATCTGTTGAGATTCGCAAGTCAACATGATTTGAAGATCGGTAGCATCGCCGAATTAATCAGCTATAGACTTTCTAAGGAAGAGTCTGTCGAAGCTATTGCAGAGCAAACAGTTGATACTGATTTCGGTCCGTTTCGACTAGTGTGCATGGAAGACCATATTAATCGTACTGTACATTTAGCCTTGGTTCGAGGTGAACCCAATGCTGATACACCCACTTTAGTTCGAGTGCACATACAAGATACCCTTAGTGATGTTATTGGCATTAAGGATTCGAAGTTAGGGTGGCCGTTACGAGATGCAATGCAGTTAATAGCAGAGGAAGGTTGCGGCGTTGTGGTAATTCTTCGTCAGGAAGAGCTTCCCAAAAATCTTATGCAGGCATTCAGAGGACTTCAGGAAAAACAGGATGAGTTTTTGATCGGGCGCGATCATACAGCTGAGCTCAAGACATATGGTACTGGTGCTCAAATTCTTAGGTCGCTAGGAGTACAGAAAATGAGAGTTTTGAGTGCCCCTAAAAATATGTATGCTATTTCCGGTTTTGGGTTGGAAATAGTTGAATACATATCTTCTGAAGGCAGTTCTGTGAAGGATGACGTAAAGTAGTAGTTATGGATGAACGAATAATTAATACTGAAGGTAATTTAAACGGACATGGCCTGCGTTTTGCAATCGTAGCCTCGAGGTTTAATGACTTTATCGTTGACCGTCTTGTCAGTGCGGCAGTAGATACTTTAACTAAGCATGGTACTAATAAAGCAGACATAGAGCTTGTTAGAGTTCCAGGCGCTTTTGAGATTTCGTTAGCGCTACAAAAGCTGGCAGAATCTAAGCGCCACGATGCTTTAATCGCACTTGGTTGTGTTATACGTGGGGATACTCCTCATTTTGAGCATGTTGCTACTCAGGCAGCTAATGGTATTAATCAGGTGATGTTGACTCATAGTTTGCCAATAGGGTTTGGAGTACTTGCAGTTGATACTATCGAGCAGGCAATTGAGCGTGCAGGAGCTAAGGCAGGAAATAAAGGGGTAGATGCTGCCTTAACTACTATTGAAATGGCTTCATTGCTCAGACAGCTTGAGCGCTGAGTAATAGTCCAAAAAATACTCGTGACGAATGAAAGCTCATTGCGATCAAGGCGTGGTGCACGCGAACTTATTGTAAAAGCTCTATATCAGTGGCAGCTCGCTGATCATAGCGAAAATGAAATTAGAAGTCAGTTTGCAGACAAACCAGAGTATGACCGCATAGATCAAGACTATTTCAAAGATCTTCTCGGTATTATCTTGAATAAAATAAAGTTTCTTGATGCTGTTATTGGAAAGCATGCAGATCGCGAAGTAGAGCAACTGGACGCAATTAGTCGAGCAGTGCTTTTATTGTCTATTGCGGAACTAAGTGAGCGGCGCGATATTCCAAAAAAGGTTTCAATTAATGAAGCGGTGGAGCTTGCAAAGCGCTATGGGCCTAAAGACTGCTTTAGGTTTATAAATGCCGTTCTTGATAGGTATTCAAAAGAAGATCATAAACCGTAGTTAAATAAAACCTATGGGACAAGATGAGTTTCAAGTCATTTCGAAGTATTTTCAGCGATCAACTGAGGATTCTGCTGTTTTATTGGGAATAGGGGATGATGCAGCAGTTGTGGAAGTGGCCGGTCCGATGGTTGTTACAACCGACACCATGGTATCAGGCGTACATTTTCCTAGTGAAACATCTGGTGACGTTGTTGGTTATCGGGTGCTTGCAGCTAATCTAAGTGATTTGGCTGCAATGGGAGCAGAGCCACGTTGGTGTACTCTCGCCTTGACTATGGAAAATGCTCAGGATGAGTGGTTAGCTAAATTCTCGAATGGTTTTTTTGATTTAGCATATGAATACGGCGTTAGCCTAATAGGGGGAGATTTAACGCGTGGACCACTGGTAGTGACCGCTCAGCTTTTTGGTGTTGGCAAAAAGGATCATCTTTTGACTCGCAGTGGCGGTAATGTAGATGATCAGATTTATGTGACTGGTTCTCTAGGTGATAGTGTTGCAGGGCTCTCATTAATTAATAAGGGCATAGCAGATGCAAGCGATAGACATCAGGTTCTGAAAAATCGATTTCTACGACCAACTCCTCGAGTATCTGAAGGTATTGCAATGCGTGGTATTGCTAATGCCGCCATCGATATTTCAGATGGTCTACTAGCAGATCTTGGGCATATTTGTCAGGCGAGCGGCTGCGGAGCGGTAATTGATGTTGAGCGATTACCTTTATCAGAGGAATTACGGACACTTTTTTCATTGGAAGAAGCCCAAAACTTTGCGATATGCGGGGGAGAAGACTATGAGTTATGTTTTACAGCATCCCCAGACGATGAGCCGGCTATTAAGAAGTGCTTAGAGCCCTCAGGAACTAAGGCCTATCCTATAGGCCAGCTTGTAAAACAGCCTGGTGTAGTATGTCATCGGTCCGGTAAGCCCTTTATGCCAGCTTCAACCGGGTATTTGCATTTTACTTGAAGATAAGTAACTGAGCTTGGCGTTCAGATCCTATAACTGGTTTACTGTAATTCAGTATTCTCAAAAGATGCTGGTTCGGCATCAGCGGTCTTTTTTAATAGAATCTCTACCTTTTGTTCTGCTGCTTTTAGGGTGGCTTGGCACTCTCGAGTAAGCTTTACTCCCTGCTCAAAATGTTTAAGAGATTCTTCCAAAGATAGATCCCCGCTTTCGAGCTGTTCTACCAACTTTTCCAGTTTTTCTAGTGAGCTTTCAAGCACCCCGACGCTTTTCTCTTTTGTGCTAGCCATATTAGTTTAGTTCTTAGTCTATGGAATGGCGTCACGGTACACAGAGCTGTTTTAGCCGTCAAACTAAAATAGTAAAATCCCGGTTGACAGATCTTGGATGGAGTATTACATTACCGATTCAATTAGACTCAGTCTAAACTGATAGTTTAATAGTTGATGTACTGATCCAGCCAACCTAATAGAGCCCATTCATGAGGAGAACATGATGAATCTGAAGGATAGCCAGACTGAACAGAATCTTAAGGATGCCTTTGCCGGAGAATCTCAGGCAAATAGACGCTACCTATATTTTGCTTCAAAGGCTGATGTAGAAGGATATAACGATGTAGCTACGGTTTTCCGTTCTACTGCTGAGGGAGAAACAGGACATGCCCATGGTCACCTAGAGTATCTTGAAGAAGTTGGTGATCCCGCCACCGGGCTTCCAATTGGAGCAACTGGGGATAATTTAAAGGCGGCGGTAGCAGGAGAGACCCACGAGTACACCGATATGTATCCTGGTATGGCTAAAACCGCTCGAGATGAGGGTTTTGAAGAGATTGCTGATTGGTTTGAAACGTTAGCAAAAGCTGAACGTTCTCATGCTAATCGCTTTCAGAAGGCTCTCGATAACCTCGACGACTGAGTTATGGTGCCGCCTCTTTTAGGCGGCACTTACTTCTAGTGACTAATAAAAAAATAACCCATCGCGAGGGGAGTCTCGAGGCTCCTACTCGACATCCTATCTCTTGGAAAGACCCAGATTATTATGATGAGGGTTCCCTGGAAGGGGAACTTGAGCGGGTGTTCGATATCTGTCATGGGTGTAGACGCTGCTTTAACCTATGCCATTCTTTTCCTACCCTATTTGATATGGTGGACGAGTCCGAAACTGGAGAGCTTGATTCAGTACGAAAGGAAGCTTACTGGGATGTGGTAGAGCATTGTTACCTATGTGATATGTGTTTTATGACCAAGTGTCCCTACGTTCCTCCGCATGAATGGGCCGTAGATTTTCCGCATCTGATGTTAAGGGCAAAGGCTAAAACATTTCATGATGGCAAGGCTAAACGCCGTGATAAGTTTTTGAGTTCAACAGATAAAGTAGGCCGATTAGCCGGGATACCGGTAGTTGCCCAGACCATTAATGCGGTTAATAAATCTAAAGTTGGCCGGCAACTTTTAGAGCAAGTGGTTGGTATTGATTCAGAGGCTTGTGTTCCTGAGTATCACTCAAATTCAGCCCGTCGTCGCTTAAAGAAGATAGTAGGGCAGGAAAACCTATCAGAGAATAAAACCAATGCTAAGGCTCTAATATTTACCACTTGTTATGGTAATTGGAACCAACCTGGTTTGGTTGAGGACTTGAATGTGGTTTTTAAACATAACAATGTTACAACCACTCTTATGAGGCAAGAGAGTTGTTGTGGTATGCCAAAACTTGAGCTTGGAGATTTAGAGGAGGTAGAACGTTTAAAGAATGAAAATATAGAAGAACTGTTTTCATGGGTTGAGAAGGGATGGGACTTGATAGCCCCAATTCCATCCTGTGTGTTGATGTTCAAAAAAGAGTTGCCGTTGCTTTTTCCTCAGGATAAAAAAGTGGAGATCGTTGCTAAAGCTTTTTACGATCCTTTCGAGTACCTGATGCTCCAACACAAGGTAGGACGGCTCATGACCAGTTTTCCTAATAGCTTGGGAAAAATTAGTTATCAAGTTCCTTGCCATCTAAGAGTTCAAAATATTGGTTTGAAAACGCGCGATGTTCTTGAGTTAGTTCCAGGTGCTCAGGTAGAAGTTATTGAGCGATGTTCTGGCCATGATGGAACATATGCGGTGAAGAAAGAGTATGGAGAAATTGCCAGGAAACTAGCACGACCCGCCGTACGCCAAGTAAATAAAGAGGAAGCTGATCATTTCACAAGTGACTGTCCAATGGCGGCTGAGCATATTGCATCAGTATCGGATGAGGCAGTTGCAACAACCCCTATGCAGCTTTTACGCCAAGCATATGGGATTTAGCATAGACGGTATAAAACGGAGAAATTTATTGTGAGCAGTTTGCAGAGTTCAGATCTTATGGGGTTGGAGGAATACCACAAAGTTCGTGATGAGTTTCGAGCAAAAATTCTTGCGCACAAACGAAATAGGCATTTAGCTATTGGTCCTAATGCTACCTTATATTTTGAAGATTTATTGACTATTCAGTATCAGGTCCAGGAAATGCTCAGAATAGAGCGGATATTTGAATCTGCGGCCATCGAAGAGGAGTTAGAAGCATATGTTCCTCTTATTCCTGATGGTTCTAATTTTAAAGCAACATTTATGGTTGAGTTTCCAGATCCGGAAGAGCGACATCGCGAGCTCGCGCGTCTGATTGGTATAGAGGATAAGGTTTATATTCAAGTCTCCGGTTATGATCGTGTGTATGCGATTGCTGATGAGGATCTTGAACGAGCTAATGACGAGAAAACATCAGCAGTTCATTTTCTCCGTTTTGAGATGAATTCTTCCATGGTTAAATCATTGAAAGACTCTGCCGAAATATCTATCGGTATTGATCATCCAAATTACTGTCATTCAGTTGAAACGCTTTCCATTGCAGTGCGTTCTGCCCTTTTAGCTGATCTCGATTAGTCCAGCCAAAAGTTATTACTGTCGGTATGCTCTTGCCTATCAATACGCTTGTGGTTGTCTTGCAGGTTAGAATAGGATTTGATGAGTAAGAATTATAGTGCTGCCGATATAGAAGTCTTAAGCGGACTGGATCCCGTGCGCCGTCGACCTGGTATGTACACTGACACCGCTCGACCTAATCATCTAGTACATGAAGTTGTTGATAACAGCGTCGATGAGGCTATCGAAGGCTATGCAAAGCGAATTGACGTTAAGCTTTATCATGATGGTTCAATAGAGGTTGCTGACGATGGTCGTGGTATGCCTGTTGATATCCATCCAAAAGAGAAAATCCCAGGTGTAGAGTTAATCCTGACCAAGCTTCATGCGGGCGGTAAGTTTTCAAATAAGAGCTATCGCTTTTCTGGGGGCTTACATGGCGTAGGTGTTTCTGTTGTCAATGCCCTATCTAAGAACCTAGAAATATGGATTCGGCGTGAAAGCAAAGAATTCAATATGAGTTTCGTCAATGGAAAAAGAAGTGGAAAGCTCAATGTTATAGGTAAGGTAGGCAGAGGAAATACTGGTACAAGGTTGCGATTTTGGCCAGATACTCAGTACTTTGATAGCCCCAAAATCTCTGTTTCTAATCTTAAGCATGCGTTAAGGGCTAAGGCAGTTCTTTGTCCTGGACTGGACGTTCGGTTGGAGATTGAAAAACCTCAAGAAAAAATTCAATGGCAATATGGCGGTGGATTGGAAGAGTATCTGCAAGAAACTCTTGAAGATGGTGTATGGCTTCCTGAAAAACCTTTTACTAATAGTCTTGAAACAAAGAGAGAGACCGTTGACTGGGGGCTTGTTTGGAGAACTGATCAAGTCACACCAATTAATGAAAGTTATGTAAATCTTATACCTACTCCACAGGGCGGTACGCATGTCAACGGGTTACGGTCTGGATTAACTGAAGCGCTGCGAGAGTTTTGTGACTTCAGGAATTTATTGCCTCGTGGAGTCAAGTTGGCGCCCGAGGATATCTGGGAGGGGGTAGCTTTTATTCTTTCAGTGAAGATGGAGGATCCACAGTTTTCCGGTCAAACCAAGGAAAGATTGGGTTCGCGTGAGTGTGCAGGACTCGTTAGTAATATCGTAAAGGATTCGTTTTCTGTTTGGCTTAATGAACATCCAGAAACTGGAGATGAGATAGCACAGCTTGCAATCAATAATGCCCAAGCGCGTCTAAAGGCATCAAAAAAAATCATTCGTAAGCGTGTGGTTTCTGGTCCTGCTTTACCGGGGAAGCTAGCTGATTGCACAAGTCAGGAGCCCGGTTTAACAGAATTATTTCTTGTGGAAGGAGATTCTGCTGGTGGATCGGCTAAGCAAGCAAGAGATAGAGAAACTCAGGCAGTTATGCCATTACGCGGCAAGATTTTGAATACGTGGGAGGTTGATTCTAGCGAGATACTTGCTTCACAGGAGGTTCATAGTATTAGCGTTGCCCTTGGTGTTGATCCGGGAGCGGAAAACCTTGAAGAGTTGCGTTATCACAAAGTCTGTATTTTAGCTGATGCAGATTCTGATGGACTTCATATTGCAGCACTTCTATGTGCGCTTTTCCTACGGCATTTTCGTAATCTTGTGATAGCAGGCTATGTTTTTGTCGCTATGCCACCTTTATACCGTGTGGATGTCGGTAAAGAGGTTTTTTATGCATTGGATGATGCTGAGCGGGATATGATTCTTGCTCGAATTCAAGCTGAAAAAAAGACAGGTAAGGTAACTGTGACTCGGTTTAAAGGTCTTGGAGAAATGAACCCTGCCCAACTTCGGGAAACAACGATGGCTCGGGAAACTCGAAGGCTTGTGCAACTTACGCTCAATACTGATGATAAAGCAGATCAAATGTTGGATATGCTACTTGCTAAAAAACGAGCAACTGATCGTAAAGCATGGCTTCAGGAGAAGGGTAACCTGGCCGATATATAAAATTCCAAGTCACACTGTGTTTACTAATTTCAGGGTGTATTAATGAAAGAGCAAGAATTGAATTTTGAGGGTATAGAACAGGTACCACTTGTTACCTTCACTGAGAAAGCCTACCTCGATTATTCGATGTACGTAATTCTCGACAGAGCTCTACCGCATATAGGAGATGGGTTAAAACCGGTACAGAGACGAATAATTTATTCGATGAGCGATTTAGGAATGTCTGCGGCCTCGAAACCGAAAAAAGCGGCAAGAGCTGTCGGAGATGTAATTGGTAAGTTTCATCCCCATGGTGATAGCGCATGTTATGAGGCAATGGTGCATATGGCACAACCATTTTCTTTCCGTTATCCAGTTATTGATGGTCATGGAAACTGGGGATCTCAGGATGACCCAAAGTCTTTTGCTGCGATGCGTTATACAGAGGCAAGACTCACACGCTATGCGCAGGTACTTCTTTCGGAAGTTGGTCACGGTACAGTTGATTGGTTACCTAATTTTGATGGTACGTTGAAGGAGCCAATACTTCTGCCAGCCCGGCTTCCAAATCTCTTACTCAATGGAACAAGCGGTATTGCAGTAGGCATGTCTACAGACGTTCCTCCCCACAATATGCATGAGATTACTAGCGCCTTGATCAGACTGCTTGACCAGCCTAAGACTACCCTTGAGACGCTTTTGAAACATATCAAGGGCCCAGATTTTCCAACAGGTGGAGAGCTGGTCTCCCCATTCGAAGATATCCTGGCGATTTACAAGACCGGAGTGGGAACTCTCAAGCTGCGGGCGTGTTATGAGATTCAGAAAGGTGACATTGTTATTACGGAATTACCATTTCAGGTGTCTGGTGCAAAAATTCTAGAGCAGATCGCTGCTCAGATGCGCACTAAAAAACTACCTATGGTCGAGGATCTGCGAGATGAATCAGATCATGAGAGCCCAATCCGTCTGGTGATATCCCCTCGCTCAAGTAGAGTTGATAAAGAGGCGTTAATGGGGCATCTCTTTGCTACCACAGAGCTAGAGCGAACGATTCGAGTGAATTTGAATGTAATAGCTCTAGATGGTCGTCCGATGGTGTTTGGATTGAAACCGATGCTAGAGGAATGGTTAGCGTTCCGCATTAATACAGTAAAGCGTCGTCTTTCATACCGTCTTGAGCGAGTTATGGACAGAATTCACACACTGGAGGGTCTGCTTATTGCTTATCTGAATATAGATGAGGTTATTAAGATTATCCGTGAGACGGATGACCCAGAGCACGAACTTATGATGAGTTTTAAGCTCAGTGATATTCAGGCTCAAGCTATTATGGATCTTCGACTAAAAAACTTAGCAAAGCTTGAGGAAATAAAAATTCGGGGTGAACAAGAAGCCCTTTCTGAGGAGAAGGTAAATTTAGAAAAAATACTTAAGTCGAAAAAACGCTTAACAAATATGATAAAAGAAGAATTGTTAGCTCTTTCAGAAGAACAAGGTGATGAGCGTCGTACACTTATAGTAGAGCGTAGTGTTGCACGTGCTATTGATGAGTCTGAACTTGTAACCAGTGAGCTTGTAACCGTTGTGTTGTCGGAGAGAGGGTGGGCTCGTGCTGCAAAGGGTCATGAGGTAGACCCGGAAACATTAAGTTATCGCTCCGGCGATAAATTTTTAGCTGCTGTAACCGGACGTAGTAACCAGTTCTCAGTTTTTATTGATAGCACCGGACGTGCCTATAGCGTATCAACCCATACTTTACCCTCGGCCCGTGGACAGGGTGAACCGTTGTCGGGCCGTCTTAAGCCACCCGATGGGTCGAATTTCAGATCAGTATTAATAGGCGAGAATGATTCCAAATGGGTGTTAGCTTCATCAGCAGGTTATGGATTCGTTGTAAAATTTAAGGATTTACACTCAAGAAATAAGGCTGGCAAGTTCGTATTGACTGTGCCAAAAAAATCAGGGGTATTACAAGCCGCGGAAATTCAAGAAGAAAATGAGTATCTTGCCGCAGTTTCTAGTGATGGTCGGCTACTAGTTTTTTCATTAGAGGATCTACCAGAGCTTGCTCGAGGGAAAGGGAATAAAATTTTAGCTCTACCAAAAAACTCAGATGTCAATATGATTGCAATGGTCACATTCACTGAGGGGCAGTCTATTAGAGTAATATCTGGGCAAAGACACATGACTCTCAAACCATCGGATCTAGATGAATATTTTGGTAACCGTGGTAGGCGGGGTTTGGCTCTTCCTCGCGGTTATCGGAAGGTCGAGCGTCTTATCGTAGAGTGAATGGACGTCGGGTAGAATAACCCTAGGAATTAAACCTAGCATTCAAAAGAAAAAATGTTGCTAATAGAACTTATTATTTGCCAATTGGCATGGAGGTATAACGCATGAAATTAAGACGTTTAATCCGTAAATTACTTTGCCTATCAGTGGCATCTTTAATGTATACAAACGCTGCAATGTCAGAAACGATCGCTATGATAGGTACTGGTAATCTCGGCAGCGCTCTTGGACCAGCATTTGCTAGTTTAGGACATGAAATTATTTATGGGTCACGTGATCCAGATCGGGCAGAAATTAGGGATCTAGTGGCTCGCACAGGTAATGGTGCATCAGCAACTGGGCAGCCGGAGGCAGCGGCTAGAGCTGACATAGTAGTGTTAGCGGTACCATGGAACGCCATAGAAAGCTTGATGAGCAACCTGGGGAACTTATCCGGAAAAATTATTCTTGACCCAACAAACCCTAGAATGGTTGGTGAAGATGGTTTAAGGGATTTTGCTGTAGACCCTTCTAATGCTGAGTGGGTACAGAGGTGGGCGCCTGGGGCAAGGGTGGTTAAGGCGTTCAATACAATGAATTGGGCTACGATGATCAACCCTGAATCTGCTGGTGGTTCTGTGAGCATTCCAATTGTTGGAGATGATGCTGAGGCTAAGGTTTTGGTAGCTAGTTTAGTTGAAGGAATTGGTCTTCACCCTATGGATTTTGGACCACTACGTTATGCTAGTGTTCTTGAGGGTATGTATATAGTTTGGGGTAATGCAAGAACAGTAGGTACGCCCTTCAATTATTACTTCCAACCACAAGGGAACTAAATATTTTCTCAAGAGACCTTTATCCTCCCTTATGAGTTATTCATGGATTTTCGCTCTATATAGAAAATTATTTACAAGGTTAGGCGATAATTTTTTTACTTAACTCGCCTGGTACTTCACGTACTAATCGTGGAACCAGATAACCAGGAAGTCGATGCCTAAGTTCTGCTATTAATTGCTCAGCACGTTTTGCATCAACATTAAAATGTGCTGAGCCCTCTACGGGGTCAAGAAGATTTAGGTAGTAGGGCAGCACTCCGCATCTAAATAAGCTTCTACTTAGCTCTTCAAGTTGGTGAGCATTATCATTTACGCCCTTCAGAATGACTGATTGATTTAGCAAATGAGTGCCACTTGAGGCAAGTTTTTGCATAGAGTTAGAAACAGCTTCGTTTATCTCATTGGCATGATTAGAATGCACAACAAGTACGGTTTTTAGACTAGTCCGAGATAGAAGTTCAAGCAGTACGTTATCTATACGTTCGGGGAGGATGATTGGGAACCGAGTATGTATTCTCAGTGTTGTTACGGCTGCTAGCGATTCTATCTGTGAAATTAGTTTTGCCAGACGACGGTTTGAAAGGCTGAGAGGATCCCCACCTGAGAGGATTACTTCTGTAATATCATCCTTGTCTTTAAGTGCAGTTATCGCCTTCGACCAGTTTTGCTTGCTTGCAAGTTGGTTTGAATATGGGAAATGGCGTCGAAAACAATAACGGCAATGAATTGGGCATGCTTCCGTAGTTATAAGCAGGGCTCGACCAGCATATTTTTGCACCACACCATGTTTTGTAAAGTCAGTTTCTAAAAGTGGATTTCGGTTAAACCCTGGAACGTATGACTTTTCTTTGATCTGCGGAAGGATTTGCAAAAATAGTGGGTCTTTAGGGTCTCCTTTGCGCATCCTTGCAATGAATGAGTGGGGTACAAGGAGAGGAAACTCATTAGTATTTGGGTCAAACGCCTGAATACTGTCTGGGCTTAATTCTAATATTTTTAATAATTCAGGAAGTCTGCGTACCGCCATACTAAGGGCATGTTGCCAATCTTCTGTATGGTTTTTATCAGAAATTTTCATATCAAAGCTTTTGGGCTGCCATATATTAGGCGTTTAGTTAATCTCGACTAGAGTTCGTTTCCTTTATGCTTACAGCTATTATTATCTGATTCTTTTGTAAAACATAAATTCAAAGAGACAAATGGCCAGCTATAACACCAGCGAGTTCCGTGGCGGACTTAAAATTATTATCGATGGAGACCCATGTTCAATCATGGAAAATGAGTTTGTAAAACCTGGGAAGGGTCAGGCATTCAGTCGGGTAAAAATTCGTAATTTAAAAACAGGTCGAGTTGTTGATCGTACCTTTAAATCAGGCGACTCTGTTGAGGCTGCTGATGTCCACGAACAGAGCATGCAATATCTCTATGCAGATGGAGAATTTTGGCATTTTATGGTTCCAGACACGTATGAACAAATTGCTGCTGATGAAAAAGCTATAGCTGATGCTCAGCAGTGGCTAAAAGAAGAGGATATATGCCTTGTAACTCTATGGAATGGCGCACCACTTCTTGTTGCACCGCCTAATTTTGTCGAACTTGCCGTTGTTGAAACGGATCCAGGTTTGCGTGGAGATACAGCCCAAGGTGGGATTAAGCCTGCAAAGCTTGAAACCGGTGCTGTAGTTCGAGTTCCTCTTTTTGTGGAACAGGGGGAAGTTATTCGTGTGGACACTAGAAATGGTGAATATGTTTCACGCGTAAAGGAATGACCAACGGTTTCCTTAGCTAATTTTATAGGTTAGTGATCCACTGGGTGAGCAAAGCTCATCGTCTGGGAAAGATCATTAAGTCCAGCAATAATCGCTAATAACCTATCTAATCCCACAGCGACGCCTGAACATCTAGGCAGGCCATAAGACAGTGCTGATATAAAATCTTTATCTATTGGTGGAACATGATATCCAGCCGTATGTCGACGTTGCTGCTCGGCTTCAAACCGTTTTTTTTGCTCTATAGCATCTGTTAGTTCATCAAAACCATTCGCTAGCTCAATGCCTCCCAGTAACATCTCAAATCGTGCTGCAACTGGAGGTGTTCCTGGTTTGATGCGAGCAAGAGCGGCTTGATCTTGTGGAAAATCATAAACGAAAGTGATTGTTTCTTTATTGAGTTGCGGAGTAATTGCTGAACTGAATGCTAGGTTAAGCAGTTCATCGCTTGCTAAGTTTTTTGGAACATCAAAACCTTTTTTTATAAGCTTCTGCTGAAGGGCGGTTAAGTCAGATTTAATATCAAAATCAAGAAACTCTAGAAATGCTTCACGGTAGGTTATCCGTAAAGTTTCTGGTGAAGACTTAATAGGTTGTAGGACTATTTTCACTAAATCTTCAACTTCATTCATGAGGTCTAGGTCGTTCCAACCTACCCTATACCATTCCAGTAAAGAAAATTCCGGTTGATGCCAACGACCAAGTTCTTTATCTCGAAAGGCTCTAGAAATTTGATATATATCTCCATAACCAGCTGCTAATAGCCGTTTCATAGGGAGCTCAGGTGAGCTTGAAAGGTACAACGATTCTTTGCCAAGAGCTTGAGATGATGCAGTAATTGATTCTATTTGAAAATCTGTTGCTCCAGCTTTTGAGAGAGTTGGAGTTTCAACTTCTAGTACATCGCGGGTTGCAAAAAAGGATCTAATTTTAGCTAACATTTCAGCTCGTGCGCACAAAGTATCCCTTGTAGCTGTTGGTTTCCACTTAGCCAAGCGACTTATTCCTGTTTAGGTAGCTAATGTGACTGTACCAATCATCTCTGCCATCTTCACTTGTTGCCCTTGCTCTAGAACGGAATTCCAGGCGAACCTATCAGAAGGCATGATTAGGATAACAGTAGACCCTAGGTTGAATTTCCCGATCTCTTCACCGCGCTTATATTGTTTGGCATGATTTTTATTTTCAGCCCAAACTTTGGGTTTACCGCTAATAATTTCACCAAGCCAATGAATGCTGATGCTTGATACGTTTAGTGCGCCGACAAGTACTAATGCCATTTCTCCGACATTAGTTTTAAACCATGTAATGACCCGTTCATTGTGACAGTAAAGCCCCCGTATAGAGGATGCAGTGGCTTCATTCACGCTAAAGCGTTTTCCAGGAATATAGCGCGTTCTAGTGACTGTGCCGGATATAGGGAGGTGAACACGATGATATTGGCTTGGAGAAAGGTATAGCGTTGCATAGCTGAACTGATTTGATAGGTTAAAATCTGTTGTTTCCCCGAGAAGTTCCTCAATTCTGTAGTTGATACCTTTTGCTTGAATTAATGTCCCATTTTTAGCAACACCAAACTGTGTTAGATAACCATCAACTGGAGAAATCACAGCGCTTTCATCTCCGACTATTGGTCGGCAGCTACTTTTTAAGCGACGAGTAAAAAACGCATTAAAACTCTCGTAATTAGAGAGGTTCTGTTCCTCTGCCTCATCTAGGTTGATTTGATAATGTTTATGAAACCACTTGATTAGGATATTTTTGAAAGCGGGCCAAGTAGATCGAGTGGCGTGATAGACAACTACTGACATAAGCCGCTGGGGCAGTATGTATTGTGCCCATACCATAAGCGAACGTTTCATGGAGTAGATTGTTCTAAATAGTCCACTTTAGAATTTAAATAGTGTCGACGGATGGTTACAAAATCGTTAGCAATTATCTCAGCTTCATGAGGTGGGCTAAAAACAGCAATCAATTTTTTTTCCGGGCTAATCACATAAATAGTAGGGTTATGAGTCACCGAATAAAATTGTTCACCAGGTTGATGTTGAGTATGCACAATCACACCAAGGGATTTTAATAATGGATCTAAGGCCTCTGGTGATCCGCTTAAACCTTGAAAATTAGTATTAAAGTTTTCAAGATAATTAGTGATTTGAGAAGGATCGTCTCTGGCACCATCAACGCTCACAAATATAACTTCAGGAGGTGTAATTGTTGGTGTTTTCCAGTCATTCACCATATTAGCGAGAACGTTTAGTGTCAAAGGGCAAATATCTGGGCAGTGGGTGAAGCCAAAAAATAGTAGGCTAAAACTGTCGCTTAGATCAGAGGTATTAAAATTCTGACCCATTTTGTCAATCAATTGAACCTCTGGTAACTGCGCGCCGCCTTCTAGTAATGTGGCAACTACTGGAGGCGGTACCTCACGTTCAGAGGTTAAAAGCATGATAATTCCTCCTGCTAGCAGCGTGAGGCTAATTATCAGAATGTTTTTACTTGTATTGCTCATGTTCTTCATTATCTCACAAGGAGTATCATCCGCGTTCAATGGACGCATCAGATTTAAATCAAGCCCTTAAAGAAACGGAATCATTGGAAGCATGGGTAGCTTCCGTTAGACAGTTTTTTGAGTCATATGAGCTGTTTTATGGGCATGGCACAGAAAATCCTTTAGATGAAGCCCATTGGCTTGTTGAAGCGGTCAATCGATACAACCCTGAAAGGCCCAATATTTCCATTGCATCAAAACGTGATGCTGTATTCAATATTGCGGTTAAAAGAGTGGGCGAGCGTAGGCCATTAGCCTATTTGTTAAATGAGGCTTGGTTTGCCGGATTGTCCTTCTACGTTGATGAGCGTGTTTTGATTCCACGATCCCCATTAGCCGAACTTATCGAAAGGCAATTCGCTCCCTGGACTTGTCTTGAGCCAGGTCACCGTGTGCTAGAAATTGGGACTGGGAGTGGCTGTGTCGCTGTGGCAATTGCTCATCACTGTCCAGGCGTGCTTGTTGATGCTACAGATATTTCCACCCAGGCACTGGACGTAGCTGCTATAAACGCTAAAGGGTGGGAGCAACAGGTTAAGATTATTGAATCCGATCTTTTTTCTGCTATAAATGGTCAGTATCAAATAATAGTTTCTAATCCCCCGTATGTTGCACATGATAGATTGGTGGAATTGCCGATGGAATACCAACATGAGCCGTCTTTAGCTCTCGAAGGAGGTACGGATGGACTCAATATTGTCAATCGTTTGTTGCCTCTTGCTGCGGAATATCTAACACCTGATGGACTACTTTTCTTGGAAGTTGGTGAAACTCAGCAGGTTTTTGACTCATCTCATATAAGGCTGCCCGCAACCTGGTTAGAATTTGACAGAGGGGGAGAGGGGGTTGCTGTATTGACGCGTGAAGAATTGACTGGATACTTAGCGGATTAGTTTGCTTGCTAGCATAGGGTGTAGGGTTATCTAGGGGCAATACAGGTAGCCTTTCGAGTTGACGATTTAGCTATGGATGCCTGTTGACCCAAAGGATGGAAATATATGGCCGGTGATACATTCGGAAAGCTTTTTTCGGTTACTACTTATGGTGAGAGCCATGGACCAAGTATGGGTGGGGTTGTGGACGGGTGTCCACCAGGGCTAGAGATATCAGAGGATGATATTCAGGTGGATCTAGACAGAAGACGACCCGGACGTTCTCGCTATGTTACCCAGCGTAAAGAACCTGACCAGATTAAAATTCTTTCCGGTGTTTTTGAGGGTATTACGACTGGCACGGCCATTGGTCTAGCAGTAGAAAATGTAGATCAACGTTCCCGAGATTACAGCAAGATAAAAGATACCTTTAGACCCGGTCATGCTGATTATACCTATCAGCAAAAGTACGGTATTCGTGATTATCGAGGTGGCGGGCGCGCTTCTGCTAGGGAGACAGTTATGCGGGTTGCAGCCGGTGCTATTGCCCGTAAATATCTTAAAGATCGATTAGATATTCGTATCCAAGGTTACGTAGCTCAGCTGGGACCGCTTGAGCTTGGTGCGAATGATTTAGATGTTGTTAATGACAATCCTTTTTTCTGCGCAGATCCTGCTCGTTTGAGTGAGTTGGAAAGTTTTATGGATGAGCTTCGTAAGTCAGGAGATTCAATTGGAGCAAGGATTAATATTATTGCCTCCAATGTTCCAGCTGGTTTAGGAGAGCCCGTCTTCGATAAATTAGAAGCAGCCATGGCCCATGGCATGATGAGTATCAATGCCGTTAAAGGTGTGGAGTTTGGAGATGGGTTTAAGTGTGTTTCACAAAGGGGTAGTGAGCATCGCGATGAGATTACACCTGATGGCTTTGCTAAGAATTCTTCTGGAGGTACGTTAGGGGGCATTTCATCAGGGCAGGATATTTTAGTCAGTATTGCTTTGAAGCCTACCTCAAGCATCCAGGTAGCCGGTAGCACCGTTGATAAGTCGGGTAGCGCCACGGAGATTGTTACAACAGGACGCCATGACCCCTGCGTGGGGCTACGTGCAACACCAATTGCAGAGGCAATGTTGGCTTTGACTCTCATGGACCATTATCTTCGTCACCGCGCTCAGAACGCTGATGTAAATTCTGCTACGCCAAAAATTGGCTCAGAGCAGAAAAACTAATTGATTTTTCTTGGATTAAGTTGGGGCGGTTGTGACTAGAACATATGATATTGCGATTGCAGGCGCTACTGGCGCTGTAGGTGAAGAGCTACTTAAAATTTTGGAAGAACGAAGTTTTCCAGTGAGGAATCTTTTTCCATTAGCCAGTGAGCGTTCTGTGGGGAAAGTAGTTAATTTTCGAGGTGAAGAATTACCGATTCAGTCACTATACGACTTCGATTTTAGAAAAGTTCAGATAGGGCTGTTTTCTGCCGGTGGCGCAGTTTCAAAAGATATTGCCCCACGAGCGGCAAAAGCTGGAGCTGTAGTCATCGATAATACCTCGCAGTATCGCTATGATGAGGATATACCTCTAGTGGTTCCGGAGTGTAATGCCTCTCGTATAGCTGATCACACAAATCGCGGAATTATTGCTAATCCTAATTGCTCTACTATCCAACTAGTTGTTGCTTGTAAACCTATTCAGGACGCAATAGGAATAGAGCGTATTAACGTTTCGACTTATCAGTCCGTATCAGGTGCTGGTCGTCTTTCAATGGAGGCACTAACACAGCAAAGCCAGGCCTTACTTACGAAAGGTAATGCAACAAATAATGTACAAGTAGGTCAGGAAAAACCCATCGCTTTTAATGCGGTACCAAAAATTGGACCACTGCTGGATTCTGGTTATACCCAAGAGGAGATGAAAATGGTTTGGGAAACTCAAAAGATTTTTGAGGACCCTGACATTAGAGTAAACCCGACTTGTGTTCGGATACCAGTCTATCTTGGACATTCTGAGGCTGTTCATATTGAGACGCGAACTAAGTTGACGGTTAAAGAAGCCCATGAACTATTAAGCTCAGCACCAGGCGTGACTGTTTTAGATGGTCATGGTCCTGGAGAATACCCAACTGCCACCACAGAAGCCGCTAATAGTGACGATGTTTTTGTTGGAAGGATTAGAGAGGACATTTCCCATCCAAGAGGACTTAATCTATGGGTGGTATCAGACAACCTTCGTAAGGGTGCAGCCCTTAATAGCGTTCAGATTGCAGAGATCCTAGTTAAGGACTATTTATAGGCTGGTTTTTATTCAGCGAACCACGGGTATTATGATTTATGCTATTAGCCTACTGGTATACAGGAGCATAGTCTTAAATGACTAATAGTCCCTTTCTTCTGTTAAGAATGATGGCGAGTGCCGCCGCATTATCGCTGTTGCCATTTTTAGGATGGACTCTTGATCTTGGAAATATTGAATTAAGGTCTAATCTAAATCAGCCTCTAGAAGCTGATATTTTTATTCTTGAGGCAACGCCTGAAGAGATAAGTAATCTTCAGGTGGAGCTTGCACCGCCTGAAACATTTGAACTGTACGGGGTAGATCGACCAGCATTTCTATCTGAACTCCAATTCCAAATAATTACAGATAATCTTGGTCAGGAGGTCATTCGCATCCTGTCTGAAAGTGATGTTACCTCTCCTTCCACGACTATTCTGTTAGATGTCACTTGGACAGATGGACAACTGCTTGGCGAGTACATAATTGAATGGCAGACCACGCAATCCCTCGATTTCTATGGTCCCATTAGACAGGGAGATACTCTTTGGAGTCTGGCTGATTTTCATTTGCCTACAGGCGTCATTGTCAACCAAATGATGATAGCTATGTTCAGGGCTAATCCTGATGCATTCAACGGTAATATTAATCTTTTACTGGAAGGGGCTTTATTACGAATCCCAGAGTTGGATGAAGCGAGTCAAATAGATCCAAATGAGGCAACTCAAGAGGCAATTCAACAGACCCAGGACTGGGAAGAAAATCTAATACAAACAGGATTACGTCTCATACCAGTGGGTGATGAGATGAGCTCTGATGCGGCTGTGATAATTGAGCTAGAAACGGAAAATACTGTTTTACAGACCGAGTTAGAGGAGACTCAGCGATTACTGAGATTACGGAGTAGTGAACTTGCTGAGCTACAATCACGTATCTCAGCTATGGAGGATGTTTCTTCAATAGCTGCTAGTCCGGACGGTTCTGATCTAGCTGAGTTAGCGAACGGAACTGATTCTTCTTCTGTATCAAATGTGGTCAACCCTAACCCAGAGCAATCTACTTTTTTCTCCTGGTTTAATCGTTTTTTGACCTCACCTTTTCTATTGATAGGGATAGGCCTACTTGTATTAGTGGGTTCAGCGGTTTGGTATCTAAGGCATAGGCAGCGTATCGAGCCGCCTGCAGTAGGAAGTTGGGAGACGCTTGAGGGTCAGTTACAAGATAGTACTTCAGAGGCTGAAGTGATAGATGTAGCTATGAAGCTTGATCTTGGTAGAGCCTATATTGATATGGGAGATTCGGAGTCGGCGCGTAAGGTTTTAGAAGAGGTTATTGAGGAAGGCAATCCCATTCAACAGGAGGAAGCTAAGACGCTCCTTGTGGGACTTCTACTTAAATAGCCAGATGGTACAAGTTCTGACATGGCGCGAATAGCCTTGGGGCTTGAATATGACGGGACTGAGTTTGTGGGTTGGCAGACTCAGCGTTCAGGGCGAAGTATTCAAGATACTATTGCTCAGGCCGTATCTGTTGTAGCAAACGAAACTGTGCCTATTTTCGGAGCTGGCCGTACAGATGCAGGCGTCCATGCGGCATGCCAAGTTGCACATTTTGATACTAGTGCAGTTCGTACCAAACGGGAATGGACGCTAGGCATAAACTCAAGTTTGCCAGATGATATTGTGGTGCATTGGGCAAATGAAGTTGATGATGAATTCGACGCCCGTCGCTCAGCGCTGTTGAGACGTTATCGTTATCTGATAATGGAGCGAGAAACACGATCAGCCCTTCTCCGCCATCGGACCTGGTGGTTACGGAAGAAGCTGGACAATAATTCAATGATTTCTGCAGCTTCCAGATTGATGGGTGAGCATGACTTCTCTGCGTTTCGTGCTTCAAGCTGTCAGTCATATTCGCCAATACGCCGACTAGTATCAGTGGAGATCAATCGAGTTGGGGATTTACTTCATCTTGAATTTACGGCTAATGCGTTTTTACAGCATATGGTTCGCAATCTTGTAGGTGTTTTGGCAGAGATTGGTAGTGGTAAAGCTAGTCCTAATTGGGCAGAGGAGGTTCTTAATAGTCGTGATCGAACAAAAGGCGGTGTTACAGCTCCACCCCAAGGTTTATCTCTTATTGGGGTAACTTATCCGGATAGATACGGTTTTTCTTCTTCGTTTGATTAAAGCATTTAAATTTAATAGCTTAAAATGACTATCCTACTGTATTCCTACCTTGTAATATTACTAGGCATCACAAAATTATTGGCTTATCCCTTACTATCTTTTCGTTAGCATTTTCATTCCATAAATTATTAGGTCATCTATGAGTTGGTTTGATAAATTAATTTTATCTCGGGTTAAAACCGTGAAACCAAAAAGGACCGTGCCGGAGGGTCTATGGGTCAAATGCATGGGTTGCTCAGCGCAGCTTTACAGAGCTGAACTTAAACGTAATCTCTTTGTTTGCCCTAAGTGTCAGCACCATATAAGGATTGGTGCGCGTGAACGCCTAGAGATGTTTCTCGATACCGATTCTGGGTATGAGATTGCCGGTAAACTAGAGCCTCTGGATCCTCTGAAGTTTAGAGATAGCAAAAGATATAAAGACCGGTTATTAAAGGCGCAAAGTCATACCGGTGAGAAAGATGCCTTAGTAGTAATGGCTGGTAGTCTTAATTCAATCTCTATAGTAGCAGCAGCCTTTGAGTTTGAGTTTATGGCTGGATCTATGGGCTCTGTGGTGGGTGAGCGGTTTCGCCGGGCTGTGGATTATTGCCTTGAGTACAGGCGTCCTTTCGTTTGTTTTACGGCTAGTGGGGGTGCGCGAATGCAGGAGGCACTTTTCTCTTTACTCCAGATGGCTAAGACAAGCGCTGCTTTGGCGGAACTAGCCGAGGCAGAGTTGCCCTATATTTCAGTAATGACAGACCCAACTACGGGAGGCGTATCAGCTAGTCTGGCACTCCTTGGGGACATTAATATTGCTGAACCCAATGCTCTGATTGGATTTGCAGGGCCTAGGGTTATTCAGCAAACGGTTGGAGAAACACTTCCGGAGGGTTTTCAGAGGGCTGAGTTTCTTCTTGAAAAAGGCGCTTTGGATATGATTGTTGATCGACGCAATGCCAGAGATGAGATCGCTGGGCTGCTTGCAAAACTCATGGATCGGCCAAACCCTATTTGAACGCTGATACCCCTATACAGTCATTAACCGTTGAGGACTGGCTCCAATGGCTGGAAACATTGCACCCGAAAAAAATTGATATGAGCCTTGATCGGGTAACAACAGTTATAAAGAAACTTTCACTGACAACACCCCCTTACAAAATTATTACCATCGGAGGAACTAATGGCAAGGGTTCTTGTGTGGCGTTATTGGAGGGTATTTATCGGGAGGCAGGATTTCAGGTGGGTGCATATAGTTCTCCTCATCTTTGGCGTTTTAATGAACGAATTCGTTTTAATGCTATTGATATATCTGATGAGAAACTAATAGATTTATTCTTAGCCATAAATAATGCTCGAGGTAATATCACTCTGTCTTATTTCGAGTATGCGACCCTTGCGGCGCTATTGTATTTTTCCTGGTCTGAAGCTGACATAGCACTACTAGAAGTAGGACTTGGTGGTCGTTTGGATGCGGTTAATGCGGTTGATGCAGATGCTAGTCTTTTGGTGAGCATAGCTATTGATCACCAGGAATGGCTGGGTGAGACTCGAGAGGAAATTGGTTATGAAAAGGCAGGAATAATGCGTCTTAAAAGACCCACGATTGTCGCTGAGCGTGATTGTCCGAAAAGCATCCTGAATTTTGCAGAACAAGTACAAGCAAAGGTTAAACGGATAGGCTATGAGTTTGACGGTACAGTGGATAAGACAGGCTGGACATACCATGATCTAAGTTGCAAAAAAGTAGGACTGCCCGTCCCGAACTTCGGTGGTGATGAACAGCTAAATAATGCTGCGGGATGTGTAGCCATCGTTGAGTCTTTGCAAAATGAGTTACCTGTTAGCAACGATGCCTTGGTCTCAGGCTTAAAACATACACGACTAGAAGCACGTGCAGAGATATTAGAAATAGATGGAGTAACATGGATTTTTGATGTTGCTCATAACCCAGCAGCAGCAAGCGCTCTTTCCAAGGTTTTGGGTCGGTATCCAGTTGATGGAAGGACTCTAGCAATTGTAGCGATAATGGACGATAAGGATTTAATCGGTATCCTAGAGCCAATGTTGCCAGAAGTTGATGAATGGTTAGTAACCCAGACTGGTGATGAACGTTCTGCATCTGCTGAGTCACTTAAAGAAGCATTAGGAGAGGGAGTCATTGTTATCGCACATCCAGATATTGCTACGGCATGTGAACACGCTAAATATAATGTAAGCGAAGGAGATCGAGTCTTGGTTTTTGGGTCCTTTTATCTGGTAGGCCCCGCTATGTCGGCGCTTGGGCTATACTTCGGCTCGTCGTAGCCGGATAGGCATATTGCCAGATGGAACGGAGTTTAAAGGAACGACTTATTGGTGCTGCGGTATTAGTAGCATTAGCGGTCTGGTTGATTCCTTGGGTATTAACTGGCCCAGTGTCCACTGTGGGAGTTGATTTTCCAGTAGATTTAGCTTTGCCTGTTGTTCAGAGCTCTGAAGAGACTCGTACTCAGGTCATAAATATTGATGAGAACCGTGAGCCATCAATATCATCATCCGGAAACAGTGTTGCTAGCGGAATCAATCAGCCAGCTGGTTCAACAAGACTTGATGTAACACCGCAACCTGAATTTCAGATAAGCAACGAAAATAGTTCTCAAGAGGAAACGAGTTCTCTTGCTGAAGAAGAGCAACCCGTCTCTCAAGTTACGGATGAGGACACGTGGGTTGTGCAGGTAGGAAGTTTTGGAGAGTTAGAGAATGCGCAGAGGCAAGTTCAAAGGGTAGCTACTTATGGTTTTGAAGCTAGTGTTTCCAGTTTTTCAACCAGTGATCGTACTATGTTTAGGGTTAGGATTGGCCCTGCTTCTGCTCGGATTGATGCCGAAGCCGTTGCTTCCTCCTTAGTGATACATGGGTTTGTTCCTCAGGTTGTAAGCCAGGACTAAAAAAATGCAATGTGTTGTCAATGTCTTGGGTTGATGTAGTAATTATATTGGGTTGTTTAGCATCTGCTGGTCTTGGCGTTTGGCGTGGGTTCATGAAAGAGGTGCTATCTTTAATAACCTGGCTAGCGGCTATTTGGCTTGCTTGGCGATTTGCATGGGTTATAGAACCGGCATTGAGTCAATGGGTAGCTGCACCAGAATTAACATTATGGTTAGCCCGATCAGCCATTTTTGTCATGATTTTGGCAGTAGGAGGAATATTGTCTTGGTTTATCCGGAAGCTTCTTCTGCATCCTGTATTGAGTGGGACAGATCGACTATTGGGGGCCATATTTGGGTTAGGACGTGGTGTAATTGTTGTCGGTTTAGCGGTAATTTTACTCAGGTTTTTAGGATTAGAAGAGGATTCTAGGTGGCAAGAAGCAAGATTGAACCTCTATGGTGATCGTATTGCGGAAAGTATCCTTTATTATGCAGAGTTTGGCAGTAGGTATGCTCAGCAACAGTAATTAATATAGACAAGGCTTATGTGTGGAATTGTTGGAATAGTCGGACAAGAGGCTGTTAATCAGCCTCTCTATGATGCTTTGAGTAGTCTCCAGCATAGAGGCCAGGATGCCGCTGGAATCATGACTGAGGATAATGGCAATCTGCATCTACGAAAAACTAATGGTCTGGTTCGTGATGTTTTTCAAGAACAGCATATGATGCGTTTGACTGGTAATGTTGGAATAGGGCATGTGAGGTACCCAACAGCTGGCAGTTCAAGTATGTCTGAGGCCCAACCGTTCTATGTTAACTCTCCGTATGGAATCGCACTTGCCCATAATGGAAACCTAGTAAATACAGACGAGCTTAAGCGACTTGTCACTGAGAGTGATCACCGTCATCTCAATACCGACTCAGATACAGAAGTGTTAATCAATGTGTTTGCTCATGAGTTAGGAAAGGGATCTGAAAAGGCATTAACGCCAACCGCAATTCTTAATGCAGTAGGTGAAGTTCATAGAAGATGCTCAGGCGCATATGCTGTTGTTGCAATGATTATTGGCTATGGGATTGTAGCCTTCCGTGACCCAAACGGTATAAGACCTTTAGTAGTGGGTTCAAGAAAAACGGGTGCTGGATTGGAGAGAATAGTTGCTTCTGAGAGTGTAGCGCTTGATGCTCTTGGGTTTGCATTAGATCGTGACATATTGCCAGGAGAGGCAGTTTTTATTGATAAGAGCGGCAAGCTCCATAGTAGAGAAATTGTTAAGGAGCAATCCTATTCACCTTGTATTTTTGAATTTGTTTATTTTGCGCGCCCCGATTCAATTATTGATAAATTATCCGTGTATAAAGCCCGGTTACGTATGGGCGAAAAGCTTGCAGAAAAAATTCTTTACTTACGACCTGATCATGATATCGATGTGGTTGTTCCGGTGCCAGATACCTCTCGCACTGCTGCGGTTCAGGTTGCCCATGAGCTAGGGGTAAAGTATCGAGAGGGTTTCATTAAGAATCGCTATATTGGTAGAACATTTATTATGCCAGGGCAAGCAGAGCGGCAGGCCTCCGTGCGTCGAAAGCTTAACGCTATCGATCTTGAGTTTCGTGGAAAAAATGTTCTTCTCGTTGATGATTCCATTGTTCGAGGTACGACATCTAAACAGATTATAAATATGGCTCGTGAGTCGGGAGCTAACAAGGTTTACTTTGCTTCAGCTGCTCCACCGGTCCGCTATCCAAACGTTTATGGAATCGATATGCCGTCAGCAAGTGAACTTGTGGCTAATGGTCGAACTATAGAGGATATCCAAACAATAATTGGAGCGGATTGGCTTATATACCAGAACCTTGAGGATCTTGAACAGGCTGTTTATCACGAAGAGGCAGATATAGATTTTTTTGATACATCCTGTTTCTCAGGAAAGTATGTGGCGGGGGATATAAGCCCTACATATTTAAATCAATTAGAGGTTGTGCGTTCAGATGCTGCGAAAGCTGAACGAAACGCCATGGTTAGAGACAAAGAGGATAGCGAGGATTTTCCACAATCTACAGGCGTTGTTTAGTTCAGTGTTAATGAATCTGAGTAGTTGCTGACAGAGTTTTAAGCTGATACCCAGTCTTACCCCAACGAACTACGCTTCCCTCTTCATACCAATCCCCTAATACGATCCGAGTAGCGTCTGTTCCGTTTAACTCAAAATGGTGAATGTTTGGGCGATGTGTGTGACCATGCAGTAGTACCCTAACATCATATTTGAGCATGATATCTACCACGGTCTTTTGATTTACGTTCATTATCTCTGGTTTTTTTTGTGCGATGGCCTCCTTGCTGTGCTCACGAATATTGTTAGCAATCGCTTTACGTTCTTGTAGAGTTTTAGAAAGAAAGTCTTGTTGCCAGTCTGGATCTCGCACCATAGATCTAAGTGCCATATAGGGCTCATCATCTGTGCATAACAAGTCACCGTGAGTCAGAAGCACACGTGTTCCCTCAATTTCTAGAACTTCATACTCCTTTAATAATTTGCAGCCTGTGAGGTCAGCAAACCGTTTGCCAATAAGAAAATCACGATTTCCATGCATAAAAAAACATGGGACACCCCGTAGTTTAAGCTTTGTTAAAGCTTCTATTACAGGAGTATTACCGAGCTCTTTATTGTCATCTCCGATCCAAACCTCAAATAGGTCGCCTAGTATGTACAGCGCATCAGCGTTTGATGCCTCTTGATCTATAAACCGAAGAAATTGCTGTATAGCAGCGGGTCGCTCTGAATCCAGGTGGAGATCAGAGATGAAGAGAATACTCATTGGTATTTACTCGTTAAGAATTTCAATACTCTCAATTATGATGTTTTGTATCGGAACATCTCTTTCAAATATTCCCCTGGCTCCAACGTCTACATGGCCAATTTGATCAACGATTTCCATGCCTTCGACTATTTTTCCAAATACAGCAAAGCCCCAACGGGTTGGTCGAGGATTTAGATCTGTATTATCAGAGAGGTTGATATAGAATTGTGCCTTGCCTCCGTGTGGCTCGTTACCTCGTGCAAGACCAATAGTTCCGCGAATATTACTGAGACCGTTTCCTGACTCATTCATAACGTTACCATCTTCAGGTGTCGGTTTTTCAACAAGGTCGCTGGTGAATCCACCTGTTTGTGCGACGAACCCTTGAATGACGCGATGAAAAATAGTCCCCTCATAGTGGCCTGCATTTACATAACTCAAAAAGTGTTCAACCGTTAGGGGGGCTCTACCTATATCGAGTTCTACAACAAATGCCCCTAAATTCGTGACAAATCTAACTTGTGTGTCAGGTGGCAGCGTATCGTCTTCGGGCAATATAGGCTCTTGTGCGCTGGCCACACTGATGACCAAACCCATCAAAAGTAATAGTTTATTTAACCTCATGGTATATCTCTGCTATTTGTTGAGCTACCAGATGATAACCGAAGCACGCCTTTCGGGTTGATTAAAATTATTTTTAGCCCGAACTAAGTTCTGCTGCATTTAGAGTGTTACTAATCAGTGTGGCTACGGTTATTGGGCCTACACCGCCTGGTACGGGGGTAATAAGACTAGCGCGTTTTTTTGCTCCTTCAAAATCCACATCACCGATCAGTTTCCCGTTCTCTAGGCGCGTAATGCCAATATCGATTACCACAGCACCAGATTTAATCCAGTCACCTGGTATTAACTCAGGCTTGCCCACCGCTACACAGAGAATATCAGCAGCGCGCACATGCTGTTCAAGATTTTTCGTTGAACCATGACAAATGGTTGTTGTAGCCCCCGCTAGTAACATTTCTAAGGCAAGTGGACGACCAACATGATTAGAGCGTCCAATAATCACCACATGCTGTCCAGTAATTTTGACAGCTGATCGTTGCAGGATAGTCATAACACCATATGGTGTGCACGGCCTTAAAACGGGAATGCCCTGGCTGAGCCGTCCCAGCGAGAAGGGGTGAAACCCATCGATATCTTTAGTCGGAGATATCCGCTCGCAGGCTAAATTTTCATCGATATGTTTAGGTAGAGGGGACTGCACAAGAATACCGTCTATATCTTTATTGGCATTAAGTGTATCGATTAGCTCAAGTAGGGTTTGCTGAGAAATGTCCCCAGCAAGTTCATGATGAAAGGATTTAATTCCTGTTTCATCACAGGCTCTACGTTTATTGCGCACATAGATATGTGATGCGGGATCTTGTCCCACAAGAATAGTCGCCAGTCCAGGTGCTCGTAACCCTTCTGAGATTCGTGTCTTAATCTTTTTGGCCACTTCTGCTTGTATTTCTTGAGCAATGGCCTTGCCATCTATGATCTTAGTTAGCATAAAGCTCTTTATTTTTAGAAGGGTACTGATTCTCGCATATCCAGTTATTTAACACTCGTAAATTGCGGCTTAGGGTTTAGGCTATTAAGATGGCATTGTAATAAGGTTCGGGGCATAGCGCAGTCTGGTAGCGCATCTGCTTTGGGAGCAGAGGGTC
>JAQWRR010000080.1 GCA_029243585.1 Gammaproteobacteria bacterium
TTTAGTGGGAGTCTTGTAGTAGTAAAAAAGATTAAGAACTAGTGGGTTATGACTAAAAAGATTTCGATAGCCAACCAGAAAGGGGGAGTAGGGAAGACGACCACATGTGTCAATCTTGCTGCTTCTTTAGCTGCGACCAAACGACGAGTTTTGATGGTTGATATGGACCCCCAGGGAAATGGAACTATGGGGTGCGGGATCGATAAATTGGAACTCAAAAAAAGCCTTTGTGATGTGCTACTAGAGGGAGTGGAGGCAGAATCGGTAATTCTTCCTGCTTCAGAAGGAGATTTTGATGTTCTTCCTAGTAACCAAGCGCTTACCGTTGCGGAAGTTGAGCTTCTAGGACAGGTTCGGCGAGAGTATCGCCTTAAAGAGGCGCTAAAGCCCATTCTCTCAAAATACGACTATATCTTGGTTGACTGCCCACCCGCACTCAACATACTGACCGTGAATGCATTGGTAGCGACGAATGGCGTTTTGATACCGATGCAGTGTGAGTACTACGCTTTAGAAGGCTTGACGGCCTTGCTTGAGACAGTGGAGCAAATTCGACTAAATGCTAACCCTGGGCAGAAGCTTTACGGGATACTGCGCACTATGTTTGACCCACGAAATAATTTAGCTAATGAGGTTTCGGGACAGTTAATGGATCATTTTGGAAAGCTTGTGTTTCGTACTGTGATTCCGAGGAATGTGCGTTTAGCCGAGGCGCCGAGCTTCGGTAAGCCGGCTATGTATCATGATAAGCGTTCTCGTGGGGCGCTTGCTTATCTAGCTTTAGCTGGGGAGATTAATCGGCAAGACACATTAGACAATCCCTAAAGAAGGGCATATTGGTCGGCATGCGCTACAATTAACTTGTGGCCATTTTTACCTCAGCAAATAAAACACGATGACTAAACGTAGAAGTCTAGGGCGTGGCTTGGAGGCATTATTAAGCGTTGAGTCTGGATCTGCAGGCCCAGCGCCCCAAGACACTCTTCGGGAAATTTCTATTGATCTTCTAGATCGGGGTCAGTACCAGCCTCGCGTAGATATGCGAGACGAGTCTTTAGCCGAATTAGCCGAGTCGCTGCGTTCCCAGGGGCTAATCCAGCCTATCGTTGTTCGGCCATTAGGTGGCACACAACACCAAGGTGGTGATCAGCGCTATGAAATAATAGCCGGAGAAAGGCGGTGGCGGGCAGCTCAATTAGCTGGATTTCAATCAATCCCGGCGTTAGTTAGGGATTTGCCCGACCATCAGGCTGTAGCGGTCGCGCTAATCGAGAATATACAGCGTGAGGATCTTAATCCATTGGAGGAAGCGCTAGCGCTACGTCGCCTAGTTGATGAATTTGATATGACTCATGGAGACGCTGCAGATACAATAGGTCGCTCCCGGGCTTCGGTTAGTAATCTTTTACGGTTGCTGGAACTCCCTGATTCTGTGAAGGAACTCCTCGTTCAGCGAGCCTTAGGAATGGGGCATGCGCGCGCATTACTCGCACTTTCATCTTCTCAAGGCCAAATAATGCTAGCACGACAAATTATCAAGGAAGGCTGGAGCGTAAGGCAGACTGAGCGCGCAGTTAAGCGCTTTTCAAGACCATCTAATGAAAGTAGCGAAGAAAAGTCAGATCTTACAAAAGACCCAGATATACAACGATTAGAAACAGATCTAGGCGAAAAACTGGGAGCAAATGTGCGCATACAGCACGGTCCTTCAGGAGGCCGTATGACTATTCGTTACCATAGTTTAGAAGAACTGGAAGGAATCATTGATCATCTTGCTCGCCGATCTTGATCAAGCAGAAACAAGAACTTAGAATGCGGCCGTTATCAGGCAGTTTTAGTC
Organism: Gammaproteobacteria bacterium; assembly: GCA_029243585.1. Taxonomy (GTDB): domain Bacteria; phylum Pseudomonadota; class Gammaproteobacteria; order Steroidobacterales; family Rariloculaceae; genus UBA6522. The sequence goes on from JAQWRR010000080.1 coordinate 1,841, forward strand.
CCTAAGTAACCAACGCCACGAAAGTGGCTTTTTCTTTGTTCGGCGTTAGTTAAAGGTTTTTTTGCTGGCGCCCATTGAGTATGGTGGCTAAGATTTTGTTGAGTGAGCTTGAAGAGCAGTCCGATCTTGAAGACCTGTGCTTAAAGGCGCGCCGGGCGGCGCTAAGTATTGTAGTCGTTCAGTTTGGAGTAACGCTGCTGATATCGGTGGTTGGACTTTTGATAGATGGTCCACGAACTGCGATTTCTGCGCTTATGGGTGGAGGGATTGGGACGCTGACTAGCCTTTGTATGGCAGTTAGTATCTTCCGACTAGACGCAGATGCTGAGCCCGAAAAGATCCTTAAAAGGGTCTATCGAGGTGAGTTTTTCAAGCTTGCGATGACCGTGCTTCTTTTCGGATTGGTGCTTAAGAACATTGACGTTTCATTTGTGCCAATGCTTGGGTGTTTTGCGGTAACACTGCTTGTTTATTGGGTGGCGCTATTAAGATCGCCTATTTGACTTGGTAAGACTGGTGCGTAATAGAGATGACTAAAGGCTAGATATGGAAGATGCCCATGACGTTAATGAGGGTGCAACCTCAGCTACCGACTATATCGTCCATCATCTGACGAACTTAGACACGGAGCATGCTCTTCATACGGAGCTAGCTAACCCATTCTGGAATTTGCATTGGGACAGCATGTTCTATTCTGTGATTTTAGGGATGATATTTGCGGGGAGCTTTTATTTAGCTGCTAGAAAAGCGACCTCGGCTGTACCGGGGGCCTGGCAGAATTTTGTAGAGCTGATAGTAGATTTTGTAGATACGCAGGTTAAAGACAGTTTTCATGGTTCTAGCAAGCTGATAGCTCCGTTGGCATTGACCATTTTTTGTTGGATATTTCTAATGAACTTCATGGACCTGGTGCCCGTGGATCTTCTGCCGCGACTAGGTGAAACCGCTGGCATTAACTATATGAAGGTTGTCCCAACCACCGATCCCAATATTACTCTCGGGATGTCTATTAGTGTTTTTATTCTGATGATTTTCTATAGCATTAAAATCAAAGGCGTTGGTGGTTTTGCGAAAGAACTGTTTTTGCACCCATTTGGCAAATGGATGATACCGTTCAATTTTCTTTTAAAGGTTGTAGAGGAGTTAGCGAAACCGATTTCTCTTGCGCTTCGATTATTTGGAAACCTTTATGCTGGCGAACTGATTTTCATTCTGATTGCTGTATTTACATTATCTGCAGGCGTAAACTCTCTAGGAGAGAATTTCACGTCGCTAGGAACCATTACATTATTTATCATTCAGGTCATTCTTGGGCTTGCCTGGGCGATTTTTCACATACTGATCATTACTCTGCAGGCATTCATATTTATGATGTTGACGATTGTCTATCTGAGTATGGCTCACGAGGAACATTAACTTAGAATTCTTGAAGGCTTTATGGCCTTTCTGGACTTAGGATAGGAGAAATCATGGAAAGTATAGCATTAGTACAAGCAGGAACCGCCGTTGCGGTGGCCATACTTATAGGCATGGGCGCCTTAGGAACAGCTATCGGTTTTGGCTTGTTGGGCGGGCGATTTTTAGAGGGAGCGGCTAGGCAGCCAGAGCTTGTCCCTATGTTGCAGATCAAGATGTTTATCGTGGCAGGTTTGCTGGATGCGGTAACTATGATTGGCGTTGGTATAGCCTTGTTTTTTACGTTTGCCAACCCATTTCTCGGGCCCTTAGGCGGATAAACCGTCTTTTTTCTGGAGGCAAATTGTGAGCATTAACGTCACGCTTTTCGCGCAGATGTTGGTATTTGGCCTTTTGGTCTGGTTCACCATGTCCTTTGTTTGGCCATTGATCAGGAGTGCGATGGAAGAACGGGAGAAGACCATTTCAGATGGCCTCGCCGCGGCAGAGAAGGGTCAGGATGACTTGAGGCAGGCTGGGGAAGAGGCCGGAAAAATTGTTGATGAAGCGCGCAATCAGGCACGCGATATTCTCAGCAAAGCAAGCTCTCGTGCTAATGGTATTGTTGATGAAGCCCGATCTGAGGGAGAAGCCGAGAAACGCAAACGGCTAGATAGCGCTGAGTCAGAACTTCAAGTGGAAATTAATCGAGCCCGGGACGAGCTTAGGCAACAAGTTGCGACTATAGCAATTGCTGGTGCTGAAAAAATTCTTTCGCGGGAAATAGATGAATCTACTCATCGTGAGCTTCTCGATAGCCTTGCGGCTAAATTGTAGGGAAAAGGATGGCAGACACAAGCACACTTGCACGACCCTATGCACGCGCCATATTTGAGTTAGCTAATGTGGATAAAGAGCTCTCTTCTTGGTCAACAGCGTTGAACATAGCTGCTGAGATTATGAGTAATAGCGATGTAAGGGAGTTCTTGTCTCGGCGAGATTTAGACGATGAGCAGCTCGTTCGTTTTTTTCAGAGCGTCTGTGTGGAAACTGGCGAAGCAAAGTTATTTGCCTCCGGACGTGGCGAAAACTTTCTTCGGTTGCTCGCGGAGAATGAGCGTTTGGGAGTCATACCGGAAGTGGCTGCCCAGTTCGAACAGCTTAAGGCTTGGGCAGAGAATACTGTAAAAGTACAGCTCGTCACCGCTACGGGCGTGGACGAGAAAGTGGTAGAGCAAATAAAGACCAGCTTAGAGCATAAGTTGGGCAGGGCAGTTGAACTTGAACTTAAAGAGGACTTAGCGCTTATCGGCGGAGCAGTTATTTATGCCGAAGGCCAGGTTATCGATGGATCCGTGAAAAGTCGGTTGAGCGAGCTGGCGGACACGCTCGCTTTGTAAGGGGAATGTAGATGGCACTTAAAGCATCCGAAATTAGTGATCTGATTAAGCAACGAATTGAAAATTTTGATGCTACGTCGGAAGCGCGTGACGTTGGAACAGTCATTGCGTTGATGGACGGTATAGTCCGCATACACGGGCTGGCAGACGTTCAGTATGGTGAGATGATTGAGTTCCCCGGAGGAAGCTTCGGACTTGCGCTTAATCTTGAACAGGATTCTGTAGGCGCAGTAGTGCTTGGTGAATATAAGCATATTTCTGAGGGCGATAGCGTAAAGACTACTGGAAGGATTCTTGAGGTTCCTGTTGGAGAAGGGCTGCTTGGAAGGGCGGTTAATTCTTTGGGAAATCCTATTGATGGTAAAGGCCCAATTGATGCTGTTTCAACATCGCCTATTGAAAAGGTTGCCCCTGGAGTTATTGATAGACAGTCTGTTAATCAGCCCGTACAAACCGGATTGAAATCAATTGATTCAATGGTTCCTATAGGGCGTGGGCAGCGGGAGCTTATTATCGGCGATCGTCAGACCGGCAAGAGTGCCGTCGCAATTGACGCAATAATTAATCAGAAGGGCAGTGGCATTAAATGTATTTATGTTGCCATTGGTCAGAAGAACTCAACGGTAGCTAATGTTATTGGTCGTCTCGAGCAAGAAGGCGCTATGGAGCACACCATAGTGGTATCTGCTTCTGCCTCTGAATCAGCTGCTATGCAGTACATTGCGCCATATGCTGGTTGTGCTATGGGCGAATACTTTCGTGATCGCGGTGAGGATGCGCTGATTATTTATGATGATCTAACAAAGCAGGCATGGGCATATCGACAGGTGTCTTTGCTGCTAAGAAGACCTCCTGGTCGAGAGGCGTATCCTGGCGATGTTTTTTATCTTCATTCAAGGCTTCTGGAACGGGCTGCAAGAGTTACAGCCAGTTATGTAGAAGAGGCTACGGACGGTGAAATAAAAGGAAAAACTGGTTCGCTTACAGCCTTACCTATTATTGAAACCCAAGCAGGCGATGTTTCCGCGTTTGTGCCCACAAATGTTATTTCTATTACAGATGGACAGATTTTTTTAGAAACGGATTTATTTAATGCGGGCATTAGACCAGCTATAAATGCAGGACTGTCTGTCTCAAGAGTGGGTGGTGCGGCTCAGACCCAGATAATTAAAAAGCTCGGTGGCGGTATTCGTCTTGCGCTTGCACAGTATCGTGAACTAGCTGCTTTCTCTCAGTTTGCCTCGGATCTTGATGAGGCTACACGTAGACAGCTCGAGCGTGGGCAACGGGTTACTGAGTTGATGAAACAGTCGCAATACTCACCGCTACCAGTAGCTGATATGGCAATCTCGTTATACGCTGCCAATGAAGGGTACCTCGACGATGTAGATGTCGAAGGTATCGTTGCGTTCGAAGAAGCACTACATGCTTATTCACATGCCAATGCATCTGAGTTGATAGAAAAGATTAATGCTACTGGTGATTTTGACGATGATATTCAGGCAGGTCTTAAAGGCTTGCTCGATGAGTTTAAGGCTTCAGGAGCCTACTAAGACAAGGCTAGGATAGATGGCAGTTGGCAAAGAAATACGCACTAAGATCACCAGCGTCAAAAATACGCAGAAGATCACTAGCGCTATGGAGATGGTGGCGGCTTCCAAATTACGGAAGACCCAAGACCGTATGAAAGCTGCCAGACCATATGCAGACGGTATTCGTAGGGTGATTGGGCATTTGTCCCAGGCTAGCCCTGATTTTCATAATCCCTATCTTGAGGAGCGTGAAGTCAAACGTGTGGGGTATCTCGTTGTCACATCTGATCGGGGTTTATGTGGCTCCCTTAACGTTAATGTTTTTCGAGCCCTCTTAAATGATATAAAGGGCTGGCAAGACAAGGGGGTTGAGGTAGATCTCTGCATATTGGGGGCAAAAGGCGTAGCATTTTTTCGCCGTCTAAAAACAAATATTGTTTCTGTAGCGACTCACTTGGGAGATGTGCCGAAGATGTCTGACCTTATCGGAGCGATAACGGTAATGACTGACGCTTATAAGGCAGAAAAGATAGACAGGCTATTTCTGGCTCATAATATATTTGTTAATACAATGAGCCAGACACCAAAAATTGCAACTTTGCTTCCAGTGGAGCCAGTCGACTCGAAAGAACTGCAACAGCATTGGGACTATATTTATGAACCAGATGCGACAGAGTTATTGACGGATGTTCTTGAGCGCTATGTGGAAGCGCAGATTTATAGAGCAGTAGTTGAGAATATTGCCTGTGAGATGGCATCTAAGATGGTTGCAATGAAATCAGCAACAGATAATGCGGGGAAATTTATTGATCAGTTGCAGATTGCCTATAATAAGGCTCGCCAGGCAGCGATCACTCAGGAAATTTCGGAAATTGTTGGCGGCGCAGCTGCCGTCTAAAACAGGAAGGTTAAGAAGACATGAGTACGGGTACGATTGTTCAGGTCATCGGCGCTGTTGTAGACGTCGAATTTCCAAGAGATGCTATACCGAAGGTCTATGATGCGCTTACGTTGGATGAGGCGAACCTCACGCTTGAAGTGCAACAACAGCTCGGTGATGGCGTTGTGCGCACTATTGCCATGGGTGCAAGTGAAGGCATAAAGCGTGGTTTGCCGGTTAAAAATACTGGACAGCCTATTACGGTCCCTGTAGGCGAGAAAACGCTCGGTCGGATCATGGACGTATTAGGCACTCCCATTGATAAAGGCGGAGAGATTGGTGAAGAGACTCGTCTGCCTATTCACCGAAACCCTCCATCCTTTGAGGAGCAGGCAACGACAACCGAACTATTAGAAACGGGTGTAAAGGTCATTGATCTGATTATGCCTATCGCTAAGGGCGGAAAAATTGGCCTGTTCGGTGGTGCGGGTGTCGGTAAGACGGTTACTCTCATGGAGCTAATCAATAATATTGCAAAAGAGCATGGTGGTTATTCTGTGTTTGCAGGTGTTGGTGAGCGTACTCGAGAGGGAAATGATTTTTATCATGAGATGAAAGACTCTAAGGTTCTAGATAAGGTTTCCTTGGTTTATGGGCAGATGAATGAACCACCTGGAAACCGTCTCCGGGTAGCGCTGACTGGCCTGACAATTGCTGAAGGATTCAGGGATGAAGGACGAGATGTCCTTATGTTTATCGACAACATTTACCGTTATACGCTTGCTGGAACAGAAGTCTCAGCTTTGTTAGGCCGTATGCCTTCAGCTGTGGGCTATCAACCCACGTTGGCTGAAGAGATGGGCGTTTTACAGGAGCGGATTACTTCTACTAGCACAGGTTCTATTACTTCCTTCCAGGCTGTTTATGTTCCAGCAGATGATCTGACTGACCCATCTCCGGCTACCACTTTTGCTCACTTAGATGCGACGCTAGTTTTGTCTAGGCAAATTGCGGAGCTAGGCATCTATCCAGCGGTCGATCCGCTAGATTCGACGAGCCGGCTACTTGACCCCAATGTTGTTGGTGAAGAGCACTATCAGACTGCTCGATCAGTTCAGGCAGTCTTACAACGTTATAAGGAGCTACAAGATATTATCGCCATTTTGGTAATGGATGAATTGTCAGAAAACGACAAGCTAGTAGTCCAACGAGCCAGAAAAATACAACGATTCTTATCGCAGCCATTCGCTGTTGCAGAAACATTTACTGGCACACCAGGAAAGTACGTTCCGCTCAAGGAAACCATTAGTAGCTTCAAGGCTATTGTTGCTGGAGATTACGATCATCTTCCGGAACAGGCTTTCTATATGGTTGGCTCAATTGAAGAGGCCGAAGAGCAGGGCAAGGCTTTACAATAAGCTCTGAGAAACCAGCTATGACTAGCATTCAAGTAGATATTGTCAGTGCTGAAGGCGAGATCTTTTCAGGAGAGGCCGAAATGGTTTTTGCTCCTGGACAGTTGGGAGAGATAGGTATAGCTCCTCGTCATGCGCCACTATTGACTAAGCTCAAACCTGGTGAAGTCCGTGTACATCCGCTAGATGGAGAGGAACAATTTTTCTTTGTCACTGGTGGGATTCTTGAGGTACAACCAAAACAGGTTACTGTTTTAGCAGATAGTGCCTTGCGCGCCGAGGATCTTGACGAAGATGCTGCGCTTGCAGCTCGTGAACGTGCGCGTGAAGCCCTTGACGGCAGTCATGGTGAGATCGACATTGAACAGGCACAAAGAGACTTGGTTGAGGCTGAGGCCCGTTATCGAGCAGCCGAGAAGCTTAAAGGCAGGCGTTAAAGCACCATCTGCCTTATAACCGCGTTATCATTCCCATTAGTCAGAAAAATATCGGAGGATGCCATAACGTGGCTCTAACGACCGTAATCTTGGCGGCTGGTCAGGGAAAGAGAATGAATTCCGACCTTCCAAAGGTGCTGCAACCGCTCGGCGGCCGAAGCATCTTATCGCATGTTCTAGCTACTGCTAGCTCACTCGGATCGCAATCCATAAATATTATTTATGGACATGGTGGCGACCTAGTTCGAAAAGAATTTGAATCTTCGACTGTGGAATGGACGTTTCAGGCTGAGCAACTTGGTACTGGACATGCTTTAAAACAGGCACTCCCTAATATTTCAAAAGATCATCAGGTCCTTATACTTTTTGGGGATGTGCCTTTAATAACAGAGGCAAGTCTAAAAAAACTTCTTAAAGCAGCTATAAAAGGAGGAGTTGCTTTATTAACGGCTGAACTAAGCAATCCAGAAGGTTATGGAAGAGTGTTGCGTAATGGCACAAACGAGATTATTGAGATCGTTGAAGAAAAGGACGCAACCTCTGATCAGAGATTAATCAAAGAAATAAATACTGGCCTTATGGTAGTTCCTGGAGAGGCTATTCGCGGTTGGATAAAAAAATTAAGCGCTAATAACCAGCAGGGTGAATTCTATTTGACAGACATAATCTCAATAGCCGTCGCAGAGGGAGTACCTGTCTTTGGCGAAATAGTTGAGAATGCCGAAGAGATTATAGGCATTAATGACCGTATCCAGCTTGCTCAGGCAGAGAGAGTTTTGCAAAGACGCCAAGCGCAAGAAATAATGGTTCAAGGTGCTACTTTGGCAGACCCTGGGCGCTTTGATCTCCGCGGTTCTTTAAAGGTTGGTAGAGATGTCTTTATTGATGTGGGGGCTGTATTTTTAGGTGATGTTGAATTGGGTAATCGTGTATGCATAGGCCCTAACGCCATTATATCGGATAGTATTTTGGGTGATGATTGCATCGTCCGTGAGCACTGTGTCATAGAGGGTGTTAAAGCTGGCACAGAATGTGAGATTGGCCCTTTTGCACGGTTAAGGTCTGGTACGGAGTTCGATAAGCAAGTGAAAGTTGGTAACTTTGTTGAGGTTAAGGCAAGTACTGTTGGCGTGGGTAGTAAAATGAACCATCTAAGTTATGTCGGTGATAGCCATATTGGAGAGAATACCAATATTGGAGCAGGAACTATCACATGTAATTACGATGGAGTCTTGAAACATCAAACGATCATTGGAAATAAAGTTTTTGTGGGTTCAGGGGCTATGTTGGTCGCTCCTTTAGAAATTGCAGATGGTGCTACTATTGGAGCAGGCTCAACTATTACCAAAAACATTCCTGAAAAAACACTGGCTGTTGCTCGAAGTCAGCAGTCTATTATTAAGGGTTGGAAAAGGCCGAGTAAGCCTTCACGCTGAAGTATGTTTAGCGCTGTTTCACCCTATCTGCTTTAGCCGCGATTTTATTAGAATTTTTTAGAGGGAAAATCCTAATGTGTGGAATTGTTGGTGCTGTATCACAACGTGACGTGATACCCGTCCTGTTGAAGGGACTGAGACGACTCGAGTACCGTGGATATGATTCCGCTGGAATAGCCGTGATCCAGAATAAAAAGCTTGAGCGCTTGAGGCGATTAGGTAAAGTTAAAGGGTTAGAAGATGCCCTTATTAAAAATCCACTCATCGGTGAAATAGGCATTGCTCACACGCGTTGGGCTACGCATGGAACGCCGAGCCAGAGCAATGCACATCCCCATGTATCTGGCAATGAAATTGCTGTGGTTCATAACGGGATCATTGAGAACCATGCAGAGTTACGCAGTAAGCTTGAGGCTAGCGGTTTTGAGTTTTCCTCAGAAACTGATAGTGAGGTTATTGCACACCGTGTGTTTTTTCACTTGTCTAGTACTAGTGATATGCAGAAAGCTGTTACGCAAACGTTACAAGAGCTTGAAGGGGGATATGCATCAATAGTTGTGATGCATGTTCTTGAGCCTAATGTTTTATATATAGCACGATCTGGTACACCAGTAGTTATTGGGCTCGGCAAGGGAGAGAATTTTGTCGCATCTGATGTTACTGCGTTGCTATCAGAGACAAATCGATTTCAGTTTTTGGAAGAGGGTGATCTAGCTGTCTTACGTAAGGACTCGGTGAAAATATACGACTCACAGGGTGTAGGGGTAGAGAGGCCTATTCGAGAAAGTGAACATACGGCAGATCCTGCTGATCGCGGTAGCTATAAACACTACATGGCAAAAGAAATCCATGAACAACCAGCTGCCCTTATAAGCACACTCGACAATCGTATAAGCAATGGCAGTATTTCTGATGAAATTTTTGGGGATAATGCTGAAGAAATACTTAGTAAAGTGGAAAGCATACATATTGTTGCTTGCGGTACTAGCTATCATGCTGGACTAGTTGCTAGAAGTCAGATCGAGGAGCTTGCTAGATTGCCATGCACCGTGGATATAGCGAGTGAGTACCGTTACCGTAAACCAGTTGTATTACAAAACACGCTTTTTATGGCTATTTCTCAGTCGGGGGAAACGGCCGATACTCTTGCTGCTCTGCGGGCGGCAAAAAAATTGGATTATCTCGCAACTTTATCAATCTGCAATGTGTCCGAGAGCTCTTTGACTAGAGAATCTGATTTGGTATTGATGACTCGAGCTGGGCAGGAAATAGGAGTTGCCTCAACTAAGGCTTTTACTACCCAGCTTGTAGCGTTACTTATGCTTACAATTGTAGTAGCGAGACACCAGGGATTAGATCCGAATAAGGAGCATGAGTTAGTCACACAACTCGCTGAAATACCTGGTTTGATTGAGCAAAGTCTGCTTCTAGATGTTGCTATAGCTGAGCTTTCTAAAGACTTTGTTAACAAACAACATGCGTTATTCCTTGGTCGTGGTGCCCTAAATCCAATTGCTATGGAAGGCGCTCTAAAGTTAAAAGAAATTTCTTATATCCATGCCGAAGCCTATGCAGCGGGGGAATTAAAACATGGTCCTTTAGCTTTAGTAGATGACAATATGCCAGTGGTGGCTATAGCACCAAATAATGAACTTCTAGAAAAACTTAAATCTAATCTAGCGGAGGTTAGAGCCAGAGGTGGAAAGCTTTATGTCTTTGCAGACCCAGCCGTTGATTTAGGAGATGAGCAAGGGCTTCAAATTCTTCGAATGCCAGCTCATGTGCACTCCATTCAGGAGCCTTTGCTTTATACAGTGCCATTACAGTTACTTGCGTACCATACGGCTTTGTTGAAAGGGACTGACGTAGATCAACCTCGTAATCTTGCTAAATCAGTCACTGTCGAATAGTGGGGTTCGGTGGTAAGTCATCCACCAAATCACACGCAAATTATAGAGTTCTTTGTATCTAAACGATAGAGAGTTTCTTGCCCACAGAGGTAACAAGTGGGGTGAAACGGAAAACCCAGTTCATTCTGTCTTAAAACGAAAACGCAAAG
>JAQWRR010000088.1 GCA_029243585.1 Gammaproteobacteria bacterium
TGTTCGCCATTTATCACCTTGACACCATTATCCCGCCAATTTTTAGGTTCATCAGACATATGATGTTCTCAAGGTTTGCATTGAAAATTACTAGGTTATTAAAGTATTGGTAGGGAACGATAGCGCGCAGAACGGTAGTTACAAATACTTATTAAGTCTTTATATATATCTTAAAGCTCTACAGTCAGAAGCGTTATGTTTAAGGTGTTTCTGCTGTGCAATGGATAAGGGTTACCATCCAATGCTTCTCCCCCCATCAACATTAAGAATTTGTCCTGTGATATACGGTGCATCGCGCATTAAAAACAAAGCGGCTGCAGCTATATCTTCTGGGGTTCCAGCTCTCTTTAAGGGGATTTGCTGAATAATATTATCTTGAGCTTTTTCTGGCATTCCGGATTCTGGCCAAAGTATCGCTCCCGGAGAGATTCCGTTGACTCTGATCTCAGGTCCCAGGTCTTTTGCAAGTGACCGGGTAAGCATTCCTAGGCCAGCTTTAGCTGAGCCATAAATTGGGTGATTTCTTAATGGACGTTGTGAATGTACATCTACAATATTGATAATGATCCCCATTGTTTTTCGAAGATGAGGTAATAAGGCCTGGGACAGGAATAAAGGAGCCTTCAAGTTGCTTCCAATCAGATCATCCCATTGCTCTTCTGTGATATCGCCCAAGGGGGTTGGATAAAAGCTTGATGCGTTATTGATTAAGGCATATAGCCCATCTGTCTGATTAATTACCTCTTGGGCCATACGTTCCAGATTAGCAATATTTCTTAAATCACCCTGTACCGTAATAGCTGAATTTGAGCGTTCAGCATTTAGTTTTTTAGCCAACGCTTCAGCAGCATCAGAACTTGCAAAGTAATGGATAGCTATATTTGCTCCCTCACCATGGAGCTTAGTAGCGATGGTTGCGCCAATGCGTTTTGCTGCACCCGTGATTAGCACCCAACGATCTACTAGGCTTTGTTCATGAATATGGTCGACCACAGTAGCTCCGAGCAATGAATAAGAAAGTAAAGGTTACACTAGACAGTACATTAAGAGAGAAAACACAGTGCCTATAGATTTTCCAGCACCCAATCTGCATGGACGAGATATTTCTCGCAAGCTTAGAGAGCGAATAACCCAAGAGCTCCTTACAGGCAGCGGCTGGATGCCATTTGATCAATATATGCACCAAGTTCTCTATGATCCTGAATTAGGTTACTACCATAATGGTAGTCAAAAATTTGGATCTGCAGGCGACTTCATTACAGCCCCAGAGTTATCAGGACTTTTTGCTCAATCCCTAGCAGAACCAATTGTTAACATTTTGGCGCAAATGGATGATCCAGTCATCCTTGAGTTCGGAGCAGGAACAGGCCGCCTTGCTGAAGATTTAATCAGTGTGTTAAACGCTCGATCTGTAAATCCACGTTATTACATACTTGAAACAAGCGCTGAACTTAGAGCGAGACAGCAATCTCGTCTAAGCGCTACGAGCACCCAAGTTGAATGGCTTGAGCAGTTGCCAACAGAATCTTTTCATGGGGTGGTTCTTGCTAACGAAGTATTAGATGCATTTCCCGCAATTTGTTTTATTAAACATGGACATGAAACTCGTCCACTTGGTGTCCAAGTTGAAAAGGGGGAGCTAGCATGGGCTGAGGGAAATGCAGAAAATACCTTATCGGAGATGGTTGAGGCGATTGAAAGCAGACTGGGTTATGTTCTTCCAGACGGGTACAGATCAGAAATTTCGCCAACACGTAACGCGTGGATTACAAGTATTGCAGGCGTAATGAAAAAGGGGGCGATTCTCACTATTGATTATGGGTTAACGGAACGCGAGTATTATCATGAGCAACGTAATAGTGGCACCTTAGCCTGCTATTTTAGACATCGTATGCACCATGACCCTTTTTTATGGCCAGGGCTTCAGGATATCAGCACATGGGTTGATTTTAGTGCTTGCGCTCGCGCAGCAAAGGAAGCAGGTTTATCTGTAGCAGGATACACAACGCAAGGCCAGTTCTTGGTTAATAGTGGGGCAATAGGAAAATTAGATTTTACTGATAGTGCAGATGCAATTCAGGCGGCGCAGTCTTTAAAGACTTTGGTGCTGCCAGGAGAGATGGGCGAAAGATTTAAGATAATGTTACTGAGCCGTAATTTGTACTTAGCGCCTTTACCTGGGCGTGATTTTCGAGGTCGCATTTGATTGTTTGTCAGCAAGCGCATCATGGATTGCTTTGATACGGTATTCTCGTAAACGTTCTCCAATATTCGGGCCTTGTTCTATGTTTCCTGTGTCTTTAGCAGAAACTTCACGGGCAGCATTTAGCGCTGTTCGAAGTAGGTCAGCTTGGTAATAGTGATGATTTTCAAAACCAGTACGTCCACGTACATCAGCTTCACAAGCAAGGATAAACTTTTCAAAACGTTCTGGGCGTCTTAGTCCGTCTATATTCTCAAGCAGTTTATAGATAGTGCTTGGTTTAAGTTCTTTAACCTTATGTACCATCCCATGTTGCTGTGCCACAGCCACGGCGAGCTCGCGGTAGCGTTTAGGTATTGGTAAGCGACTACAGAAGACGTCCAGTATTTCAACAGATCGCTTTTCATAGCCATGGTGTTTTGGCAAAGTTTCCTTTGGGGTAGTTGCTTTCCCAAGGTCGTGAGTTAGTGTTGCAAACCTTACAGCCACGCTATCGGTAAGAGATGCGGCAATGCCTAATGCCATTAAAGTATGGACTCCCGTATCCACTTCAGGATGCCATTTTTCTGGTTGTGGAATACCAAAGAGATCGTTAATTTCAGGAAATACTTTGGAGAGGGCGCTGCAATCTCTTAACACTTTAAAATAGACTTCTGGGGTTGGCTCTGCCAGGGCTTTTTCAGTCTCTTTCCATACACGGTCTGGTTTAAGCGAATCTGCTTCACCCGCAGATACCATTTTTTTCATTAGTTTTTGGGTTTCTTTTGCAACCGTAAATCCTATTTTATTGAAACGTGCAGCAAAGCGGGCGACTCGAAGAATACGGAGGGGGTCTTCTGAAAAGGCAGGTGAAACATGCCGTAACAATCGATTTTTTAAATCGATTTGCCCATCGTATGGATCGATAATATTTCCACTTGAATCTCGCGCCATTGCGTTGATCGTTAGATCGCGGCGGCCTAAATCTTCCTCGAGAGTAACTTTTTTGGATGTATCAAAACTGAATCCATGGTAACCCGGCCCAACTTTTCGTTCGGTTCTAGCTAGAGCGTACTCTTCCCCTGTCTTCGGGTGTAGGAATACTGGGAAATCCTTGCCAACAGGTTTATATCCTTTTGCAATAAGTTGTTCTGCGCTACCCCCAACTACCGCCCAGTCTCGTTCGCATACTTCAAGTTTGAGTAGTTCATCTCTAATCGCACCGCCAACTGCAAAGATTTTCATGGGTGTATGATACCGCAGCATTTATGCATGTTATGGTCCCAAGGGTGAAATCCTGGCAAACCCAATTATTTTTGATTTGCGTTAGTGGAGTCATTTCAGGTTGTTCTTTGCCATATTACTTGCAAGCTGTTGGTGGTCAGCTTGAGTTACTTCGAAAGCAGGCGCCAATTCATCAAATCCTTGAGAGTGCAGATACGAATGAGTCAACTAAAGCTGCCTTACAAAGAATTGTTAAAGCTAGAAACTTTGCTATAGATGAACTTAGTCTTCCAGATAATGGTAGTTATCGTACTTATGTAGACCTTCAACGTTCATCTGTTGTTTGGAATGTGATTGCAACAAAAGAATTTGAGGTAGATCCAAAAACATGGTGTTTTCCATTTTCTGGCTGTGTAAGTTATCGAGGCTACTTCGACGAATCAGTAGCGAATCGTTTTTCGGAGCGTCTTAAGTCGGATGGTCTCGATACGGTGGTTGTGGGGGCAGCGGCCTATTCAACGCTCGGTTTTTTTGAAGACCCTATACTCAATACCATGATTGATATTGGAGGACAAAATGGCGCTTCAATTATTATCCATGAGCTTGCTCATCAGAAGTTTTATGTAAATGATGATAGTGAGCTTAACGAAGCTTTTGCGACTGCTGTGGAGGAGTACGGAACTGAACTATGGTTAATCCGCATTGGCGAGGAGAATATAAGAACAGCCTACCGAGAAAAGATGAAAAGACGAACAGATTTCAGCAGGCTCATAAATGATCAGCAGGAACACCTTCGTGAAATTTTTTCTCGCCCTATTTCTGATTTAGAGAAGCGGATAGAAAAAGAGGCGGCCTTTGAGTTAATGAGAGAGGAGTATAAGGTTCTTAAAGAAAGCTGGGGTGGAATTGCTGACTACGATAGCTGGTTTAATCAACCGCTAAATAATGCGCACTTGGCAACCATAGCAACCTATAGGAGATGGGTGCCAGGATTGCTTTGGTTAATAGACACTCAAGGACTTGAACTTTTCTATAGAGAAATGGAATTGCTGAGAGATTTGGATTTAAGGGAGCGGCGAAAAAGAATGAGTCTATGGGCCCAAGAGGCAAATAATGTAGTCGAAGCATTTGATATGCTTTAAAAAATTAATCTTGGAGCCCAAGAATTTTTTTTCAGTCAACCATGTGTAATTAAACGTACAACCCATCACTAGCAATACTTCTAATGTTAGAGAGTTTTGTTTAACGCATAAGTATTAATACGCCGCGATTATCCCTAGAGACTTGCAGTATTACTGAACGAGCATCTTCTATTATCTCTCGTGCAGCGTTGACGCTTTGAACTCTCTGCCGATTAATATGCGTAATAACATCACCTGTTCTCAATCCTCTTAGGAAAGAAGGGCTTTCGGGTTCTACCATTGTTGCTAAAACCCCTAAGACACCATTAAAGCTTGAGCGAGATGAATTGTTTGTATCAAATATAGCGCCTTCAAATACGGGATCTGCTTCAGCAAGACTTTCTGCTTCTATTGGTTCTTCTTGGACGGAGGTAGACTGCAATTCTCCTAGTATGGCTGTTACCGTTTGGAGATCGCCTTCACGAACATAGCCCACGGTTACTTCGTCACCTGGTCGCATAAGTCCAATAGCGTTTCGCAGCGCACTTGGATTCTCAATAGATTGGCTGTTGACGCTGGTAATAACATCGCCTATTTGGAGCCCAGCCGCTTCTGCTGCCGAGTTTGAACCAACGATTGTTACTAGTGCCCCAGAGGTATTTTCTAAGTCGTAACTGTCTGCAATATCTGAGGTAACACTAGCTATACTAACGCCTAAAAGTCCCCTGCGAACGGTGCCAAAGGTAATGAGTTGATCCATAACAGTGCGAGCCATATTTACCGGAATCGCGAAACCTATGCCAATGTTTCCTCCGCTTCTTGAGAAAATTGCTGAATTAACACCTATCAACTCTCCTCTTAGATTCACTAGCGCACCACCCGAATTGCCAGGATTAATAGAGGCGTCTGTTTGAATGAAATCCTCATAACCCTCAGGATTAATTCCAGTACGGCCAAGCCCGCTGACAATACCTGAGGTTACTGTGTGACGAAGTCTGAAAGGGTTTCCTATAGCAACCACAAAATCGCCTACTCGAAGTCCATCAGAATTGCCTAGCGGCATTTCAAGAAGTCCGTCTGGATCAACTTGAAGTACGGCGATATCAGAGCCCGCATCGGAGCCAACCACCTCTGCATCCAAAGTGCGATCATCCATCAGAGAGACTGATATTTCGTCAGCATTCTCAATAACATGGTGATTGGTGAGGATGTACCCATTTTCAGCATCTACAATAACTCCTGAACCCGCGCTTTGTACTTCTCGTCTAGCATCAGGTGGAACAAATCGCCTAAAGAAGGGGTCTTGCGAAAGTTGATTATTTGTTTCCACGCTGCCTCGGACAGAAATATTAACCACAGCAGGTGCAACCCTATCAATAATCGGCGCTAGACTTGGTAATTCCTGGTCTTCCACAATTTGTGGTAGTGATTGAGTAAGCCCTTGGGTTGCACCAAGCGCTAGACAAAGGCCTACCCCAAAACCAGCAAGAGACTTGCCAAGACTAGGAGTATTGAAAAACGCTGTTGTATTCATAAGTTTATTACCTTTAGGCCCTACCTTAGGTCTACTGTCAGTCTATTATCAGATGCATAGTCGGAAAGTAACGTCGCAAAAAAATCGCACTTAATTCGAATTAAAAATTAGGATCAAAAAACATTTCAATACAGAGGTTAAAGTTTACCGCTCTGTAACCAGGCTAGTTAGTTTTTGTTCTGATTTGTTTAGGAGCGATCTATTCTTGTTAATAACTATGGCTTCTCTTTTCCTTTATTTCTTTGTCATTCCGTATAGGAATTACCTGAATTACAGCAATGGGGGTGCGCTAAAAAATTTCAAGTGTATCAACATGGAGACTATGTCTAAGCCTCATTGTGGTTAAATTTGTGGATATGTTGTGAGTACAAAGTGGACTACCTGAAGATATCAAAACACAATATGTTGTGATTTCGATGTATTGAATTTTATTTTTAAAAATCATAAAAATTAT
>JAQWRR010000002.1 GCA_029243585.1 Gammaproteobacteria bacterium
ACCTGAAGGCATGAGACCTGAAGGCATGAGACCTGAAGGCATGAGACCTGAAGGCATGAGACCTGAAGGCATGAGACCTGAAGGCATGAGACCTGAAGGCATGAGACCTGAAGGCATGAGACCTGGAGGCATGAGACCTGAAGGCATAGAAGCTAACAAGGGAGTTGAAACCACTGAGGACCTTGAAGACTGAGGACATACATAGTCGCGTTCATCAATATCTGGGAGGCTCTATTAAACACTTTCTTATCTTATTATCCATTTCATATATCTCGGGATGTATTGCTACCAAATCAGGTTCTATTTTTGATGTGGCAGGCTCAAAACCGATAATAGATACAAAGGGAATAGATATATCTCAATATGAATTGGACCTGGAAGAGTGCGAAACCTTCGCTGATGAAATATCGCCTACTAAAAGCATTGTCAAAGGCACCGCAACGGGAGCAGCAATAGGAACAGTTATAGAAGCTGTTACCAATGGCCCCAAGAGAACAAAAGATGCTACTGGGCTAGGAGCTATAGCCGGCGGTGGCAAATCTGGCATTAGAGCGGTTCAAGAAAAAGAACAGGCAGTAAAACGCTGCGTAAGAGGTAGAGGTTATCAAGTTTTAAACTAGCGCTATAAATAGAACCCCATAACCTAACTCCACCTGTCTGTTACCGGATATCAGCATTATGTTTAAGAGGTATTAATATTAGTGTAACTAATCTATCAGACTATCCGGGTAATCCTTCTCAGTACGTTCGATAATTATTCCAACATCTTGACTACCCCGTACCGCCCCAGGCTTTCCAACTGAAACTTTTACCCAGGGAGTTTCAAACTCAGTGATGATAATTTTTGCTACTGACTCTGCCAGGGTTTCCACCATAAAAAACTCTGAGGAGCCAACAAATGAAATAAGTCTTTTTGCAACATCTCGATAATTTAGAGCACCTTCAATAGAATCCTTAATAGCTACTGATCGAGCGTCTGTGCCGATTTCTAAATCAATCCTAACAGTCTGCTTGGTACTCCGTTCCCATTCCCAAATGCCAATGACTGCTTCTATATCTAGTCTATTTAAAAATATTTTGTCCATCTGAATTTCCTCAACTTACTGGCAGAAGTTCATCTAGTGGCCATCGGGGCCGTGCAATTATTCTCCCTGCATTCTGAGCCTCATGTCGCCGGTACCATCCAGCAAAGGCAATCATTGCACCATTGTCAGTACATAAAGAAGGCCTGGGGTAATACACAGTTGCACCTCTTTGCAAACAAGCTTGTCGCAGTTTTTTCCGAAGCAGCTGATTAGCTCCTACGCCCCCTGCTACGATTAATTTATTATTCCCTGTGTGCTCAAGTGCTCCTATACTTTTTTCCACTAATGAATCAACTGCAGCTGCCTGAAAGGATGCGGCTATATCTTTACGAACACTTTCGTCTGATATCCCGTCCAAAAGCCCGGACCTCTCCAGCTCAATTCTTACTGCTGTTTTTAAACCACTAAAACTTAAGTCCAAGCCTTTATGCCTCATGGGTCGCGGAAAATTAAATGCTGTCGGATTGCCTTCCTCTGCCAGTGCAGCTATCGCTGGGCCACCAGGGTACGGTAGTGACAAAAGCCGGGCGACCTTATCAAATGCCTCACCAGCCGCATCATCTAATGTCTCCCCAACTATTCGGTATTCTCCTATGGCTTTCGCCTCAACCAATAATGTATGCCCACCGGACACAAGCAAGGCAACAAAAGGTAGTGTTGGCGGGTCATCTTCAAGCATAGTCGCTAACAAATGGGCCTCCATGTGATGCACAGGGATAACAGGTATTCCAAGGCCCATAGCCAGAGCCGTTGCTAGCGAACCTCCTACCATAAGCGCACCGATTAACCCTGGGCCTGCTGTATAGGCCACAGCATCAAGGTCCGAGAATTGAAGATCCGCGCTTGCTAAAACCTCTCTTGTCATAGGCGTTAGCTTTGCTATGTGATCTCGAGATGCAAGTTCTGGCACAACCCCGCCAAAACGAGCATGAAGTTCTACTTGGCTGAAAAGCTTTTCTGCTAATAAGCCGACGTTAGTCTCGTAAACTGCAACACCTGTCTCATCACAACTTGTCTCTATACCTAGTATTTTCACTTCTTAAACTTCTAACTATTCTTTACATAACGCTATCCTAAGGGATATCATCCGCAGATTCAGCGCCGGCTTATTGCCGGCCTATTTTTTAATAAGGTGTGCCGGTGGCCACCAACTACTTAAAAATGAGGAATCAATGCCAGGAGTACGTATCAGGGAAAGCGAGCATTTTGATGCTGCACTGCGGCGTTTCAAGCGTGCCTGCGAGAAAGCCGGTGTTCTAACAGAATTACGGCGGCGTGAGTATTATGAAAAGCCCACTCAGGAACGCAAGCGCAAAAAAGCGGCTGCAGTCAAACGCAACATGAAACGACTAACAAGAACAGTTTCTAAACGCCACCGTCTTTACTGATCTGAATAGCTAGTAATCGACTAATCCCTCTTTACGGTCCGTGACCTAACACATCATGCCCGTTGACCTGAAATCTTCACTTAAAAATCGCCTCCAAGAGGACGCTAAAGATTCACTGCGTGCAAGCAATAAATTTCGTCTAAGCGTGATACGGATGGCTCTAGCTGCAATCCAGCAACGAGAAGTAGACTCACGTAAAGAATTAGAAGGTCTTGAAGTTCAGACTATTCTAGAGAAGATGGTTAAACAGCGGCATGAGGCCGCAGAACAATTTATAAAGGGATCGAGAGAGGATCTTGCTAAAAAAGAAAAAGCTGAAATTGAGATTTTAAGTGGGTATTTGCCAGATCCCTTAACCGAAGAAGAGACGATAGCTTTGATTGAAGAAGTTATAACTTCACTGGGTGCTAACTCTCCTAGCGACATGGGACGTGTAATGGGGGAAATCAAACAACGCAGTAACGGCAAAGCCGATCTCGGCAAAGCCAGTTCAATAGTGCGTGCCCAATTAATAAAAACTTAACTTTCTAAATTAAAAAAGAGACCTCTTTGTCATATGCGGGTTATGCTATAGACCGGTATGAACGGACTTATCCCCCAAGCATTCATTGATGAGCTTATAGCGAGAACTGATGTAATAGAAATCATCGGTTCTCGTATTTCATTGAAAAAAGCAGGTCGAGAATACAAAGCTGTTTGCCCATTTCATGATGAAAAAACCCCTTCCTTTACAGTAAGTCCGCATAAGGGGTTTTACCATTGTTTTGGCTGTGGCGCACATGGAACTGCGATCGCGTTTTTAATGAATTATGAAAATTTAGGATTTGTTGATGCTGTTGAATTGCTTGCAGAAATGCATAGTTTAGAAATTCCAACCACAAAAAATGAGAAAAACAGCAGTCAATCAGCCGTAATACATGATTTGCTCTCCGAGGCCGATCAACTCTATAGAGCAGCCCTTCGAAAAAGTTCAGTAGCCGTGGATTATCTAAAAAATAGGGGTATAGATGGGGAAACAGCTGGACGTTTTGGAATTGGGTATGCACCAGAAGCCTGGGATACAGTACTAAAAGGATTAGGAGGTAATGACCGGCGAAACAAAGATCTAATTGAGGCAGGCCTTGTTATCAGGAATGAACAAGGACGTCAGTATGATCGGTTTAGAGACCGGATTATGTTCCCAATACGGGATCCACGCGGAAGGATCATCGGTTTTGGAGGTCGGTTATTAAATAACGGCGAACCAAAATACCTAAACTCACCAGAAACACCTGTATTTCATAAGGGTCAAGCCCTCTATGGCCTCTATGAAGCAAGACATATTAGCCAAAAAACCCCGCCGCCAGACGCGAAAATTGCTTCTGCCCCTGTCCTAGTTGTGGAGGGGTACCTAGATGTAGCAAGCCTGACACAGCATGGGATCAGCCCGGCCGTAGCTACCCTAGGAACAGCAACTACACCTGCTCATATACGACAGCTGACACGTCTTACAGACAGCATCATTTTCTGCTTCGACGGCGATCGGGCAGGAAAAGCTGCTGCTTGGAAAGCGATGGAGGCTGTATTACCCCATGCTGGAGATAAAGTTGATCTAAAATTTCTGCTTCTTCCCGAGGGAGAAGATCCAGATTCACTTCTACGATCGCGCGGTACCGATTACTTTCTTGATCTAATAAACCAAGCCACACCATTATCAGAGTTCCTCCTCGGCGAACTCTCAAACCGCATTGATCTATCAAGTACTGATGGAAGATCGCGGTTAGCTACTTTAACAAAGCCATTATTTAACCGGCTACCCACTGGGGTATATCGTGAGCTTCTTTTAGCACAACTAGCAAAACAGGTCGGTTTGTCTAAAGAGCGTCTCGAGGGATTACTAGTAGAGGAACCCCCTAGAGGATCTCGTTTAGACAGGGCCCCGCAAACTCAGGCTTACCAAACCTCCCCAGCTGTGTCGGATGTTGAACAAAGAAGCCCCCTTATTCGTAAGGCAATAGAACTAATTCTTCACCACCCAGAAGCAGGCATGGCACTAGATAAAATTCCGGCACTAACTAAAGTTAATCAGCCAGGTTCAGCCTTGCTGCGCCAGCTACTTGACGTGGTTACAGAAAACACAAATATAACCACTGCTGGACTTCTGGAGAGATTCCGAAATGATCCTGAAGGACAATACCTTGGACGCCTAGTAACCGCTCAACCACTTGATGATGGTGAGGCAGTTCCCCAGGTCTTAAAGGATAGTCTTGAGCGCATTGTCGAAAACCACCAAAAAGAGCGTCTTGGAGCGCTACTTGCAAAAGGTCACTCGCTAGAGCACCGAGAGCGTATAGAACTCGAGGAACTTCTTCGAAAAAAACCTAAGAAATACTAGTAAATTGTAAGATTGTGGCAGAAAGCACTGTTTTAGCTCTGTTAAGTAACCCTGTATTGAGGTAACGTAGCTCGTTTGTGTTGACTGAGCGAAAAATGAGCACACCCAATCCAATCCCAAATAATCGGAATCAACAACAGTCTCAACTTAAATTACTCGTCGCCAAAGGCAAAGAGCAAGGGTTTCTCACCTACGGAGAAGTAAACGACCATCTGCCCAGCGATATAGTTGATCCTGAACAGATTGAAGATATCGTAAACATGATTAACGATATGGGAATCACGGTCTACGAGAAAGCACCAGAGGCCGAATCTATACTCCTGTCCGATTCAGCAGTTTCAAATGATGAAGATGCAGCTGATGAAGCTGCGGCAGCTCTTGCAACAGTAGATAGTGAATTTGGGCGCACTACTGATCCAGTACGTATGTATATGAGGGAGATGGGTACCGTTGAACTGCTTACTCGTGAAGGTGAAATACGAATCGCCAAACGAATAGAAGAAGGTCTTAATCAGGTTCGTGAAAATCTACTAAAATTTCCGCCATCTGTTGGCCTACTAATTGATATGTATGACCTCGTGGTAGACGGCGAGTCTCGAATGCAAGACGTTATCGTAGGCTTTATTGATCCTAATGCTCCTATTGCGGATCCAAATGCTGCAAAACCTGCCGATGATGATGATGAAAAACCTGTTGATACTGGGCCTGATCCCAAGGAAGTTGCTTCGCGAATGAAAAAAGTTCGCAAACATTACAACAGCTACATGAAAGGGCTTGAAAAATACGGGATTGGGCATGATTCAGTTCAAAAATCTATAGCAGCTCTCACTCCAGAGTTTATGGAATTGAAGCTCGCCCCAAAATTAGGGGAATTAATACTTGCTCAATTTAGAGACACCATAGATGGGATACGAAGCCAGGAACGTCAGGTAATGACGTATTGTATTACTGAGTCTGGAATGCCTCGTAAGGATTTCATTAGCAGTTTTCCAGCAAATGTTACTAACGTGGAATGGGTCGACAAACATATACGTGCGAAACGAAAACACTCATCTCAGTTGTCCAGACTAAAAAAAGATATTGTTTCTTGTCAAAAGCGTTTAATCAGAGTAGAGGTAGGAACCTTTCTGTCCATCGCTGAAATCAAGGATATCAATCGTGAATTATCAATGGGTAAGGCCCAAGCTCGTAGAGCTAAAAAAGAAATGGTTGAGGCCAATCTTCGTTTGGAAAAAAAAAACGCAAAAAAATATACCAACCGTGGTTTGGAATTTCTTGACCTAATTCAAGAAGGCAATATAGGACTCATGAAAGCTGTCGACAAATTCGAGTATAGGCGTGGCTATAAGTTTTCTACTTATGCAACTTGGTGGATTCGTCAAGCGATTACTCGATCAATAGCTGATCAAGCTCGAACCATTCGTATACCGGTTCATATGATAGAAACTATCAACAAGCTAAATCGCATCTCTCGTCAAATGCTACAGGAGATGGGTCGAGAAGCTTCTCCGGAAGAGCTCGCGGAACGCATGGAGATGCCAGAAGATAAAGTCAGAAAGGTGCTGAAAATCGCTAAAGAACCAATCTCCATGGAAACACCTATTGGGGATGATGAAGACTCCCATCTTGGGGATTTCATTGAAGACACAGCGATCCACTCACCTATAGATTCGGCTATGACAGAAGGACTCAAAGAATCAACACATACAGTCCTTGCTGGGCTGACGCCTCGTGAAGCCAAGGTTCTGCGAATGCGTTTTGGTATCGATATGAACACCGATCACACACTAGAGGAAGTTGGAAAACAATTCGATGTGACTAGGGAGCGAATACGGCAAATTGAGGCCAAAGCATTACGCAAACTTCGTCATCCAACACGATCTGATCAACTACGCAGCTTTCTTTTAGAGGATTAAGTAGCCTGATAGTTCGGCATTTCATAAGAATACTTAGCTAATCTTTAGTGGGCCTGTAGCTCAGTTGGTTAGAGCAGGGGACTCATAATCCCTTGGTCGGAGGTTCGAGTCCTCCCGGGCCCACCAACCTAAAACCATCTGATACCAAAGCTTTCAGCGTTTGTTGTTGGTGTGCGTTTCTTCTGTATAAAATGTATTTGAATAGAAAATTATAGGCCGCTATACATGTTAAAAGAACATATAAATTATCACCACGCACCTGACAAAGCTAGTCGGAGGACATTTACACTAAGACAAAAAATATTATCTTTTTTCAGGCTACTAGGCCAAAAAAATATTGAAATAGGTAAAAACATAATTATTGGTAGAAATGTTAGGTTTTTTCTTACTGATAACGCAAAGTTAAAAATTGGTGATAATAGTATTATTGATGACAGTGTTCGTTTTTTATTAACAAAGCCTAATCCTACTGTAGAAATAGGAAAACAAGTCGCTCTTAGTTATGGGTGTGTAATTGCTGCAAAAAATAATATTACTATTGGGGACTACACTAGAATAGGTGTGGGAGTAATTATTAGAGATAATACTCATGACTATAAAAAAGGAACGCTATTGTTACAGTCAGATGCAATAATCAAACCTGTAAGTATTGGTTCTAATGTTTGGATATGTGACCGAGCATTTATTTTTCCGGGAGTTACTATTGGAGATAATTCGGTTATCTCTGTTAATAGTGTGGTGACGCAAGATGTACCCGAGGGAACTGTTGTTGCAGGTCAGCCTGCAAGAGTTATAAAGTCGGTAGAGTAGAGATTGTTTAATGAGCAGCATTAGTATTTTTGATATGAAATATTCAGATATTCTTCTAAAAAATAGAGAATTTAATGAAACTATATCAAAAGAATCTGATATTAATATTAGCTTCTTACGCAATATTACTATCGAGCCATTATTACCTTATTTTCAATATGAGTGTTTTCTTAAAAATATAAGAACAAATATTTATACGTGTGATTACGATAATATTATGCAGTCTATTTTAGATGATAGTAGTGAGCTGTATGCCCATAAGTCTAAAATAATTTTTATATTTATAAGCTTGGAATTACTTGATGCTAGTTTTTCAATAGGGTTTGAGAATTTATCAGAGAAAGAGATTAAAGATCATATTTCTGAAATTACCAAATACTATATTACGCTTTTAGATGCTATTAGAAGTCGAACAAATTCAATTATTGTGCTAAATACATTTGAAATACCTTCTCACCCATCAGGAGGGATTCTGGATTATCAAAAAAAATACGGAAAAATTAATTCTTTTAGAAAATT
>JAQWRR010000009.1 GCA_029243585.1 Gammaproteobacteria bacterium
CAAAAGCAATCGTGTCACCACCATGCTTAATCGCCATAACCTTAGTCAACGCTGCCGTTAACGTAGTTTTACCATGGTCTACATGGCCTATAGTTCCCACATTTACATGTGGCTTATTTCGTTCAAATTTTTCTTTGGACACGATCAAATACCTCTTGATCTAAAAAAAGACTTTAATTTCTAGCCTTAATAACATCATCTGCTACGCCAGAAGGCACACCAGCATAGCGACTAAATTCCATAGTATAGGTTGCACGCCCCTGACTCATAGAACGCAAATCTGTTGCATACCCAAACATTTCTGCCAAAGGAACCTCTGCTCGAATAATTTTCCCCATTGGAGAATCATCGAGACCCTGAAGAACACCTCTACGCCTGCTAAGGTCGCCATTGACATCACCCATATAATCGTCAGGACTAACAACTTCTACTTGCATCATTGGCTCTAAAAGCACAGGTCTTGCCTTCGCGGCACCCTGTTTAAAAGCCATAGAACCAGCTATTTTAAACGCCACTTCGCTTGAATCCACATCATGATAAGAGCCATCGTACAAAGTCACCTTACAATCAACAACAGGGTACCCAGCTATCACGCCATTACCCATTTGCTCTTTAATACCCTTGTCAACTGCAGAAATATATTCCCTAGGAACAACACCACCGACAATAGCATTTTCGAATTCATATCCGGAACCAGACTCTGTTGGTTCAATACGTAAGAAGACATGGCCATATTGCCCACGCCCCCCTGACTGACGAACAAACTTGCCCTCCTGCTCTACAGCAGTTCGAATAGTCTCACGATATGCCACCTGAGGTTTACCAACATTTGCCTCTACCTTAAACTCTCTCTTGAGCCTATCAACAATGATTTCCAGATGTAACTCTCCCATTCCAGAAATTATTGTCTGCCCAGACTCTTCGTCTGTATGCATACGAAAAGATGGGTCTTCTTTAGCTAATTTAGATAAAGCTACACCCATCTTTTCCTGATCAGGCTTCGTTTTTGGCTCAACCGCAACCGCTATAACAGGCTCCGGAAACTCCATTCGCTCCAGCGTGATGCTTTCCTTAATGTCTGTAAGACTGTCGCCAGTAGTAACATCCTTTAATCCAACAGCTGCAGCTATATCCCCTGCCCTAACCTCTTTTAATTCCTCGCGATCATTTGAATGCATTTGGAGTATTCGACCAATACGTTCACGTTTGCCCTTGACTGGATTAAAGATTGTATCTCCCGACTTAAGCACACCAGAATAAACACGAAAAAATGTTAGATTACCGACAAAAGGATCTGTTGCAATCTTAAAGGCTAATGCTGCGAAGGGCGCATCATCAGAAGAGGGCCTCTCTCCCTCTGACTCATCATCGAGAATACCTTTTATTGCAGGGCGCTCTGTCGGAGCTGGCATATATTCCACCACTGCATCTAACACAGCCTGCACACCCTTGTTTTTAAAGGCAGAGCCACAAAGGACAGGAACAATTTCTCCTGCAAGACAACGGTTTCTCAGTCCTCGTTTAATCTCTTCTACTTGCAACTCATCGCCTTCAAGATACTTCTCAAGCAACTCCTCATCACCTTCAGCAGCACTCTCAATGAGCTTCTCTCTCCATTTATTCGCAAGAGATACCAATGATTCAGGGACAGGCTCTTCGGAATAAGTCGTTCCTTGCGTTGAATCATCCCATACAATAGCCTTCATTTTGACCAGATCAACAACACCAGAAAAGTTATCTTCAGCGCCTATAGGCACCTGCAATGGAACTGGATTTCCCTTCAAGCGATCACTGATTTGCTCTACCACACGAAAAAAATCAGCCCCGGCCCTATCCATCTTGTTAATAAAAGCTAGCCTAGGAACTCCATATTTATTAGCCTGACGCCAAACCGTCTCAGATTGAGGCTCAACACCGCCTACAGAACAGAATACCGCCACAGCACCATCCAAGACTCGAAGACTCCGCTCTACCTCAATAGTAAAATCAACGTGCCCAGGGGTATCGATAATATTGATTCTATATTCGGGAAATTGTTGGTCCATACCTGACCAAAAAGCTGTTGTAGCTGCAGAAGTGATAGTAATACCACGCTCCTGCTCCTGCTCCATCCAATCCATAACGGCTGCACCATCATGGACTTCTCCTATCTTATGGGAGACACCAGTATAAAAAAGGATGCGTTCAGTAGCAGTCGTTTTGCCTGCATCTATGTGTGCCATGATGCCGATGTTGCGATAACGCTCTATGGGGGTCTGCCTGGCCAAATCCTTGCCTCAAATCCACTGACTACCAACGATAATGCGCGAAAGCTTTATTAGCCTCCGCCATTCGATGGGTGTCCTCTCGTTTCTTCACAGCAGAACCTCTATTCTCTGCTGCATCCATTAATTCATGTGCCAGTCTCAATGACATTGTTTTTTCTGACCGCTTTCTTGCTGCATCGATAGCCCATCTCATCGCCAACGTTTCTCTTCGAGTAGTACGAACTTCCACCGGAACCTGGTAGGTTGCACCACCAACTCGCCTAGACTTCACTTCAACAGCAGGCTTGATGTTATCCAATGCCTGACCTAGCAACTCAAGAGCTTCGGTCCCTTCCTGTCCAGATCGTTCTGCTATTCTCTCTAGCGCGCCATAGACAATATTTTCAGCAACAGATTTTTTGCCGCTTAACATAACCATATTTATAAACTTAGCCAACATCTTATTCCCATACTTAGGGTCTGGTAGGGGAGCTCTTCGGGGGGCTTGGCTTCGTCTAGACATTCAATCTTTTCCTGGAGCTGACTAGCTCTTAGGCCTCTTAGAACCATATTTTGATCGGCTTTGCCGACGATCACTTACACCAGAACAATCAAGAGTGCCCCTCACCACGTGATAACGTACCCCAGGCAAATCCTTAACACGCCCGCCTCTAATTAGAACAACGGAGTGTTCCTGAAGATTATGCCCCTCACCACCGATGTAACTTGTAACCTCAAAACCATTAGTTAACCGTACACGGGCAACCTTGCGCATAGCAGAGTTAGGTTTTTTCGGCGTCGTTGTATATACCCGAGTACACACACCTCGCTTCTGAGGAGAAGCCCCAAGAGCGGGTACGTTACTCTTTGCCCTCTTAGTCGAACGAGGCTTTCTAACTAATTGATTTGTAGTTGACATAAGCTATATATAACGAAAATCGGCCCGGACACCGGTTCATGGCATCTGGGCCTCAGTATTCTTGCCCTATTAATAAGTCTAGGGTTCCTTCTTCCTACGATAAGGCTGACCGGCCTTAAGATCGGGGATTCTAGGGCCCGTCCTAACTAACTGTCAACTAATAACTTATCTGAAATTAATTTGCTGGCGCCACCTGCTGCTCACCTAAAGGCTCATTGCTCTCAGAACCCTCTTCTGATGCCACTTTCACGTCCTTCTCTAAAGAGGACTCCAAGCTTTTAAGCTCATCGGCAAGTATGTCTTCTTCAGTTCGCCTTCTTTCCTGGTGGTGTGCATAGCCGGTTCCCGCTGGAATAAGCCTTCCTACAATGACATTCTCTTTTAAGCCCCTAAGGTCATCTCGCATTCCGCGCACAGCCGCTTCTGTTAATACACGAGTTGTTTCCTGGAAGGATGCAGCCGAAATAAACGACTCTGTTGCCAAAGAAGCCTTAGTGATGCCCAGCAGGACTGAATCAAAGGTTGCAGGCTCTTTTGAAGCAGATACCAAAACCTCATTCTCTTCAAGAATCCTGGCGCGATCTACTTGTTCACCACGCAAATACAGAGTATCTCCAGGTGACACAATATCTACCTTTCTCAGCATCTGACGAATAATTACTTCAATATGCTTATCATTGATTTTCACGCCCTGTAGCCGATAGACGTCCTGAATCTCCTTAACCAAATAATCCGCTAGCTTATCAACCCCTTGCAACCTAAGTATGTCATGCGGATTTGGCTCTCCATCTGCAATAATCTCTCCGCGGGCAACAGTTTCACCCTCAAAAACATTGAGAAAACGCCACTTATGAATTAACGCTTCATGAGCCTCACCATCCTCATCGGTAATAACCAGCCGGCGCTTACCTTTGGTCTCTTGCCCAAAACTTACAGTGCCGCTATGCTCAGCAAGAATTGCTGCTTCTTTAGGACGACGAGCCTCAAAAAGATCAGCGACCCGCGGTAGACCACCAGTAATATCTCGAGTTTTCGAGGATTCTTGTGGCAATCTAGCTATAACATCACCCACAAGCACCTTGTCCCCATCAGCCATGCTTAGCACAGCCCCAGATGGCAGTGCATAAACAGCCGGAATATCTGTATTTGGAAAAAATACAGGCTCGCCTTTCTTATCAACCAGCTTTGCTGTAGGGCGATAATCCGCACCAGCACTTCTCTGAGCTGGATCAAGCACAACTATGCTAGTAAGACCTGTAATGTCATCCAGCTGAGACGTCACCGTAACACCATCAATAAAGTCTTCAAATTGCAGCTTGCCGCCTACCTCTGTAACAACTGGATGCGTATGAGGATCCCAAGTTGCAACTAACTGGCCAGGCTCAACAGCATTACCATCCTGAATGTTCAAATTAGCTCCATACGGAACCTTGTATCGTTCCCGTTCCCGGCCGAACTCATCCACTACTGCTAATTCACCAGAACGAGACGTTGATATGAAGTGCTTCTTTTTTTCATGTTGGACGGTTTTCACGTCATACATTCGAACTGAACCCTTGGTTTTTATATCCACACTGTTAATGGCCGCAGAACGTGATGCAGCGCCACCAATATGAAAAGTTCTCATCGTAAGTTGCGTGCCTGGCTCGCCAATAGACTGAGCCGCAATAACACCAACCGACACACCTTTATCCACACGATGCCCACGAGCCAAATCTCTTCCATAGCATTGAGCACAAACTCCGTAACGGGTTAAACACGTAATTGGCGACCGAACTAGTAATTGATCTATTGATGAAGCCTCCAGTAATTCCACTGCACTCTCATCCAGCAAATCGCCAGCCTTGATCACAACAGAATCATCTGCCGGCGCAACAACATCAAGAGCCGCTACTCGACCGAGAACCCGGTCTCGAATTGGCTCCACAATATCACCGCCTTCCACTAGGGGGGTCATCATAAGCCCATCTTCTGTACCACAATCAGGCTCTGTCACTACCAAGTCCTGTGCAACGTCAACTAATCGCCTCGTCAGATAACCAGAGTTTGCTGTCTTCAGAGCCGTATCGGCAAGCCCCTTCCGAGCTCCATGAGTAGAAATAAAATACTGCAGAACATCCAACCCTTCTCTAAAATTTGCCGTGATCGGAGTTTCAATTATCGAGCCATCAGGCTTTGCCATTAGGCCGCGCATACCTGCCAGTTGACGAATCTGAGCCGCTGAACCACGAGCTCCTGAATCAGCCATCATATAAACCGAATTAAAAGAATCTTGTTGAGTCTTCTGCCCTTTTGCATCATCCACAAATTCTGTTCCTAGCTTATCCATCATAGCCTTAGCAATCTGATCGTTAGTTCTAGACCATATGTCTACAACTTTGTTGTATCTCTCACCATCAGTTACTAAACCTGATGCATACTGGCCCTGGATATCTCTTACCTCCTGCTCAGCAACATCTAACATTTCTGGCTTATCCTCTGGGATAATCATGTCATCAATGCCGAATGAAACTCCTCCCTGTGTTGCGAAACTAAACCCGGTGTACATAAGGTGATCTGCAAAAACAACAGTATCTTTAATTCCCAGGTTTCTATAACACTCATTGATAGCGGCAGAAATAGCCCGCTTATTCATTGGCTGGTTAATTACATCAAAGCTCAAGCCCTTAGGCATGATTTCCGATAGAAGCGCACGCCCAACTGTCGTCTCAACCAGTCTAGACTGCGGCAATGGGTCAGCCTCAGAGTCTTCTTTCTGATCTAAGCCCTCTAAAACCCTAACCTTTATCAGAGCGTGTAGCTCGACCGCTTTACTTTCATAAGCGCGATGAACCTCTTCCACACCAGAAAAGACCATTCCCTCTCCCTTCGCATTTACTCGCTCCCGTGTCATGTAGTAGAGGCCCAACACAACATCTTGCGACGGAACAATTATTGGCTCACCATTTGCAGGAGACAGTATGTTATTACTGGCCATCATTAAAGCTCGGGCTTCCAGCTGTGCTTCCAAGGACAAAGGAACATGCACAGCCATTTGATCGCCATCAAAGTCAGCATTAAATGCCGTACAAACCAAAGGATGAAGTTGTATAGCCTTCCCCTCAACTAGTACAGGCTCAAACGCCTGAATACCTAAACGATGTAATGTTGGGGCTCGATTCAGCATTACAGGATGTTCGCGAATCACGTCTTCAAGAATATCCCAGACTTCAGGACCTTCCCTCTCCACCACGCGCTTTGCTGCCTTTATAGTAGTGGCTTCTCCACGAAGCTGTAGTTTCGCAAAAATAAAAGGCTTAAAAAGCTCTAATGCTAACTTCTTAGGTAAACCACATTGATGGAGCTTCAACGTTGGTCCAACCACAATCACCGAACGCCCCGAATAGTCCACTCGCTTACCAAGCAAGTTTTGCCTGAAACGCCCCTGCTTACCTTTAATCATATCGGCAAGCGATTTAAGCGGGCGCTTGTTAGTGCCGGTAATTGCACGACCTCGGCGACCGTTATCTAAGAGCGCATCCACCGATTCCTGCAACATACGCTTCTCGTTACGAATAATTATATCTGGGGCACTTAACTCTAAAAGACGTCGCAAACGATTATTACGATTGATGACCCGACGATATAGATCATTTAGATCAGATGTTGCAAAACGTCCGCCATCTAAGGGAACCAGAGGCCTTAAATCCGGGGGCAACACCGGAAGTACTGTCATAACCATCCATTCTGGTTTATTTTTTGAGTCAGTAAACGACTCAAGAAGCTTAAGCCTTTTTGACAATCTTTTAAGTTTTGTTTCAGACTTAGTTTTTGTCATATCCTCCCGGATTTGATCTACTTCAGCTCCAAGATTCATAGAAATCATTAACTCTCGAACAGCCTCAGCACCCATACGGGCATCAAATTCATCGCCATACTGCTCAATAGCCTCGAGATATGCCTCATCGGTAAGAAGCTGCCCTTGCTCCAAAGGCGTCATACCTGGCTCAACAACAACAAATGCCTCAAAATAGAGAATTCTTTCAATCTCTCGAAGAGTCATATCTAACATAAGACCTATGCGCGATGGGAGTGACTTTAAAAACCATATATGAGCGACAGGGCTTGCTAGCTCAATATGCCCCATACGCTCACGTCGTACCTTTGTTTGAGTGACCTCAACGCCACACTTTTCACAAACAACGCCACGATGCTTTAAGCGTTTATATTTTCCACAAAGGCACTCATAGTCTTTAATCGGACCAAAAATCTTTGCACAAAATAATCTATCTCGTTCTGGTTTAAATGTCCGATAATTTATAGTTTCCGGCTTTTTAACCTCACCAAAAGACCATGATCGAATCATGTCTGGAGATGCCAAGCCGATTCGAATAGCATCAAAATCCTCAACTGGTGACTGCTGCCTAAAAAGCTTCAGTAAATCCTTCATACGGGTGCACCTACGGTCAAATTAGATAGATAATCCACGCTCACTCTTAACGAGCTCACCTTCTTTCCTCTAGATCAATGTTGATACCTAAAGAACGAATCTCCTTAACCAAAACGTTAAAGGATTCGGGCATACCTGCCTGAATCTCATGAGTTCCATCAACAATATTTTTATACATTTTTGTGCGGCCCTGCACATCATCTGATTTGACAGTTAACATTTCCTGAAGAGTATATGAAGCGCCATAGGCTTCTAGAGCCCAGACCTCCATTTCCCCAAAACGCTGTCCACCAAACTGCGCCTTACCACCTAGAGGCTGCTGAGTAACAAGACTATATGGACCCGTTGATCGGGCATGCATCTTGTCATCAACTAAATGATTCAGCTTTAACATATACATATACCCAACTGTAACTGGCCTATCAAATCTTTCTCCAGATCGTCCGTTATACAGGACTGCCTGTCCTGATTTTGGCAGATCGGCAAGCTCAAGAAGTCCTTTGATTTCCTGTTCATTAGCCCCATCAAAAACTGGTGTTGCCATAGGCACACCATGCTGCAGATTTCCAGCTAGCTCCATTAGCTCCTCTACACTAAAACTTTTTAGATCCTCTGCTTGACCACCAGATTTGTTGTAGAGCTGCTCCAGGAAACGTCGGATAGAAGTTGCTGATTCCTCAGAGCGCAACATGCCTTGTATTTTATTGCCTAATCCCTTGGCAGCCCAACCAAGATTAGTCTCTAAGACTTGTCCTACGTTCATACGCGAAGGAACTCCCAATGGATTCAACACAACATCCACAGGCGTGCCATCTTCCATATATGGCATATCCTCCACCGGAACAATAGTAGAAATTACACCTTTATTCCCATGGCGCCCTGCCATCTTATCTCCTGGCTGGATATGACGCTTAACAGCAAGATATACCTTGACCATTTTGAGGACACCAGGCGCTAAATCATCGCCCTGAGTAATCTTAGTTTTCTTTTCTTCAAATAGTCGATCAAACTCTTCGTTTTGAACCCGTAGACGCTCTGCCATACTTTCAACTTCAGAGTTTGCCTTTTCGTTCTTCAGTCGAACCTCAAACCACTGCTGATGTTTAAGATCATCAAGATAGCCTTGCGTAATTTTCTGGTCCTTTTTAAGCCCCTGGGGCCCACCAAAAGCCATCTTACCGGTTAAAAGTTTGCCGACACGCTGATAAATATCAGCCTCATAAATCCGGCGTTGGTCATTAATATCTTTTCTTACGGCTTCAAGCTCCTGACGCTCTATTGCAAGAGCGCGATCATCTTTCTCAACGCCATCACGTGTAAATACACGAACATCGATAACCGTCCCATCCATCCCAGGCGGAACTCTTAACGAAGTATCCTTAACATCCGACGCCTTCTCACCAAATATAGCTCGTAGAAGTTTCTCTTCAGGCGTAAGTTGAGTCTCACCCTTAGGGGTAACCTTACCTACTAATATATCTCCAGCCCCAACTTCTGCGCCTATAAAAGCAATTCCTGATTCATCTAATTTAGTCAGCGCGGCATCACCAACATTAGGTATATCACCAGTAACTTCTTCTGGGCCTAATTTGGTATCGCGTGCAATGCTAGTTAGCTCTTCTATATGTATAGTTGTGAAGCGATCCTCTTCTACCACCCTCTCTGAGATTAAAATTGAATCCTCAAAGTTGTATCCGTTCCAGGGCATAAATGCGACAAGCAAATTCTGCCCTAATGACAGCTCGCCCAAACTTGTTGATGGGCCATCTGCCAAAACATCACCACGCTCGATAACATCATTAGCCTTAACTAAAGGTCGTTGATTGATACAGGTGTTCTGGTTAGAGCGGGTGTATTTGGTTAGATTATAGATATCGACACCGGCCTCGCCAGCACTAGTCTCGTCATCATTTGCACGAACAACAATTCTTGATGCATCAACAAAATCGATTCGTCCACCCCTATCAGCAACAACTGTTACTCCTGAGTCAACTGCCACTGTACGCTCCATGCCCGTACCAACTAGCGGCGTTTCGGCTCTTAGGGTCGGAACCGCTTGCCGCTGCATATTTGAGCCCATTAGCGCACGGTTAGCATCATCATGCTCAAGAAATGGGATCAGAGACGCTGCGACCGAAACTATCTGTTTAGGCGAAACATCCATGAAATCTATTCGATCAGAAGAAAATAGGGAGAATTCGTTTCGATAACGACAAGACACAAGGTTCTCTTCGAATTTACCTCTAGATGATAAAACAGCGTTAGCCTGAGCAATTACAAAATGTCCTTCCTCTATCGCCGAAAGGTACTGTATATCTCCAGTAACCTTGCCATTTGCAACCTTCCTGTAAGGGGTCTCTAGAAACCCATACTCATTTGTCCGCGCATATACAGACAAAGAATTAATGAGGCCAATATTCGGACCCTCTGGTGTTTCTATAGGACAAACGCGCCCATAATGAGTAGGGTGCACATCACGAACCTCGAATCCGGCGCGCTCCCTAGTAAGACCACCTGGGCCCAACGCTGAGACCCGCCTCTTATGCGTAACCTCCGATAATGGATTGTTTTGATCCATAAACTGAGATAACTGACTAGAGCCAAAAAATTCTTTTACAGCTGCGGCAACTGGTTTTGCGTTGATCATATCCTGAGGTCCGAGACCCTCAGACTCCGCTATAGTTAGGCGTTCCTTGACAGCACGCTCTACACGAACCAATCCGATACGGAATGCGTTCTCAGCCATTTCTCCAACACTACGGACTCGCCGATTTCCTAAATGATCAATATCATCTACATTTCCAATACCATTTCGAATACCAATAAGAGTCTGAAGAACCCTAAGTATGTCATCGTTACTTAAAATTCCACTACCCTCAGAACCCTCTATCCCCACCCTACGGTTAAACTTCATTCGACCAACCGACGAAAGATCATATCGATCTGGATTGAAAAACAAGTTCTGAAAAAGATTTTCAGCAGAATCCTTTGTTGGCGGCTCCCCAGGCCGCATCATTCGGTAAATTTCGACAAGAGCCTCTAAACGCGTTTGACTCGGATCAACCCGAAGAGTATTCGAGATAAAAGCGCCTTTATCGAGGTCGTTAATGTGCAGCGTACGGATACTACCTACACCGTTTTCGATTAGTGACTGAACAGACTCTCCCGTAAGCAAATCATTTGCATTAGCTAAAAGTTCTCCAGTCTCTTCATCTACAATATCATGCGCAAGTATCTGTCCTTCTAGATGTTCTATTGGCACAACTAACTGATTATTTTTTATTTTTTCCAGCTCTCGCACATGGCGTGCTGTAATGCGCCTATCCTTTTCAACGATCAGCTTCCTGCCTACCTTAATATCAAAACTAGCTGCTTGGCCTCGCAGTCGCTCAGGAACCAAATCCCAAACGATTTTATTCGGCGAAAGCGAAAACTCATTTGACTCAAAAAAGATATCAAGCATTTCTTCATTGCTATATCCAAGACACCGCAACAAAATAGTGGCTGGCAACTTACGACGACGATCAATACGAACGAACACCGAATCTTTTGGATCAAACTCAAAATCCAACCAAGATCCACGATATGGAATAACGCGCGCGGAAAAGAGTAGTTTTCCCGATGAGTGCGTCTTCCCCTTGTCATGATCAAAAAAGACCCCAGGTGATCTATGGAGCTGAGACACAACAACCCGCTCTGTTCCGTTTACTACAAATGTGCCATCATCCGTCATCAATGGCATTTCGCCCAGATAAACCTCCTGCTCAATAATATCCTTAACTTTTTTATTCTTTGCGGAAGACTCCTTATCGTATATTGTCAATCGCACAAGGACACGTAACGGAGCTGCATATGTCAAACCACGGAGTTGGCATTCCTTTACATCAAAAACAGGTTTGCCAAGTCGGTAACTCACATAGTCCAGAGCTGCACTACCAGAGTAGCTCTCGATCGGAAAGACAGTCTTAAAGGCAGCATGTAGCCCCTTCTCTTTCCTTTGATCAGCCGGAACACCCTCTTGCAGGAACTTCTGGTAAGAAGCAATTTGTATAGAAAGCAAATAAGGAACATCCAGAACACTCGGAAGTTTTCCAAAATTCTTTCGAATACGCTTTTTTTCAGTAAACGAATAAGCCATCGTGGGTCACCTCAACGCCGGTACACCAACCGCCAATGATTTCAATAAAAAACTAATAAATATGATTCTTGCCTTACACAAGAAGCCACTCTCCATGAAGTACCCAACTGGTTCATCAATAAAGCCAGTGGCCACTCATGGTTGAAGACGCTGGGCTGAATCACTTAATATCAGCGCTTGCACCAGCCTCTTCAAGCTGCTTTTTCACATCCTCTGCTTCTTCTTTGGAAGAGCCCTCTTTGACCAAATTTGGCGCGCCCTCAACAAGATCTTTAGCTTCTTTCAAGCCAAGACCCGTTAAAGTTCGAACAACCTTAATAACGGCAACCTTGTTTTCGCCAAAACTATTGAGCAAGACATCGAATTCAGTCTTTTCCTCAGCAGCTGCGTCGCCTTCACCACCCGCAGGACCAGCAGCAACCGCTACAGAAGCAGCTGCAGATACGCCCCACTTTTCTTCTAAAGCTTTAACCAGCTCAACGACTTCCATGATTGGCTTATTACTCAACTCTTCAATCAAATCTACGTTTGTCATAGCCATGACTTTTCTCCGTCAACTCACTTTCAGTTTCAAAAATTTTTGCGCGACCAAAGCCTCGCCCCTATTCAGTTTGCTCACCCCGTGCCTGAATTGTTCGAGCCAACATTCCAGCAGGCTCTGCCAAAACCCGCACAAGCTGGGTAAGCGGTCCATTCAACGTTCTTAAAAACATTCCCCGTGCCTCGTCTAAGTTAGGCAGAGCGGCTAAACGATCCAGATCGACCGCATCGTATAACTCACCGCCAATAGAAACGGAAACTGTTACTAATTTGTCATGATCTTTAGAAAAGCCCTTTATTACTCGGGCTGCCGAACCCGGATCTTCCTTAGAAAAAGCCAGAAGCAAGGGGCCTTTAAGATGTTCCTGCATACACTGGAACTCTGTCCCCTCAACAGCAAGTCGTGCCAGAGAATTCTTTACAACCTTGATGTATACACCAGAATTGCGCGCCTCAACTCTTAGCTCAGTCATTTCACCCACACTCAACCCACGGTATTCCGCGGCAACAGCTGAGTGGGCCGAAGCAGCTACTGAATGAACTTCAGCAACTAATTCTTTCTTTTGATCTAGACTTAGCGCCATTCTTTTCTCCCTAATTCCTCTCCTGCTAGATAACGACTAAGACACAAGCCCTATAAGGGTTTATGCCCTACCGCTGTCACACTTCAGACTCTCCATCTTTGTGACTCTTAACGGCGCGTCCTCCATCAGGCCAAACCAGTTGGAGAAACACCACCTGCGTAGGCAACCTTCAGTTATTACCTCCCCAATTGGGGAGACCTACGGTCTCTGATGATGGTCAGCTTAGGCCGACCTTCAATACCCTCTCTACTCTCATAGACAGGACAAAATTAATTTTTAGCAACCACCTACTATGCTCTATGATCCACAAGAATACCAGGACCCATTGTCGACGACACACTAACGCGTTGCATATACTGCCCTTTAGATGAAGCTGGCTTAGCCTTATCAAGGTCAGCCAATAATGCCGCTAGGTTTTCTGATAAAGCATCCACTTCGAATGCCACATTACCAATTGGACAATGAACAATACCGGACTTATCAGCACGATAGCGAACCTGTCCACTCTTAGCGTTCTTAACGGCTGTCGCAACATCTAGAGCAACAGTTCCTACCTTAGGGTTTGGCATGAGTCCACGAGGCCCTAAAATTTGGCCAAGCCTGCCTACCACCTTCATAGCATCAGGGCTTGCAATTACAACATCAAAATTAAGCTCGCCGCCCTTAATGGACTCGGCAAGATCATCCATACCTACAATATCAGCACCAGCGACTTTAGCCGCATCCGCACTTTCACCCTGAGCAAAGACTGCAACGCGAACCTTCTTGCCTGTGCCATTTGGTAACACAGTCGAGCCTCGGACCATTTGTTCCGATTTTTTTGGATCTACACCTAGATTGACAGAAACATCAATAGACTCTTGAAATTTTGAATTCGCTAATTCTTTAACCAAGCTAAGAGCCTCTTCCACAGAGTAAGCTTTACCGCTCTCCAGACGATCTTTAGAAATTTTTTGATTCTTAGTTAGCCTAGACATTATCTATCAGCCCTCTACATCCAAGCCCATACTTCGAGCACTACCCATAATTATTTTAACTGCAGCATCCATATCTGAGGCGTTAAGATCAGGGTCCTTAATCTTAACAATCTCTTCAAGCTGCGCTCTTGTAACCTTGCCCACCTTTTCAGTATTTGGCGTTCCGCTTCCCTTCTTGATGCCAGCTGCTTTTTTTAGCAAAACGGCAGCAGGCGGAGTTTTGGTAATAAACGTAAAGCTTTTGTC
>JAQWRR010000015.1 GCA_029243585.1 Gammaproteobacteria bacterium
CTCTGCGATTCTTCTAAATACGCCTGGTATTGCGCCTAATGCAGCCACCTGTTTTGATGGTTATCCGCTGGCCCGAAAGGGTAAGGCTGGTATGGCAATTGGTGCTGCTGCAACAGCTTCGGCATTGGGTGGCCTAGTCGGAGTTGGAGTAATGCTAGCGGTGATTCCAATTGCTAAGGCGATAGTTCTCTTATTTGGTCCGCCTGAATTTTTTATGTTGGGTGTGCTTGGGCTAAGCGCTATTGCTGTGTCTACAGGTGGAAAGTTAATCCGTGGGCTTATCAGTGGTGGTTTCGGGTTGATACTAGCGTTTGTTGGTTTTGATGAGGTAGGTGGTGGTCTTCGTTACACAGCTGGCATTGAATATTTATGGGATGGTGTGCAACTTGTCCCTGTTTTAATAGGACTTTTTGCTATTGCAGAAATGATTAAGCTTATGACTATGGGAGGGCGAGTTGCTACTGGGGCAAGTGCTTCATCTCTCGGAAATGTTATGGCAGGGGTAAAGGCAGTTTTTAAAAATATAACGACGTTACTGAGGGGGTCAGCAATAGGAGCATCTATTGGAGCGGTGCCGGGCATTGGTGGCACAGTTGCATCGTTCCTTTCTTATACCTTGACCCGACAAATATCTAAAGAACCAGAGTCCTTTGGACAAGGGAATATACAAGGCGTTATCGCATCTGAGGCTGCAAATAATGCCAAAGATGGTGGTTCACTTATCCCAACCTTAGCGTTCGGTATTCCGGGTAGTGCAGAAATGGCTGTATTTTTAGGCGTGCTTGTACTACATGGTTTTGAGCCAGGACCACGTTTATTACTTGATCATGAAGATATAATTTATGGGTTAATTATGGCCTTATCCCTATCTTGTGTGCTTGCTTCGGTAGTGGGTCTTAGTATCTCACGCTACCTTGTGATGGTTACTAGAGTAGATGTCCATTATTTGGCTCCTGTGGTTATATCAATAGCTTTAATAGGTGCTTACGCATTGCAGTCAAGTTTTGGTGATGTTGTTGTAGCAATGATTTTTGGGGTTATTGGTTATTTTATGGTTCGTTTTGATTACCCGCGAATAACCTTAGTGATTGCTCTTGTTTTGGGAGGGATTGTAGAACGTAGTTACCATCAATCATTAATGATGTCTGGAGGTAGTCATGGTATTTTTTTTACGAGACCCGTGGCAGATTTTTTATTGGTTCTGATTGCTATAAGTTTGGTATTGCCTCTACTGAGATTATTACTACACAGGTTTAGGGCTTAATTTTAAGGTTTTAATTATTAATATTAATCTTCTATATCAGGTTCGTGTCCCCCTTTTTCTACTTCTGGTAATGGTGGGTGTTTTAATTGGATCGTATGTTTACGAACCTACCGTTAGAGCCTTGCCTGTTTTAGTTGCATGGTCAACGATTGTTTTGTTGTTTCTAGAACTTTTAGTGCAGGCTAAAAAACCTATAGGGGTTCGTATCAAAAGCCTTCTTCAGAGTGAGGAAGACAATAATGAATTTGGTAATGTGCCCATTAGTCGTGCATTAATCTATGCAGTAGGTTGGCCTGGGTTGCTTGTAGTGCTTACGGCTTTAATCGGTATTTTGCCAGCAGTATTAATATATATTTTTTTGTCTCTCAAAATTGTTGCTGGTAAAAAGGCACGACGAGCATTGATTTTTGCTTCAGTTGTTACGGCTTTATCTTGGTTATTCTTCGAGTGGATTATGTCTTATCAGTTGTATCGCGGCATGCTGATAAATAGTTTGAGCTTATAGCCGCCATGATATGGAGATTTAGATGATTCAGACGGATCTAAGGGAATTCCTGGCAGCCGTTGATTCTGTGGGTCAGCTTAAAACAGTTAAAGGGGCTCATTGGGATAAAGAGATAGGTGCTGTAACTGAGGTGTTGTATAGACAAAAGGTTGATCAAGCGCCAGCACTCATCTTCGATGACATCCCAGGTTATCCAAATGGCATGCGATGCCTCTATGGCATGTTGGGGTCACCCGCGCGTTTAGCGCTAGCCCTTGGAATGAATGCTAAAGTTGGAGATGACAGGATGTCTATGCTTGATAGTGTCCGCCGCACAATGGCAACGCATAAGCCAATCCCTCCAAGAATAGTCAGTAATGCTGCAGTGTTTGAGAATATTATCGAAGGTGATGATGTCGATATGTTTAAGTTTCCTGTTCCTATTCACCATGAGGCTGATGGTGGACGTTACATTGGGACCGCTTGTGGCGTTATCACTAGGGACCCTGATAGTGGACGTGTAAATATGGGCACTTATCGCGTGCAAGCTATTGGCCCTAATAAAGCAACTTCTTATATATCCAATGGTAAACAAGGATTAATTCAACGAGACAAATATCTTTCAACTGGTAAGCCCTGTCCAATGATAATTGTTATTGGAATAGACCCTGTTAGCTTTCTTGCTGCTCGTTACACGTTACCAGATTCTGTATGTGAGCTTGATTGGGCTGGAGCGCTCACTGGACAACCTTTGGATGTGCTGGAGGGCGAGTTGACAGGACTGCCATTTCCAGCTGGTTCAGAAATAGTTTTGGAGGGAGAGGTAAGCCCTAATGAGACAACCGAGGAAGGACCTTTTGGCGAATGGCATGGTTACTATGCCGGTGGTGCCCGTCCTGAACCAGTTATAACAATCAAACGTATATATCATCGATCTAATCCTATCTTGACATGTGCGGCGAGCCAGAAACCTCCACATTCGCATCTTTTTGAAAGGTGCTTTCTACGTTCTGCAGCACTATGGGATTCTCTCGATAATGCCTCTGTTCCAGATGTGCGAGGTATTTGGGTGCACCAGGGTGGTGCTGGACGCACATTTGTTGTTGTTTCTATAAAGCAGAGATATTTTGGGCATGCAACTCAGGCAGGATTAATCGCCTCACAGATTAATCCGACTGGATATTGTGGAAGATATGTCGTAGTTGTAGATGATGATATAGATCCTAGTGATATACAGGATGTTCTTTGGGCAATGGGTACGAGGTCTGATCCTAAAAGTGATATCACACTATTAGATAAGTGTTGGTCATCTCGAATTGATCCAATGGTCCAGTCACCAGATGCCCTCTATAACACGCGGTGTGTTATCAATGCTTGTATTCCTTATGAAAGAATTAATGATTTTCCCCCTGTAGCCCAAACTTCACGAGAGTTGGCGCAAGAGGTTAGAGAAAAGTTTCCAGATGTATATGATTGACAGTTAATTCTGAGTTTTCTGTTGCCATGCTCACTAAAATAGTATCGATAAATTTATAGTTTTTTTTAGCGTTTAACAGACTTATGTTTCCAATCAGAGACGATAATCCCCAAGTTTTTACTCCATTAGCCACCTATGGACTAATCGGTATTAATGTCATTGTTTGGATTGTTGTACAGGGCATTGGTTCTAATCCTTCTCTAGCCAGCTCTATTTGCACATTAGGTCTTATACCTGGAGAGCTGTTACAGAATGTGCCTGCTGGAACACGTTTTCAGGTTGGGCCAAGTACTTTGTGTGAGCTTGGTGATACCTCAGCTTGGCATACAACCATTACATCAATGTTTCTTCATGGCGGTTGGTTACACCTTATTGGAAATATGTGGTTCTTATGGATTTTTGGAGGAAATGTTGAGGACTCTATGGGTCCTAGGCGATTCGTAGCTTTTTACTTGCTATGTGGTTTGGTCGCTGCAGTTGCGCAGATTATTTCTAATCCAGCTTCAGCCGTACCTATGGTTGGGGCATCTGGTGCAATTGGCGGGGTTATGGGCGCATATATACTGCTTTACCCAAGAATTCGTGTTCATATGGTTGTTTTTCTTGGTTTTTTTGTGACAACATTTGCTGTTCCAGCAGTATTTATGCTGGGATATTGGTTATTAATACAAGTGTTTAGCGGTGTGGCTTCTCTGGGCACTCAGGGAGGTGGAGTGGCATTTTGGGCGCATGTGGGTGGTTTTATGTCTGGAGCTATACTAATACTATTCTTTCGAGATAAAACTCTACTTGCATTGCATCCATATCATGGGTGGC
The DNA here is from genome assembly GCA_029243585.1 of Gammaproteobacteria bacterium. Classification (GTDB taxonomy): domain Bacteria; phylum Pseudomonadota; class Gammaproteobacteria; order Steroidobacterales; family Rariloculaceae; genus UBA6522. The sequence continues at coordinate 4,042 of JAQWRR010000015.1, forward strand.
AGAAACAAAGTGGACCAACCAAAAATTGGCAAAGAGTTAGTCGGCGCTAGAAAAAACGTTCAGAATTAAACCGTAGACTTTTCAGCTAACTGCTGCAGAATTATTTTTTTAGGGAGGAAGGTTTTATGGCTATTAAACACAAGCAACCAGTATTATCAGAAATGCCCATAGCACAAGCCGATATAAAACCTTATTGGTTGCCATTTAGTAGTAACCGTAAGTTTAAGGATAATCCTCGATTCATAGTGTCTGCAGAGGGTTGTTATTATCTTGATGCAGATGGCAGAAAAATATTTGATGGATTATCAGGGTTATGGTGTTGTGCGTTTGGACATAATCGTCCTGAAATTGCAGAGGCTGTTAATCGTCAACTTTTAGAGCTTGATTATTCCCCTGCATTCCAATTTGTACACCCGCTTGTAATTGAATTGGCAAACCGAATTAAAGATATAACTCCTGCAGGTCTCGATCATGTGTTTTTTACAACCTCTGGATCAGAGTCAGTAGAGACTGCTTTGAAGATGGCAAGAGCCTATTGGCATCATAAAGGGAAGCCAGAAAAGACTCGATTGATTGGTAGGGTTAGGGGTTATCATGGGGCTAATTTTGGCGGTATTTCTGTTGGTAGGATTGAACCAAACCGTTTGCCTTATGGTGAGCTGATGACGGCTGATCATTTGCCACATAATATATTGCCTGAAAATGCTTTTTCTCGAGGGATTCCAGAGCATGGAATTGAGCTTGCTGATGTTTTAGAAGAACTAATTGATCAACATGGCGCTTCAAACATAGCTGCCGTAGTTGTTGAACCTTTTGCTGGTTCTGGTGGCGTTATCGTTCCACCTCATGGGTATCTTCAGCAGTTGCGTGAAAGTTGCAATAAACATGATATTTTGCTTATTTTTGATGAGGTAATTAGTGGCTTTGGTCGAACAGGAAGTACCTTTGGAGCGGAGCATTTTGGGGTTTTTCCAGATATTATGTGCTTGGCAAAAACTCTTACTAACGGAACTATCCCAATGGGAGCAGTTGTTGCAAGTGCGATGATTTATGAAGGTTTCATGGAGACTGATACCCCAGAGCATACTGTTGAATTTACACATGGCTATACGTACTCAGGGCATCCAGTTGCTTGTGCAGCGGGTCTTGCGGCAATGGACATCTTCGAACAGGAGAAGCTTACAGATAGAGCGCATGAGCTTTCACCTTATTTTGAAGAGTTAATACATGGATTACGTGGGACCAAGCATGTTACTGATATTCGTAACATTGGTTTGGCTGGGGCGGTGCAGATAGAACCAGTTTCTAACGATCTGGTTCGTAGACCATTTGATATTGGTGTGGCGTGTTGGGAAAAGGGGCTTTATGTACGTTGGGCAGGTGATACATTACAAGTGGCCCCACCATATGTTTGCGAAAAAGAACAACTGGATGAAGCATTTAACATCTTAAGCGATTGTATTGGTGAGGTAGCATAATTCATGTCTTCTGTATCTAGAAAAAATTCAGGCGCACAGCCTTTAATTGGTCATTTTATCAACGGGCAAAGAGTCCTTGACTCAGGGAATCCCTTGCCAGTGTATAACCCAGCTACTGGCCAGATTATTCGGCAAGTAGTGCTTGCAGAACCCAGTACTGTTGAGGAAGCTATAACTGCGGCTGAAAAGGCCTTTCCTGAGTGGCGTAATACAACTCCATTAAGCCGAGCTCGAGTGATGTTCAGATTTAAGGAGCTTATAGAAAAGAATGCAGAAACAATTGTATCCCTGATTACGGAAGAACATGGGAAGGTCTTGGATGATGCTCGTGGGGAATTGCAGCGTGGCATTGAGAATATTGAATATGCATGTGGAGCTCCAGAGCTATTAAAGGGGGAGCACAGCAGAAATGTTGGTCGAGGTATAGATAGCTGGTCAGAAAATCAGCCATTGGGCGTAGTAGTCGGTATTACCCCTTCTAACTTTCCAGCGATGGTGCCTCTATGGATGTACCCTCTAGCATTAATTTGTGGAAATACCTTTATCCTCAAACCATCAGAGAGAGATCCTAGCGCAACACTTTTTATTGGTGAATTATTGAAGGAAGCCGGTCTTCCAGATGGAGTGTTCAATCTGATCAACGGTGATAAACAAGCAGTTGATATTTTGTTGACAGATGAACGTGTCCAGGCTGTGAGCTTTGTAGGTTCCTCTGCTGTAGCTGAATCTGTTTATAGGAAAGGTACGGAGAACGGTAAGCGAGTACAAGCTTTAGGAAGCGCAAAGAATCATGCAGTTATCATGCCTGACGCGGATCTTGATAATGCTGTCAGTGCTTTATTGGGGGCAGCATATGGATCATGCGGTGAGAGATGTATGGCTATCTCTGTTGCAGTGACTGTTGATGACCAGACAGCAGATTCTCTTGTGAGTTCTTTAGCTGAACGCCTAGAAACATTAACTCTAGGCGATGGAAAGGATTCATCAAGCCAATTGGGTCCTCTGATAACAGGGGAGCACAGAGATAGGGTAAAGAGCTATGTTGACCTGGGTATAGAAGAAGGGGCAAAACTGATTGTTGATGGTCGTTCTAAACTATCCGAAGAAACAGGTTTTTTTCTTGGGCCCTGTTTGTTTGATGATGTAAGACAGAACATGCGTATATATCAGGAAGAAATTTTTGGTCCGGTTCTTTGTGTAGTTCGTGCTAATAGTCTTGAAGAGGCTGTAGAGCTAATTGATGAGCATGACTATGGTAATGGTACCTGTATCTTTACCAGAGATGGGGAAGCTGCTCGTTACTTCAGTGATTATATTCAGGTTGGAATGGTAGGGGTAAATGTCCCTTTGCCTGTTCCGGTAGCCTACTTTAGCTTTGGTGGTTGGAAACGGTCTTTATTTGGAGATATGCATATATATGGTCCAGAGGCTGTACGGTTCTACACACGATCAAAGGTAATTACCCAACGGTGGCCATCAGGTGGGGTTCGGGAGAAAGTTAAATTTTCTTTTCCAGGGAGTGATTAGCTAAATAGTAGGATTCCCCAACACAGTAAGTCATACGATCAGTTAGGTATGAATATCCTAAGAATTAACTAGCGCTTGCAAAACACTTCACTACTTAAGTCATAATTTTAGGTCGTCTGTAAATTTATGAGTAACATTTATTACTGAAAACTATATTTAAAGAGCACCCCTACTCATTTCATAAGCCTCAATTGCTACTTCAAATCTATCACTGGAACTGTATTCTTCGTTTACTATTTGATTAAGCCAGTATTCACCATAATCATTAGCTGGGTCTCTCACTATCGTATGAATATGATTAGGCCTTTGTACTAATTCAATTAAAATTCGTTCGCCCTGAACCCTATAAAATAGTGGTTCTTTAGGGTTTTCTACTTGTCCTTGCCACTCAAACCAAATCTCCTCCCAACCCGCTTCTTCTATTGCTGCTAGTTGTGCTTCTGCAGCATCAAAATCTGAATTTCGAACATATTCCTCAACGAGAATTTGGAGTAAACGTTGTTGTTGAACTGACATGTTGGCTGCATGTAAACCTTGGTTTATAGCAATATTGTCTTTATTTCCAACTCCAGCCAAGAGTCCGTTTGGAGGACTATCGCTCTTAATAGCTATGGCGCGTTGTGCGCTATTAAGGGACTGCACTAGTTCAAAACCTCTTGTTACTTCATGTGACATCGCAGACCATCCAGCTAACACGCCTTCTTCTAACACTAATGGTGTTGCTCCTAGAAAAAGTGGGGTAAAACCGGTGTGGCCATCAGATACTGTAAAACTTGCACCCATATGGTGTCCTTGAATAACCCAGCCCCAATCACGGTCTGTGCTTGGGTTTCCAAATATTGCTATGACGTAATTGCCCGCACCAAAGCTTTCTGCTTCTTCCCGAACATATATGCGGTCATCTTCAGCAGGGCCATTACGATCTAATTCTGCAAGTGAGCGAGCACCATGAATATTATCTAGACGCATCACCCCGGTTATTTTTTGATAGCCTTGGCTAGACAGTGACGCGCGTAGTAGTTCATGTGCCAATTGTCTTTGGGAATTTGTAAGAGAGGCAAGTCTTAATCCTGGTCTTTTGTGTACGAAAGGAGGCGTATTGGACCAGTTAGTACGGTTTTCTGGAGTAAATTCATAAATAATTGCGTCCTGCTGAGGCCTGGTTAAAGAATTTATAAAAACCGAGGCTGATTTTTTCATCTGATTAGCACTAGTAAATGCTTCAGGTATATTAGATGAATTTCCTTGTTGCCCAAATGCTATTGATAGGCATCCTATAAGGATAAATGCAGCGACCAAGATTCTCTTATGTATGTTTAATATGTTCATGATGCTCCCCCCACATTCTTATTTAAAACGTATTAGATGAATATATCTCTTATATCTGAAGTTTAGTAGGAGTTTTCCTCTTACCTGAGATGTTTATGAGCTTATTTTTAAGCTGGATTTGACTAAAAGTTCAATAATTTTCTTTATACATTTGAACTGAGGGTTGAAAAAGAAGTTTAATATTGGAAGCTTAGACTTAGTCCAATAAAAAAATTACTAAGAATGTTTCACAAATGAGTTAAATTTGATTCATGATTGAGTCTAGAAGGAGGGGGAAATGAAAAATAGTCAATTATCTGTGAATATTTTTTTGCTAGATAGGTTGTTTGTTTTCATGGTAATAGCTGTATTTATAACTTGGTCAGGCTTGTCGCTCGCACATCATTCTTTTCCTGCAAAACTGACAGAAGATGGGGAAGAGGCTATTGAGGTTCTTAATGGTACCGTACGTGTTTTTAGAATTTTGAATCCTCATGGCGCTTTAATTGTGAACGTACCAAACGAGGCTGGAGAGGAGGAGGGTTGGTTGCTGGAACTTAGTCCCGCCGCTCAATTAGCACGTGAGGGCTGGACAGATGATACGGTTAATCCTGGAGATAGGGTCAGCATTGCTGCATTTATATCTACTACGCCTAATCGTGGTCGTTTACGTGCCATGCTTATACATGGGCAAACCGAAACTGAGGCAGCTCGTTTGCTTGTCTCATATGGTATTCGAGGCGACACGCCAACAATGATCCGATTAAGAGAGCGCTTGCCAACTTGTGGAACCATTGATCAGAGTTACAATCGGACTGAATGTTTTCTTATCGATTCTGATGCAATGATTTCACTAAATGAAGAGTTTCCTGGTGAAATGGGGTACGCCATGCCTTGAGAATAAAGTCTTCTTAAAGGTTAGATCACCAGCTTTGATAGATTAGAGCTTTCTTGGATTAAGAGAGTGTTTTTTGAACCTGTATCTTTATAGTTAAATTTTTATTTAATGTTTATTTGGTTTTTATATGCCAAATGTTAGCCATAGTTTGTTGAGGTAATACTGATGAAAAATCAAATTTTACGAAGAGTTGTTCTGTTTTTCATGATGATTGGATTACCGGTTATTGTTTTTGGACAAGAATCTGCTAATGATCCTCATATAATAGTTGTCTCAGGCGCTACAGGAACTCAGGGAGGAGCTGTTGCACGTTCATTGTTAGACCGAGGATTCATAGTGCGTGGACTGACACGCAATCCAAATAGTGAAGCTTCAATAGCCCTAAGTGAACTAGGCGCTCATATGGTACGAGGTGATTTTGATAATACTAGCTCACTTGATTCAGCATTGAATGGAGCCCACGGAGCATTTTCCGTGCAACAGTATCGAGGAGTTGGTGTTGAAGGGGAAATTCGGCAAAGTATGGCATTTGCTGATGCGGCTAAGAGAGCAGGCATTCAACATTTTATATATACCTCGGTTCTTTATGCTCGACTAGGGACTAGTGTTCCCCAGTTTGAGAGTAAACGTCAGATTGAAGATTATATTCGTGGTTTAGGTATGCCTTATTCTATTGTTAGGCCTCCAAGTTTCATGATAAATCTTGAAGGCGCTTGGGAGGCGGCCAATGAAAGCATATACCGGACAGTATTCCCAGCTGATATGGCTAGACATCATATAGCCCCCGCCGACATTGGTCGGATAGTAGCTGAGGCTTTTAGTAATCCAGATATGTGGATCAATAGAGAATTAGACATCGCTGGACAACAGATATCTTATGCTGATATCGCAGCAGCTATGAGTCGACAGCTTGGTAAATTGGTGGTTTATGAGCAAATACCTTGGGAGGAATTTTCCTCTAGTGCGACACCAACTGCTATCTCTCGTGATACATGGTATCTATCAAATCCAGTGCAAGTAGATATGGGTGCTTTAAACGAGGAGTTCCCGGGACTTATGACCGTAGAGGATTATTTGATTAGTGCTGGCTGGAATGAACGATAGCAGAAAAAAATTGACTTGATTTTTACTATTATGAATATGAATGTAGGTTGCTCCCATACTAAAAAATTTAATAGATTCAGTAATTCATGGGTCTTGGTTTTTTTGTGCCTGTTTATGACAGTTTGCTCGACTGTTAGAGCACAAGACTATCAGTATGAACTAGATCCAGAGCACACTACTATAGGTTTTTTTGTTGAGCACATTGGTTTTGCAAAAGTTTTTGGTTTTTTTCGAGAATTTGTAGGTTCATATAAATTTGATGAAGAAACTGGTGAAGTGTCAAGTGTGATTATCAATGTAGAGACTGACAGTGTATTTACCAACCATAGAAGACGCGATGCTCATTTGAGAAGTGCAGATTTTCTAAATAGCCGTAAATTCCCATCTCTAATTTTTTCAGGTGAAATAATAAAAGTAATTAATGAAGAAACTTTTGAAATAACTGGTGACTTACAGTTGCTTGGAGTAGAAAGACCTTTGACTTTGGTTGCCACTTGGAATAAGAGTGGGGTTTACCCTTTTGGGGATAAAAACTATGTGATGGGTGTTTCAGCCCGTGGTAGTTTTAAACGTTCAGATTTTGGTATGAATTATAGTGTAGAGAATGGTTGGGTAGGAGATACGGTAGATATTATGATTGAGTTTGAGGCTATAAGGCTTTAGGCCTTGACAGCATTGTTATGAGAAGTGGGTACTGGAAAGACCTGGCGACAACTGACTTTTCTGCTATAGATTCTTTAAAAACTGTCGCGCTTTTGCCAGTAGCAGCTATCGAACAACATGGACCTCATCTGCCATTATCGACTGATGCTTTAATTAATGAGGCTATTATTTCAGCAACATTACCGATTCTGCCAGACAATTTCACAGTATTGGTTTTACCGGAGATGACAATTGGTAGTAGCCTTGAACACATAGATTTTCCTGGAACTTTAACTGTAAGTGCCGAAGAACTTCTCGCATTATGGAAAGCTGTAGGTACAAGCGTACGCAGATCAGGTATTCGTAAGCTTGTTATATTTAATAGCCATGGTGGGCAATCAGCATTAGTTGATATAGCAGCTCTTCATCTGAGAGTTGAAATGCAGATGCTTGTGGTTCGCACTAATTATTTTTCTTTTGGCTCGCCTGTAGGATTATTTGATAAAGAGGAACTTCTTCATGGATTGCATGGTGGTGAAGTAGAAACATCTTTAATAATGCATTTGAGACCTGATTTGGTGCGCGAGAATGCTCTAAAGGATTTTTCAAGCTTATCGTCTACGCTTAAATCTCAAAATGAGTTTCTTCATGTTGAGTCACCTATTGGATTCGGTTGGATGAGTCAGGACCTTAATTCAGCTGGAGTATGTGGTAATGCAGCTAATGCCGATCCAATACGAGGTGCAACCTATTTAAAGTATCTTGCTAATTGTTTAGCAAGACTATTAACGGAGGTTGTCGATACGCCATTAAGTATTATCAAAAAAGAACCTAAAAAGTAATCTTTGTTTTGTGCTTTATATCACTCGGAGAGATGACCAGCCCTATCTAGTTTTGCTTTAAGATAACGCTGATTATGTGAATTAACAGGGGCTACTAGTGGTAGTCGTTCGACAACATCAATACCATATTCTTTCAATGCATTTATTTTTGATGGATTATTTGTCAGTAAGTTGATTTTGTTTATGCCAAGACCCTTGAGCATGGATGCCGCTACTTCATATGTACGTTCGTCTGGTAAAAAACCTAAATGCTGATCTGCATCAAGTGTGTCTAGCCCCATATCCTGAAGGGCATAAGCACGTAATTTGTTGGCAAGGCCGATGCCACGTCCTTCTTGATCAAGATACAACAGCACTCCACTGCCAAATGAAGCAATATTGCTGACAGCACTTTTTAATTGATCCCCACAATCACAACGGAGACTTCCAAGCAGATCTCCTGTTAAGCACGCAGAGTGCAAACGAACGGTTGTGATAGGTTGTGAGTCCAGAGAACCAATTATAACTGCCAAATGTTCGCCAAACCCACGTTGTTGCCTAAAAAGTACCATTTCACAAAATTCTGTTTCAATGAGAGGTACACGGGCTTTACTGATAAGTTTTAAGTTATGACATGTCGATTGGGAATTCTCTATGTCTGAAATATTTATGCTCATGACATTCGAATCAAATGTTTCTTTGCTGGGCATACATAGAAGAGCAGGTAATAGCCTAGCTATCTTGGCTAATTGGAACGCTGCTATCGTAGAATTCAGGTTTTGAGAGGGTTTGGTTTTTAGAATTTTTTCTTGAGAAATAATAGGCTTAAGCCCAGCTAATGACCTAATATTTTCGAGATCTAGGTCATTTTTAAACTCAATCTCTACAGGGGCGTCTAAGTTTTTTGATAAACCTGCTGATTCAGCTCGCTGGGCTGTAATAAGTAATTTGATTTTATCGTTATATAACGATTTCAACTGTTTAAGAAGAGATAGTTCGAGGGTTTCTACAGCAGCGATAACCCAACTTTTAGAACCTTCAATAAGTTCAATAGCTCGTCCACGCCGTAATTCTTCCACAGCCCGATCAGTTTTTAATGCTTCCATGCATCCATTTAATTCTCTAGAGCTCATCGTTTCTGCCTAATCCTTGTTGAGTGCTAAGATAACAGTTAGTGACTTGTTCTGAATAATGATTGATTTTCCTATATGGCTCTACTATACCCAACACATACATATATTGTACCGGTACTGATATGAATATTAAGGACATATGGCATACCCTGCTTCTAGCTAGACTTTGGGTCAGACAAGGTATAAAACCAGAAAATGGCAGAGGTTATGGCCTAAATGATTCTAGAAAGCTATCTGTCTTATCAAATGGTGATAGACGTACTTTACTCTTATGGAAGCAGCCTATAGGTTGGGTGAGTCATTCAGACATTAGCCCTAATATTCAAGATTTCTTAGATTTATATCTACCTATCTGTAATGTTCTTCCAGAAAAACCATTTTTTCTAGGGCATTTAGGGCAAGGGCTAGATGGGTATATTGCTACTAGATCAGGTGATTCTCATTATGTAACGGGCCCAGAAAATATTTTGCATCTCCACAGAATGAGAGCAATGTGTGATGCAGTACTAGTAGGTGCTGGAACTGTACTTCAAGATAATCCTCAGTTGACAACACGAGAGGTTGAGGGTGAAAACCCAATTCGAATCGTATTTGATCCAAAACTCAGTTTACCTATGAATTTGAATGTTTTTTCAGATAAACAGGCAAAAACGCTGATTTTTTATGATGAGAAACAAGTTTCTAATGCCCCTAAAAAAATTGAGGGTATTAAAACAATTGCAATTTCCATGAAAAATGAAAGATTTTCTTTTGATGAATTAATAAGTGTATTACATAGACATAAGTTGATGACTATATTTGTTGAAGGAGGTGGAAAAACTGTATCTGGTTTTCTAGAAGCTGGTTTGCTTAATAGACTACA
>JAQWRR010000017.1 GCA_029243585.1 Gammaproteobacteria bacterium
TTTTGCAGCTTGTTCCTCAAGTTTTACCTGATCTCTAACCAGGTAAAGTGCACGTTCAGGGGTACCTGGGGCTGCTCCAGCATCGAGTACCTGCAAGTGAACAACTGTGCCGCCCGGTCCCCTGATGAGTTGAACAACTTCGTCCAAGCGCCACCCAATTACATCTACAAGATCACCATTTTCACCTTGACCAACTGCCGTTATTCGATCTGCCGGTTTTAGTTGACCATCAATATAAGCCGGACCACCAGGAATTATGTTGGTCACTGTGACATAGTCATCCTCAAGCTGTAGTGATGCTCCAATACCATCATAAGAGAGACTCATTTGGATACGATATTCTTCGCTATTACGTGGAGATAAATAGCTAGAATGAGGATCTACAGTGTGAGCTAACGAGTTCATGAATGTTTCAAAAACATCATCAGATGTAATCTGGGTTACACGCCTTAAAAGTCGTTCGTATCTTTGCTTGAGTAATTCAGAAGTTTCTTCCCAAGGCTTTTCTGTAAGAGTTAAACTTAAAGCATCATTCTTAACTCGTTTACGCCAAACTTCTTGAAGTTCTTCTTCCGATCTAGCCCAACCCAATTCACTGCGATCAAATTGGAATGACTCATTTACAGTGAAATCAGGTTCTTCTGCTAACAATATGTTTGCATAGGCCACTCTTTCTGCAGTGCGGGTACGAAACGTATTAAAAATTTCGAATACTGGCGCGAGATCGCCATTTCTTACACGTTCGTCCAATTCATAGCGATAACGCCCAAAAGATGTATAGTCGCTTTGAAGAAAATAAAGCCTATTACCGTCTAAAGTATCAAGATATCGATCAAGAATAGCTGAAGACAATGAATTATCAATTCGAGGCTTTGCGTAATGAAGGTCTTCGATGATACGAGCCACACGCTGACTTATTTCAGAGTGCTTATCAGCGATGGTTAAAGGTTCTGCTGGTTCGTCTGCAGAATAAGTTACGCTTAGTAAGCCTAACCAGAGAAACGTTATTATCCATAACCTAATGCTTCCTATCACGCTATCTCCTTAAACAATTAGTAAAGGGGTTAAGATCTAGCCTAGTCCCTATCGTAACTAATCCCGAACAGTATGACGACAACTTTTCAGATTCTTAGAGAAAGTTTTAGGCTTTATGTTTTGAAATAAAATTCTATGTAATTTGAATGTAGGTAATAGGACATAAGTAAGTTAAGGCGAAATCCTACACATACAATATAGTTTTAGGCTCAAAGCGATAACCCAAGATAAGCAAAAAAATAAGATTTTTATAAGAGGTGATCTATAAAGAAATCTTAAGGTAATGATATTTAATGATTTTTTATTTTTTATGACGGAAGTAATAAGAAAACCGGAAGGTTTGAATAATTAAATAAGGACTGAGGACTAATAAAAGAGCCATAGGGTTTAACCTTATGAATTCAAGCCAAATGCTAGAAGTTAGAGCCCATAAGCCACCATCATCGGTATAATCTCCGACTACTTGTAATCCAACTGTATACACTGCAGGTGGTAAAACAAAGAACCCAAGCCCTATAAGCTGGAGCGCTAGTCTAAGCTCTTTATTTGCTCTTGGTGAAAGCTTAGTCACAGTCTTAACTTCAAATAAACTGTTTTACTAAAGGTAGTAATTGTCTGATGAGCTTAAGTATATGGATGCTTATTTCTTTAGACCGTATTAGTCAGGTTTATTCTGAGCTCGTGATTGGGCCGTTACCATACCCAGGAGAGGTTAAAAACTGTCTTAATTGTTGGGTTAGACCCCTACACGCAGCTAATTGTGGTCGTGCTATGAGAGGAATTGGGATCACTAATGCTGGCATTACAGAGCGCCCTGAAACATCTGCATAAATGGTCCCTGCGGAAGAAAGTTCTTGAAGATCCCAGACAGTAGCATCATAGATTGAATCATCCTCCCACCAACCTAACCCCAGACAACCTGCGCCACCAACACCTGCAGCACAGCTTATACCACCTCCGCTGGCAACCCGGGTAGTTGACCCATCAAGCCAAACAACGAACCGCACACCGGTAGAAAGCACCTGGTTCAGTACGTTTTCACGTGTAAGTAACTCAGAAAGCTCAACAGTAGTAACCGGTGCCATTGATGGTTCAAACCAGGGGTATAACTCATCTTCAAATTCTATGTTGTTATACACATTCAAGGCGTCATCTCCGCTAGCAAGGCGGTCGCTTATACAGTCAACTATTCGTTGTTCTGCCTCATGAGAAGAGTGATGTTTACGCGCTAGTACTACAATGCTTTCATCTTGACCAACAACAACATCACTTTGCTTATACGGTTCGATCCGAGTGGTAACACCACATCCACCAAGAATTCCAAGGAAGACTGCTACTAACAGAAATAGTTTAGCTGTATTCATAAGCTCATTATCTTTAGGCCCTACTTTAGATCTACTGCTAGTCTGTTATGAGATGCACAATCTGCAAGTAACGTTGCAAATATCAGCGCTGGATTCAAATATATTCCTAATTCTCTGATTGAATGTCGCTTTTCTTTAAAGCGATGCTTCATTCCCTCTCTCCTGCAACCAGTCCTGAAGTTCAGGCTGGTCAGTAAATTTTGTTGATATAGTGGCTCCAACTTCACGCATGGCTACTACGATAGCACTATTTAGGGCATCGTCTCTATCGATCATCTCGGCTTTACCGTAACCGCTAACAGGCCATTCAGTTACTAGTTGACCGTCCGTTTCATAAAGTTTCACAATATATTGAATCCAGACTTCCACAAATTCATCTCTTTGACCGACAGGGACATCAAATTCAAATCGTTCTAGTTCGGGCCATAAAACCCCGTCAATCTCAACACTGTCAGGTTCAATTAAAGGAAATTCATTATATTCTGTAAGATCCGTAAACATAGATTCAAATAATTGAACTAACATCAGTTCATTAGCTTCACCGATTTGTATCGTATAAGACGCTTGTCTTGGTAGTTCTTCATAGTGAACGTAATCAAGCAGGTCATCATCAAGTATTAAACCCATGCTAACCGGCAACTGATTAACTAAGGGCTGGGGAAAATCGGCTTCCACCCAAATAGATGTTGAACAACCGCTTAACAGCATACTTGCCACTACAATGATTATCTGTAGCTGTCGTCGACTATTCACGTCACTCATAATAGTTATTGTACGCTTCACCGATCTAAAAGCGTAGTTTATTTTAGGTGAGAATAATTCTATTAAAGCAGTGTAACTACTTGTTTATTATGATTTATATGTTAGCTATAAAAAAATTAATCTTAATTGCTTTAACGCTCACGACGGGCTCTTCTACGTTCTCGCTCCCTTGCCGCTCTTTCTCTAGCCTTCACCTCTCTTTCTGTTCGTGCTTCTTCATCTGCATCTCTGTCTACTTGAGGCCGAATACAGTCTAGAGTTGCGTATCCTAGGTCACGCTGTATTTCAAGGTAATACATAGAATTAGCTACGGCTTGTACGAAAAATACATTATCTCGAATGCTATTTTCAAGCGTCCTTATATCTTGTCTTGTGAGGCGGCTTGTCAATCTCATCCTCGCATTTAACTCGCACCGGAAGCCTGATTCACTTCCAACCATAGAGAACTGTCTGTTTCCGCCACGAGCCAAGTTTTCATCACCCCAACTCCACGTGAAATCATTCTGTGGTAGCACCATGCGACCAATGTATTGTGGATTAGCTATCGTTAAGTAACAAAAACCTGCTATTAAAAATATAGCTTTTGATTGTTTTATGTTTAAGAGGCTCATATCAACACACTCTAAGCAACTAGTTCTGCATCGGTGAACGATGCGATAACACTTTATTTTAATACGTATAGCTTAACATTAAGTTAGATATGCTTAACGTAAACGAAGATTTAGCCTGTAATTAGACTAGATTCCATTATTTTTCTTAATTCTAATGAGACAGTTGTTTCAATATTAAACCACTGTTTCCAGGCTGGTATGCCCTGGTATAAAAGCATGCCTATACCATTTAGCGTGGGATTACCTCGTTTTTTTGCCATAGTCAAAAAAGGTGTCTCGAGAGGTGTATAGATAATATCTGCTGCTATGGCATTTTTTGGTAAATGATCAAGAGAGATGTTAAGGGCTGGTTGCCCAATCATGCCTTGACTTGTTGTGTTAACAACGATTGTTACACCTTCCAAAGCCTTATGCCTTGTCTCCCATGGTAATGGTTTGATTGATGTTCCAAGTTGACTGGCCAAGAGGTCTGCACTAGAGAAGGTACGATTGACTAGTCTAATTTCTTTAACTCCCTCACGCATTAGACCATAGCAAACTGCACGTGAGGCCCCACCAGCACCAATAACTACGGCAGGTCCTGTGTCTGCTCTCCAACCTGGATACTCATATTTTAAATTGGCAACAAACCCATACCAATCGTTATTAGTACCTAAAAGAGAGCCATTTTTTTTGACAGTAATACAACTGATTGCGCCAATAGTATTAGCAGTTTCATCTACTTCATCAACGATTTTAAGCGCCATCTGCTTATGTGGAATAGTAACGTTACACCCTGAAAAGCCTAAAGGCTTAAGAACTGAAAGCGCTGTGGCAAGTCCAGATGGTTGAACCGCGAGCGGGAGGTACAAACCAATGCATTTATTTTGCTTTATCCAGTAGTTATGCATTAGCGGTGAAAAAGAGTGTGATATTGGCCAACCCACAACACCAGCTAAGAAAAAACGGTTTTTATTGGGCATGTCAGTCTTATGCATAAACCATTAACAATAATGTTATTTTATTTTTGGTTCAGTTTTGAGTAAAAATGATCCCATGTTCTATTAAACAGACTTTCATTCCAGAGCTTAGCTTGGCAGGCTGAGATTTCAGTTTCCGAGAATGAGTATGGCTTACCTATCTGTAAGGCCTGATACTGCCTATAAGCATTTTCTTCTAGATAGTTAGCAAGGACAAAGGCCTCAACTATGTTTTTACCACAGGTAACTGCACCATGAGATTTCATCATGGCAGCTGGCTTCTCGCCTAGTGTGTCTGCTAACCGCTGGGCCATAGTTGGATTATTAATAGAATTTGGTGTGTCTAGAACTGGCATTGGATAAATCAAAGTTCCTTGAGCATAGACTGGTTGATAGTCTTGTCCCACCATTGTGAGAAATGTAGACCATTTAGGATGCGCATGAACAATTGCTTGAACGTCTTTTCGAGCCTTATAGATACCAGCGTGGAGATGGAATTCCAGTGGTGGCTTGCCATTGCCTTCAATGACATCACCATTGAAATTGATCGTACAGATATCGTGGCTTGTCAGTCGGCTGCGTTGGCATGAGCCTATATTAATAAGCATATGGTCGTCGGAGAGACGAATACTCGCATGCCCGTTGTAGTCAATTATATTGGATTGTTCCAACATGCGGATGCAGGCAACTAAGCTTTGTTTTTGTGTTTCTTTATCAGTCATAACAGTAGTTGAAGTCAGTACTTCCCCTTTATTTTTGCCAACTAACTTCTGTTTTGATCTATAGCCGCCAGAGGCTCTATGTTCAAAGTTCAGCTGTTTAGTTTGGCATGTCAGCTAGCCCATCTTCTTGTAAGTAATGTGCGAATCTTCAAATTCTTTGCATCAGGCGACTAATGTCTGAAACATCCGATGAGTTATCAAGATTCCAAACTGCAGAGGCTAATTCTGCTGCTTGAGTTTGTGGAAGCACCTCGCTTGCAAGCGTATGATATTTTTCATTTAATGCTTCATCAGTCATTGGGTTAGTGGGCGATCCTGTCGCATGTTTTATATGTTTTTCTAGTTTGCGTCCATCCAGAAGATTAATGCTCAGATACACTTCATCCTCAGCAACAGCATTATCAACAATTGCTGAAACTTTTGATCTAACCATGCTAATTGTTGGATCATTAACTTTTTCATCAGAAAACTGTGCGTCATGGCCAGCTCCATCAATAAGAGCTGCGGCAGCACAATGTTGAAATGAAAATTTTCCTTCTAAGCCAACTTGAGGGTTTGCTCTGTTCATGAGTTCAAGCACAAGGGGATGAACTCTTGCTTCGATTGAATCAATCTGCTCAGCTTTTAGTGAAAATTCATTGCGTAGTTCAATGACGGCTTGCTGTATTGGGTGAGAAACAATTCCATTAGCGAAAGGCTTTAATCCATTCATTTTTAATTCCCAACGTTTCCCAAAATCTCCGACTAGTGCTTCTTCAGAATGTCCGTCACGTGAGGCAACAGCCCAAAATCCACGTCTTCCGCCGATAATGTCATTGCCACCTGTAAATCCTACTTGTGCCCATTTCGCTGCTCGTAATCCATTCTCAGCAGCATGACCTGCATGCAGAGGCTTACCATGGGTGCCAAATACTTCACGCACTCCTGCAGAAAGGGTTCCGGCGACACCTAAAGCATTGGTAAGTTGTGAATTATCTAATCCAATGACTTTGCCGGCACCAGCCGCTGCTCCAAAAACACCTGCTGTACCAGTAATATGCCACCCTTGATCGTAGTGCCAAGGATGCACAGAGATTGCAATTCGACAGGCAACCTCTGCCCCTAGTGTGAAGGCACAAAGAGTATCGCGACCACTAGTACCGAGATTTTCAGAAAGTGCTAGAACAGCAGGCCAAACTGGTGCTGTTGGATGCAGGATTGTTGGAAAGTGCGTGTCATCATAGTCCTGTAGATGACAGAGAAAGCCGTTTAAAAGAGCAGCATTACTAGGAGATGTTCTTAGACTCGTACCGATAATGGCAGATTTTTCTGAAGCTTCTTCATGTTTTGCCCATTCGATAAGGATTTTTGCCCCATGTGCCTCTGACGCTGATAGAGATATTGCCAACATATTTAGCAAAGTGCGTTTAGCTTCATGAATGCACCAGTCTGGTAAATCGTTGTAATCTGTAGTTATGACGAAATTAGAAATTGATTGTGTGACGGTTGTCATTGAGTGGTTCCTTTGTGGGGTGGGGGATTATGCCTGTTGTGAGGGTTTCATAGAATCCTTGTTAAGATTGTTTACAATCGTTCTATATTGAAAGTAAGTGGGGTGGCCAAGAATGAAGGTGTCTATTTTTTTTATTGCACTAATGGTTGTTCCGAGATGGTTAATCTATGCGCATCATAGTGAGGCGGGGTTTGATAAAGATACGATAGTCGCTTTTGAAGCCAAAGTGATTACGTATGACTGGCGAAATCCTCATGTGTATTTTTTGGTTGAAACTGTTGGTGTTAGTGAGAATCCTATTGAGTGGAAAATAGAAACTAGCTCAACCCCAATACTGAGCCGCGGAGGATGGACTCAGGACTCTCTAAAACCAGGGGATACGGTAATTATTCGAGGTCATCCTGAGCGTGATTCATCTCGTAACTATGCGATATTGTTGACTCTTGAAAAAGAGGATGGGTTGATTCTTTCAGCTGCATCTCCAGATCCTAAAGGTATTGCTAGAGCCTCTAATTTATCAGGGGTATGGAAGGGATCTGGTGGTCAGGCAGATAGCGAGTTTCGACAACGTTTGAGTAGTCCTACACTTACAGAAAAAGGTGCTATTGCAAGAAATGCCTACAATTTCTATACCGATAGCCCAGTAGCTCAATGTATTGCGCATACGTCACCATGGTTAATAACAACGGGCTTATATTTAAATGAAATAAACGTTCAGAATGATGTTGTTTCCATGCGTAGTGAGTTTTTTGATGTAGAAAGAAATATTTTCATGGATGGACGTGAGCATCCGGTTGATGGTGAACGTACTCAGCAGGGACATTCAATTGGATGGTGGGAAAATGAAACTCTAGTTGTAGATAGTAGGCTTTTTTCTGATCATAGGACTGGCAATGGTCCTGGGGTACCATCGGGTGCTCAAAAGCATGTTGTTGAGAGATACACTCTAAGTGAGGATCGTAGGCGTATCACCTTAGACATTCTTTTAGAAGATGAGGAGTATCTAGCAGAGCCACTAAGTGGCACTATTGAATGGATTTATGCCCCAGAATTGAGACTTTATAGCTATAACTGTGCTCAAGATGTTTCAAGAGCGTTTCGGCAGGATTAGCTCGAATTAAAGGATGTTTGAACGATGAGATTTTTTTCTGTAGTAGCAGTTATCGTAATTGCCAGTATTTTATTGGCTAGGAACAGTACCGCCCAAATTGATTCTAATGGGGTCACAATTGATACAGACGATATTGGTGGATTGGTTGCTAGTAAGGGTGGTGCTGAAGCGGGTGTATGGGTGATTGCGGAGACTAGGGATTTGCCAACAGGTTTTCGTAAGATTGTTGTGACAGATGAATCAGGCCACTACTTGATACCAGACCTACCCTTAGCCAGTTATGACATTTGGGTGCGTGGTTATGGACTGATTGATTCTCCAAAGATAGAAGCAGCGCCTGGTGAAATTGTTAATCTGACAGCTGTGGAAGCACCCACTGCTCAGGAGGCAGCCCAATACTATCCATCAAGTTATTGGTATTCACTGCTTGAGATTCCACCAAAGAGTGATTTTCCTGGAACAGGTCCTAATGGCAATGGAATAGCGACTGGTTTGGTAAGTCAGCTTCACTGGATTGGTCAGATGAAAGCAGGAGCAGTGGGGGGAGGGTGCTCGGTTTGTCACCAGTTAGGTAATAAAGCTACCCGTGAGATCCCAAAAGAACTAGGTGATTTTGATTCCACAGTAGATGCGTGGGACAGACGTGTTCAATCGGGGCAAGCTGGTGCAAGTATGACAGCCGCTATGTCGCGGTTTGGTCGCCGCCGAGCATTAGAGATGTATGCAGATTGGACCGATCGGATTGTAGAAGGCGAGGTTCCATCTGAGCCCCCTAGACCACAGGGTATTGAGCGTAATCTTGTGATTACTCAGTGGGATTGGGCTGATCCGGTTGGTTTTGTTCACGATACAGTCTCTACTGATAAACGGAACCCAATGCTCAACCCCAATGGACTTGTCTATGGGGTACAGGAGTTCAGTACACCGGATCTAAATATCCTCGATCCAGTGAATAATAGTTTGACTCGACTTACTGCTCCTGTCCGTGACGAAGATACACCCTTTATGAACCCGCAATTTGTTTTTCAGCCCTCAGCTCATAATGGGGATGAGATTGTATGGTCTGGTAAAGCCAGTTTGCATAATCCAATGATGGACCATATGGGGAGAGTGTGGCTTACTCACACAATTCGTGCACCTGAGACACCTGATTTTTGTCGTGAAGGCTCGAATCATCCATCAGCTAAACTTTTTCCTGTAGAACGAAGTAATCGACATCTTTCTGTTTATGACCCATCAACAGAGGGTTTTTCATTAATTGATACTTGTTTTGGTACGCACCATTTACAGATAGCAGAAGATGAAGACAATACTGTATGGGCAAGTAATCCCGGTAGCCCAGTTTTGGGCTGGTTAAATATGCGATTATTTGATGAAACTGGCGATGAGCAACAGTCACAGGGCTGGTGTCCTTTTATACTAGATACTAATGGTAATGGTCAGCAGGATGAGTATGTTGAGCCAAATGAGCCAATTGATCCCACTAAGGACAAACGGATAGATGGAGGTAGTTATGGAATTATCCCAAGTCCTGTTGATGGGTCGATATGGGTAGCGCAGGGTTATAACGTACCAGGTGCGATAATAAGACTGAGTCCTGGGGCAAATCCTCCAAACACATGCCTTGCAGAGGTCTATGAGCCTCCCTTTAATAATCCAGCTTCAACTATTAGTGGTTTTACTCCAAGGGGGATCGATATTGACCGTGAAGGAGTTATATGGACTGCTTTAGCTGGTAGTGGCCATTTTGCAAGCTTTGATCGCCGTAAGTGTCCAGTACTTAATGGGCCAACGGCTACAGGACAGCACTGTGTAGAAGGGTGGACACTGCATGAGACACCAGGACCTCACTTTAAGGACGTTACCTATTCAGGCAGTGCTGATATGTTGTACTACAACTGGGTAGATCAATTCGATACGTTAGGTCTTGGCAAGAATGTGCCGATTGCGACAGGAACCGGGTCTGATTCACTATTAGTTCTACAACCAGATGGAGAGTTTGTCGTATTACGTGTGCCTTACCCTATGGGATTTTCGACACGTGGTGTTGATGGCCGGATAGATGATCCAAACTCTGGATGGAAAGGCAGAGGACTTTGGGCAAACTACGCGATTCATGCACCTTGGCATACTGAGGGTGGTGAAGGTGTAACCAGTAAGGCTGTTAAGTTTCAGTTGCGACCAGACCCGCTTGCGAGATAATTATATGAGGTGCTTTTGATTCATTAGTCTGGTAATTTAATTATCAGTTTGCCGAAGTTGTCGCCGCTAAAAAGTCGTAGCAGAGTAGATGGAAAAATATCAACTTGGCCTTCGTTAATATCTTCTAATCCATAAATTTTACCGGCGCTCCGCCATTCGGCAAGATCTTGTAACATGCTTGGCCAATCTGTACGGTAATCAAAATAAATAAACCCCTCCATTCGTGCCCGGCGCCGTAATAACAATAGATAGTTGCTTGGCCCTTCAATTGCTTTGGTAAGATTATATTGAGATATTGCCCCGCAAATAATTACTCGGGCGCCAACATTAATAACACTGAGACCAGCATCTAATGTGGTACCTCCCACATTATCAAAAAACAAATCTATTCCATCAGGACAATTTTGTTTTATGTTTTCTAAAAGGGTTCCTTTTTTGTAATCAATAGCCGCATCAAACCCTAGTTTATCGATAAGGTAGGCACATTTTTTACTGCCACCTGCTATTCCAATAACCTTGTTTCCCTTAATCTTGGCTATTTGACCAACGTGGGCACCAACAGAGCCAGCAGCACCAGAAACGAGAATAGTCTCATTGGTTTGAAGTTTAGCAACATTGATTAATCCGCAATATGCGGTTAGCCCTGCAATACCAAGAGTTCCCAGATATGTTTGTGGAGGGGCTATAGACAGATCAGCCTTGATGTACTCTGAACCATTAGAGACAGCATAATTTTGAACGCCATCGAGCCCTGAAACCCAATCTCCAACCTGAAAAAAGTCGTTTTTTGATTCTATTATTTCACCAACTGTGAGGGCCCGCATTACAGAACCAAGTCCAACTGGTGGCACATAAGATGGACTATCATTTAGCCAACCACGCATTGCAGGATCAATTGAAATGTATTTAATCTTAGTTAGTACCTGGCCTTGCTCAATCTTTGGGATAGTTCCATTTATGATGGCCCAGTCATTTTCTTTAGGAAGTCCTTTAGGACGGTTTGCCAAACACACCTGACGATTGGTTGTACTGTTGTTCATTGGTAATTACGAAAGATTTCCGTGATATTTAATAGGCTATATGCTTTTTGATAAAAGCATGCATGTCTTATTTTCTTAAGGTATATTTTACTGATCCTTGTATGATTATTTAACCACCCGGATTCTAAAGTTACGACCTTTAATTTTACCTTCGGCGAGTTTTTTTTTGGCAAAGGTGGTTGCCTTACGTTCTATGGCTACGAAAGTTTGATCGTTAAAAATGTTGATTTTTCCAACCTGAGATCCATTAATTCCATTTTTTCCTGTTAATGCTCCCAGGACATCTCCGGGCCGAATTTTTTGTTTTTTTCCTCCAGATATTAAGAGGGTCGTCATTGCTGCTTTGGGTGGAGAGGGTGTTGGTTCTACCAGAATGGTAAGAGGTTCATTTGTAATGACTTGCTCGAGTGATTCTTTTATTAGATCCACTTTATAGACATCTTTTTCTCTAAATAGTGTAATCGCTATACCAGTCTTTCCAGCTCGACCAGTACGTCCGATACGATGTAAATGTATGTCTGAAGAACTTGCGACATGAAAGTTAATGACCGCGTCTAAAGAATCAATATCTATGCCCCGGGCCGCCACATCGGTAGCTACTAGAATTTGAATGCTTCTATTAGAAAACTGAACAAGAGTTTGCGTTCGATTTCGTTGATCAAAGTCGCCATGCAATGCTAGAGCGCTAAATCCAGCAGTAATTAGTTGATTGGAAACCCTCTGTGTTTCTGTTTTTGTATTACAGAATATTAGAGTTGACTCGAAGCCTTTCTGCAGAAGTAGCGAACGCAGTATATCTACCTCGTTATTATTATTAACC
Source organism: Gammaproteobacteria bacterium (assembly GCA_029243585.1). GTDB lineage: Bacteria > Pseudomonadota > Gammaproteobacteria > Steroidobacterales > Rariloculaceae > UBA6522. The sequence continues at coordinate 12,119 of JAQWRR010000017.1, forward strand.
TTATAAAAATGTTGTTTGATAGTGATGCTGTCATGAGTTGACTCGACATGAATTTTTATCGGGTCATTCATGATTCGTTTAGCAACAGACCGAATGTTTTCTGGGAAAGTAGCGCTGAAAAGTAGTGTTTGCCGCTTTTTTGGAATTTGCTCAATAATCACATCAAGAGTTTCCTGAAATCCCATGTCCATCATGCGATCAGCTTCATCTAAGACAATTGTTTTTAGAGTCTTTAGCCGTAAAGTGCTTTTTCTTAAATGATCCTCAACGCGACCAGGTGTCCCAATAATAATATGAACACCATTAGCTATAGATGCAGCCTGTGGTCCAAATGGAAGCCCACCGCATAGTGTTAGTACTTTCACGTTTGGAATTGCACGGGCAAGCCTTCGAAGTTCGTTGGCAACTTGATCTGCAAGCTCCCTTGTGGGACAAAGGACTAGTGATTGCACATGAAAAATATTTACATCAAGTTTATTAAGCAAACCAAGACCAAAGGCCGCTGTTTTTCCTGAGCCCGTTTTTCCCTGCGCAATAATATCGCTATCGGAAAGGATGTGCGGCAGACTCTTTTCTTGAATAGAGGTCATATGCTCATAACCCAAGGATGGTAAATTACTAAGTAATCTAGCGTCCAAATTAAGTGATGAGAATGCCGTGTTAGTCAATTGAGTTAACCTGTTAGATAGGCAGTAGTGTTACGTTAACAATTTTTGAAATCTATAGACTATATTTTACTTAATTGTTGGCCATACGTATGTACCATACTAACCAATTAAATTATGAGTTTTAGGTTTAGAAATATCAGAAGCATCAGGATCTTATAGTTAATAGATTTTAGGAATATTCGATGGGGCTTTTAATAGAAGGAAAATGGCATACCGACTGGTACGATACAAAATCAACTGGTGGGAAATTTCAGCGCACAGCCTCTGGTTTTAGAAACTGGATAACCAAGGATGGTAGTCCTGGGTTAACCGGTGAAGGTGGCTTCAAAGCAGAACCAGATCGCTATCATTTATATGTATCGCTCGCCTGTCCCTGGGCTCATCGGGCTTTGATTTTTAGAAAATTGAAGGGATTGGAGGAGCTTATTACAATTTCCTCGGTTAATTCTTTTATGGGTGATCAGGGTTGGACCTTTAAATCTGGCAATGGCGTTATTCCAGATAGTGTGAACCATAAATCTAGACTGCATGAAATTTATACAAAAACATCTGAAAACTATACTGGGCGAGTGACAGTTCCAATGCTTTGGGATAAACACAAAGATACGATAGTTAGTAATGAATCTTCAGAAATAATAAGAATGTTTAATAGCGCCTTTGATGATGTAGGTGCTGCTGTTGGTGATTTTTATCCTGCTGATAAACGTCAAGAAATAGATGCTATAAACGAGCTGATTTATAATAACGTTAATAACGGTGTCTATAAGTCTGGTTTTGCAACCACACAGGCAGCGTATGATGAAGCGGTAACTAATTTATTTGATATGTTAGAAAAATTAGAACATGTATTATCAGGAAGCCGTTACCTGATAGGAGATCAAATTACTGAAGCAGATTGGCGTTTATTTACTACGTTGGTTCGTTTTGATGCTGTCTATGTTGGACATTTTAAATGCAATAAAAAACGGATAATTGATTTTCCAGAATTGTCCAATTATGTTCTGGATTTATATCAGTACCCTGGTATATCTAGTACTGTTGATTTTGAGCACATTAAATCTCATTACTACGCCTCTCATGAGAACCTTAATCCATCATTGATTATTCCGTGTGGCCCTCAGCTTGATTTTGACCGGCCTCATAACCGTGATCGGTTCTAACGTTAGATGTATCTGGGTTTATATCCCTATAGTTACTAAAGGATTTTGAATGTCAGGAATACCGAAAATTATTCACCAGCTCTGGAAAACAGAAGAAATCCCTCAACAATGGCAGGCAGCATCTCATTCTGTTAGAAGATACCATTCAGGCTGGGAATACCGTCTTTGGACGGATGAGAAGATGGAAATGCACGTGCGTGATCGTCATCCTGGGCTTTACGATATCTTTATGGGATTCGAACTAAACATCATGCGTGCAGATGTATTTCGCTACATGCTTATGCATGACTTTGGTGGTATGTACTGTGATTTAGATTATGAGTTTGTTCGTCCCTTTGATTATGGGAGTGATGAGCTTGTGCTAGCACTAGAATATGACAAATCTTATGGGGATATAGAAAACCAATTAGCAAATTTTGTATTTGCCTCTGTACCTCAACATAAATTATGGCGAGATATATTAGAAGATATACGACTTAATCCGCCAGCTATTAGCGATAGCCTTGATGTTTGTGTTGCTACCGGACCTAAGCTAGTTACTCGTGTATTTTATAGTGATGAGGATGGGCATCAAGGGGCTAAATTAACAAATCAACCGGCTTTTAGTCCACGGCGTGTACATGGGCCTTACGAGCGAAAACATTATATTAATAGTGGAGTTACTTATGGTTTTCACCATGGGTGGGGCAGTTGGAGAGATCGTTGGAACCTCAGCTACATAAAACTTAGACTCAGTAAAATGCTTGGGTTAGGGCCTGGACCTAATGAGCAAGGTAGGCCGGATGAGGTCCCCCCTCTGGGGCGCTAAAAATTTCACTCAGAAATAGATTGGTCATCCAAGTTGGTGAAATGAAAATCAAGAAATATTGTTCCGCCATCTTTCGTTTCTATAACAATGTTATTTTAACTCTGGTAGTTCCACCAGTATTCTAAATATTGATCGTAGACACTTTCGCTATCGCAACTGTCTTCTAGTTTGCCTGAGTAAAAGCTAGTGAGGGCATAAATGCAACGGTGAGAACCTTAAACAACTGATTCAGAATAGTTTTATTCAATATAATGCTCAATCTATGAGGTTAGTCTCTACCGGGTGTTCTCCAGTTGAGCAGCGTGCCGTCTTCTTTGATGATAGTTTGCCACAAGGCAGCTGGACGTCCATCACGCATAGGATTTCCTGTGATAGTTATTTTTGCCCCTGGGGGAAGATCACCTTTTCGCACTCCACCATGGATCATGTCTTGTGGTCCTTCACCTTCAAATCCCCATGTAGTGGTAGTTCCATCATCATTTTCAATGTCTACAATTAACCAGGAATGGGGATTGATATATCGGAATTCTTTAACTGTACCAATCAATGTAATGATTTCATCTCTATTAAACATTTCTGCAGAGTGGTGTGCAGAAATTGGAGCTGAAACACAAACAAATCCAATCAATGTGTAAAGAACGAGTTGTAAGTTTTTTAGGCATATGTCGTTCATAAGGATCATTCCACGATTTGTTAGTCATCCATGTCAGTGAAATCAAAATCAAGAAATGTCGTTCCACCATCTTCGGTTTCTATAACAATGTTGTTTTGACTCTGGCAGTTCCACCAGTACTCTAAACGTAGAGGCGAACCCTCTTCCTGGTGGATCTGATTATAGGTCTGTCGTGTGTACCATGGAGTTTCAAGTGCTTCAGTGTCATAAAGCCAGACATCCGCCTGAATTTTTCCATTATCAGTTTTTTGCCAAATCTCAATGCTTTCTAAGGCGGTACTTAAATAAGGCTGCATCCTTCCGGTCCAGCCCCCGTTCGTATACATCGTGTGTGTGATAAGTGTGTGACCATCCCAAAACCCAATTGAGTCACCATGCTCGGTTTCATAAGCCCAATCCTCTGGCGTATGGCCTCGACCATCTGTATAGATGCGGCGTACTTCGTTTCGAGCCTGACCTAAATGCCAGGTCTGGTGTGGGGTGACCGCAAACTCATGAGGCCGTCCATTTTTAAGCATTCCTGGATAACCGCGTGGCTGACCACAACCTGCGTGGGGGTCCCAAATCCGCCCTTGTTCAGCGTTCGCAAGTATTTCATTAAACATCTCGGCATACTCGCCTTTAAGGGCGGCGGTAGTTTGTCGACCAACTTGATCCGTATCGAACCATCGGGGGACGGGACCTTCTCGTTCCCACAACCCACTCCAGTCAGGAACTTCATCAAGAGATAAGGTTGTATCCTCTGACTCGGCTTCAAGTGCTTTGTAAAATTCCCACGCTGATTCGTACTGCAGGCCTATTTCTATCATTCGTTGTTTTGTTTCTAACCAACTCTCCGGATAGGCGTTTTTCTGAGAGAAAACAAGAGGAGGTAAAAGGGCGCAAGTAAAAATTATTATTGAGTAGTAGGTTTTTAGAGAGAGGTTGGTCATGTTAAATATTATTTTACATGGTTTTTTTTTGATAAATAAGATGTTTAAGTAAAAGGCTCTATCAGACGAGTATCATTTAGTAATGGGTGTAACGCTTCGCATGCTTACCTTAAAGTTTGGCGACGGCAAATCCGTAATATTTTCTTCACAATAGGTAGTTAGGATGTACGCATTCTACTGCTAATAGGCAAAATCAGAGAGTAGGCTATGGGAAACTATATAAGTAAGATTTTCGGGACTTCTCCCGTTGGGCCAATCCAGCAACATATGGATACGTGCTACAAGTGTGCTAAAGAACTCATTGTGTTCTTCGAATTAGTACTAAGTGAGGATTGGGATCAAGTTGAATTAGCCAGAACCCGCATCGTGAATTTAGAGCACAAAGCTGACGATTTAAAGAAACAGTTACGTGCCCAGCTTCCAAAGAGTCTTTTTATGCCAGTACCTCGGCAAGATCTGCTGGAACTGCTGTTGGTTCAAGACCATATTGCAAATCTTGTCCGTGACGTTTCTGGCCTCGTTCTTGGCCGACGGATGATCATTCCAGAAGTGATGCAGAAGGATTTCCTTTCTTTCGTGAGTCGCAATGTAGACGCTGCTGAGAAGGCGCGAAAAAGCATAAGGGAGTTGGATGAACTTTATGAAACTGGGTTTCGTGGTGCTGAGGCAGAACTGGTTACGGCACTTGTTCAAGAGCTCGATCAGATCGAAGACGATACCGATGCTATGCAGGCAAAGATTCGGGCAGAGTTATTTGCAATTGAGAATGACTTGCCTCCGATAGATGTAATTTTCCTCTATCGGATTATTGAGCTCACTGGCGGAATTGGTGATATGGCTGAGCGTATTGGGCGACGCCTAGAAGTTCTTTTATCACATTAAAAGAGGCGATAAATGGAGCATCAAGTAATTTATTTGACCCTTGCGGCTGTTTTTGGCCTGTATATGGCATGGGGTATAGGTGCCAACGACGTCGCCAACGCAATGGCGACATCGATAGGGTCCGGTGCGCTGACTATAAGATCAGCATTGGTTGTTGCCGCGGTATTCGAGTTTGCGGGCGCCGTGCTTGCCGGCGGCGAGGTTACTTCTACGGTCCGTCGAGGAATCGTGGATTCTTCTTACGTAATAAACGAGCCGCAGACCTTAATATATGGAATGCTTGCAGCATTGCTTGCGGCAGGAACGTGGTTGCTGATTGCGTCTCGTAAGGGATGGCCAGTATCGACAACCCATTCTATTGTTGGTGCCATTGTTGGCTTCGCCATTGTTGCTTTAGGTGTTGATTCAGTCGAGTGGTCGCAGGTGTTCACGATTGTTGCAAGCTGGATCGCATCGCCATTGACAGCCGGTGTGATCGCGTACTTTATATTCAATTCGATCCATTGGCTTATTTTGGTGCGACCAGATCCTTTACAGCGTGCGCGCCTCTACGCTCCTCTGTATATCTTCGTCACAGTAACGCTCATCTCGCTGGTGACTATGTTTAAGGGCCTGAGCCACGTCGGCCTCACGCTATCCACTGGAGAGAGCTACTCTATTGCACTGGCATTCGGTGCTGTTATCGCATTTATCGGTCGCTGGTTCGTGCTTCGTATCCCCATAGATGAGAAAGCGAATCGACAATTCCACTTCGCCACAGTAGAACGTGTTTTCGCTGTTCTTATGGTTATTACGGCTTGTAGTATGGCGTTTGCACATGGTTCGAATGATGTAGCTAACGCCATTGGCCCTGTTGCCGCTGTAGTAAGTATCGCCCAGAGCGGCATCGTCGGACAGGACTCGCCTGTGCCGATATGGATTCTGCTAATGGGTGGTGCCGGTATCGTAATTGGATTGGGAACTTTTGGTCGGCACGTTATCGCCACTGTCGGCGCAAGGATTACCGCTCTAACTCCAACGCGGGGGTTCTCGGCGGAATTGGCTGCGGCGTTTACGATCGTGTTTGCTTCGGGCACAGGTATGCCGGTATCTACCACTCACGTATTGGTGGGCGCTGTCTTAGGCGTTGGCATGGCTCGAGGTATGACATCTATTAATTTGGCTGTGGTGGGTAGGATTTTTGTTTCCTGGATCGTTACAATTCCAGCGGGAGCACTATTAGCAGTTTGTTTCTTCTATTTGCTCCAGTGGCTACTGCCTATTTAAATGTGTCGAAAGGGCACCGGATGTTTATAGACGAGCCCAAAAATACACTCCTAAGGAGGGTGCAAATCCAGAACTTTTACTAGGAATGCCTACCTATTCAGCTTGGGAATAATTAATAGTAAGAAATAGCTATAGAGAAATTTTACCCTATTTGACTAAAGGCGAAAATCACGTAGAAAGCATGAAATGGACTCTAAACGCTATCTCTCCAAGATGAAATCAAGCCGGATATAATATCCGGCTTGATATCTAGAAATAATTTCCTCTGTGCTATAGCAACTATTTTTTAGTCGGAGACGGTGACACTCATCATTGTGTCACCCTGTTCGATAGCGTCAACAACATCCTCTCCGGCTATGACTTTTCCGAAAACGGTGTGCTTGCCATCCAGGTGTGGTGTAGGCAAGTGTGTAATGAAAAATTGACTACCATTAGTATTTGGACCTGCATTGGCCATTGAGATGACACAGCGTTCATGTGTTAGGGGATTGTCGTTGCATTCATCAGCGAACCGATAGCCAGGGCCTCCGCTTCCTGTTCCGGTCGGGTCACCACCCTGAATCATAAAATTCGGTATCACACGATGAAACAATACGCCGTCGTAGAAACCTTGGCCTGCCAGGTACAAGAAGTTGTTCACTGTTTGCGGCGCATGCTGTGGATATAACTCAAGTTCAATGGTGCCGCGATTAGTTGTGATCGAAACGGAATGGGTTTTTGTCTCGTCGATCTGCATTATTGGCGGGGAATCCCATTGCTTAATAGACATAAGATGACTCCTAGGTTTTTAATTGAGTGTCAGGATTTTCTCTATTACCGTCTATGAAGTTTAACTCAAATGACTTTTACTTTTTATGGGTTCGTTGCTTTGCAAGGCATATTAGGCATATATGAGTTTTTATGATTTATATTCTAAATAATAATCGAAAAATATCTTATAAAACATTGAAAATTTT
>JAQWRR010000025.1 GCA_029243585.1 Gammaproteobacteria bacterium
TATAGTTGTTCTTTCCAATAATGATGGATGTGTTATTGCCAGAAGCACCGAAGCAAAAAAAATGGGAGTTGGTATGGGCGTGCCCTGGTTCAAAATAAAAAATTCCTTTCTTGCCCAAGGCGGTAAAGTGTTTTCATCCAATTTCACCTTCTATGGTGACATGTCGGCTAGAGTCATGAATATTCTAGAAGGCCTCATTCCTAGAGTAGAAATCTATAGCATTGATGAAGCTTTTTTAGGGCTAGATACTTTCGAACAACACTATGACTTATACGGCTTTGGTTGCTATATAAGAAATTTAGTAAAGCAATGGACTGGAGTACCCGTTCGTATTGGCATAGCACCAACCAAAACGTTAACCAAAATAGCCATCAATGAAGTGAAGCGACTCGATATTTCAACCAAGGTTTATCGCCTTGCGACAAAAAAAGATATCAGAAACGCGCTAGCAAATACCCCAGTTCATGATGTTTGGGGAGTTGGAAGAAGATTAAATGCTCATCTGAATAAGGCAAGAATCACTAATGCCTTACATTTAGCAGACACAGACCCGAATTATATCAGGCGAAAATTCAGTGTTGTTTTAGAAAGAACCGTTAGGGAACTAAGAGGTCAAAGATGCCTCAATCTTGAACATAGCATTACAGCTAAAAAACAAATTATCGTGAGCAGAAGTTTTGGTGATCGGGTGAGCGACTTGCAAACCTTAAAACCTATTGTCAGTAATTTTGCTGTAAGAGCTGCAGAAAAACTAAGAAACGAAAAACAAAAATGCTCTCAGGTATCAGTTTTTATAAGAACCAACCCTTTTAATAAGCGTAAACCAGAACATACCGGCTATAAAACTGTAGAGCTATCAACTCCAACTAATGATACTAGAGATATTTTAACGGCAGCAAAAAAGGCTTTAATCCCTATTTTCAGAATTGGTTATGATTATGCGAAAGCAGGCATTCTACTTAGTAGGTTTACTAACGAAAAATCAAAGCAATATTCTTTATTTAAAGATTCTAATGAACCAAAAGAAAATACACGACTTATGCAATACATTGATCAGCTCAATGCGTATGAAACTCGTATTTATTATGCATCACAAAATATAAATCAATGGTCGCCTATGAAACAAAATATGATCTCACCCAAATACACAACCAATTGGCATGAACTACCAATCGCAAATCAAGGGGAAAAATAGTATTGGTTATTAGTCATTTTAAATAGCTAAAAGGGCCACTGCTAGAGGCCCTTCGCACACAAACTCTACCAAATCTAAAAAATTATTAGAGACGACCAGCCTGATTGCCACCCTGCCCAGCTGGCCCAACAATATGTTCTACATCCTGATTATTCTCATTACAAATGTATTCCATAATGTCCCAACCAGGCCGCAAAGTAGAATCAAAAGAAACTGTGAATGGTTTTTCATATGCGCCTGGGTCAATGATGGTCACCGTCTTACGGAGCGTTCCATAATTTACACGCTCATACCTCTCTATTGTATGGAGCTGTTCCGTGTGTGGATGTCCTGCAAAATCAAACCAAAACCTATCATTAAACCCAACAGTATCAATAACTAACACATCATCATCCCAATGCCCAATTGAATGGCCATACCAGCTAGGGTCTGGGTCTTCAGGATGCTCACGACCATCCATAAAAATTTGTCGATAACTATGGATATTGCCTTCAAAAAGAAAGTAAAGATGGGTGACTTCTCCACTCATGGGAGCTCCGACAATTCTCCATGGAAATGGTGCAATTCGCGGTATCCCTGTTGGCAAGCAACTAGCTTCAGGATCATCTTTTTGCATACGCGAATCCATTAACGCCTTTGCTTCTGGCAGCAGCACAAGCTCTTCGCCTTCTACCAAACCCACAGTAATATTACGATGCGATCCTGTATCCACCCAGATACCTGAAAAATCTGGTTTTCCATCAGCCAATCGCGGTGCAGGCATTTGGAGAAGTTCATCCTCAGGAGTTTGTGAAAGCAAATCACCTCCTGCTCTAGCAATTGCGTTAGTGGATTCCTGTGCCTGCAATGAAGCCCAAAAAAACAAAACCATCATTACTGATAAAAGATATTTCATATGCCCCCACTATTCTCTGTTACCCATCACCATAGTACCGTCAGAGAGAAAAACTCTTAAAGCATTAGCCATTTTTGAACCATCCCTTGCAAGGGTTCCCATTACCGTTACCTCATCTCCTTCTACGACAAAATGCCGGGTCCAACCATTACGTACCATCATGTTCGGGCTAGCCAATTCAAGATTCCAATTAATGACATTGCCATTCTCATCCTCAACATCAATATAAAAGCGCGCATGAGGATTGGTCCACTCCACTTTTGTGACAAACCCACTCAACTCTATAGGTTGGTCAGCGTCGTACTGAGCAGCAAAAGAATGATGTGCAAGTGATGTTGATGCTAAGCAATAAAAAAATCCAAAAACTGGAATACCCAAGCATCTGAGAAAAAAATTTTTCATAAGACCTCCCTCCGATATCTATCATACCATTGATAAAAATTTCATCTAAAGCAGATACTTTTAACAATAATTTACAGACCTAAATTATTAGAACCTGATCCTTAGTTAGAAATGGAATCCCAGATAACGCCTGCCTGCTCCAATATCCCCCTGAGATCATCGTCTAGCAAGTATCCTTCCTCGATAAGTCGAATGGCTTCAGCGGCAATGAGACCAAGGTAGTGATCTCGGTTTTCATAACGTTCTTCAAGAGATAGTCGAGGGTCGCCCTGAGCTTCTCGCTCAGCTCTTGTTGCATAGAAAGGAATGTAAGATCCAGACATATGGGATGCTGTATCGGTTGGACCATATTCATCATTATAAAGGTTCCAACCAGTGTAAGTTGCAAGCGGAACAACAACTCCAGGTGTTTTTAGACCGCTTAGTTCATTCCCGTCCTCATTAACCTGAGGAACAAGTATTGGAAAGGCTGGCCCAACTTCAGGAGGCACCTTCGTGATAACACCCTCAGACTCAAAGCGGGGCCCATAATCAACTCGGTAAGCCTTGTGTGTCTTCGTTGGGAAATTAATATTAGGTATATCAGGAAAATTCACCTCTTCAGGAAAAACTAACGTTTCATCTGAGATTAGTGGGTATTGGCTTGGCGGTGCTGGCCTTTCATCGACGATCCATTCATTCATTCTGACTAGCAACGCACGCATGAACCAAGAAAAGTCATTGGGATTATTAAGATTCTGACCGTTAGTCCGCGTTGGCGGAAATGCCGCGGGCAGATGTTCAGAACCTGCGAAATGATAAACCCGAGCATGGTCATCCATCATTGGAGCATCTTGTTGGCCATCCACGGTAGTCGTCAATAGCGATGAAACCCTCCCCCAATATTCATACGACGAATTAACGTTGTAAACCTTCGGCATAAACTCTTCAGGCACATGAGATAGCATACCTCCAGTATCTCCAGTTACCGGATCAGTCTGTTCCACGTCAGTAAACGGAAAAATATCTGTTGGATAAAAAAAGTTTAAAAATGGATGAGCGTCTCGTGACGCTTGTCCAAATCGTAGATTAAAACTACCCCGAGCAGCCCCCCCTATCTGCGCAATGATTCCATCGAAGGCTTTCCGTTGCTGCTCATCCTCATTGAAACCCATGTAGACCAGTGTTCTGAGTGTCCTGCCTGGCTGTGACATGCCATAACCTATTGCATGGTTTATAGCACCCATCGGAATATTTAGATCGCTTGAAGAACCATACTTAAGAGCTGAAACAGCATCTCTAAGTGCCGCCAAACCTAATCCGATTACCTCAGGGTTTTCTGCCTTATAAATCACTTCGTATATGCGATGAGGCTCAAATCCTGACTCAAGGTATACACGGTTCCGATCTGGCACCACTTCACCAATACCTTCCTGATCATCAATGTTCTCTAGACGCGCAAAAGCCCATTGTTCCCGAGGAATTACCTGGCGCTCATCCTCTACATCATCACGAACTGTAAGCACGCTCTCTGGCGCATCTGGATCTGAAACCGGATATGGCACATGGTTTCGATCTGCAAGTGTTCGGTCGAAAACCCTTTCCCTTACAACAAAGTCGCTTCGTACCAAACCTTCTATCAGCTCCTCAGGTTCAACTCTCGGCACAAATACTCTCGATCCATTGGGGCGGCTTAATGGAACATCAAACTGCCAACCCACCCAAAGCAGGGTAAAACCCTGTTCCATCAAAAAACCATCTCCAAAATGCTCCTCCGCAGTTGGATTATCAGCATCCCACTTACCCTGATCTTGATGGGCATGATTAAAGAACGTCAACATTCTTCGGGTACCACGATTTGCCACACCAAGTACGACTGTGCCGTTACCGCGTTCCACCTGTTTTGGCTTGATGAGAACAAAATTTGCAGAAAACTCTACATTGCCCTCGTCGTTAATGGGTGCATGCTCAATATCGACAATAATTTCGTTTGCAGAATTATTAGGATCGACCTCAAAGTACATAGTTCCAATCATCTTTTCGTATGGTCCAGACAAACCCCAAGACTTACCGCCTAGAACGTCTTCATGAATATCAACATCAACGCCAACCATCTCTGCAGAAGCTAATGATGTTGTTAGAACAGCAAATAATAGAGTTTTAGCTGTAAGGTTCATTTTTTCTCCAAACTAATTTTTTATTTATTCAAACATTAATTAAGCCATATCAATAATAGCTGGGCGTTTATTTGAATGCTGTGTTATCTGTTCAAAAGCGTATGCAAGTTGAAGCACTTCAAAATCATGACGATGACGTCCAACAATCTGCAATCCAATTGGTAGCCCATCCGGCGTGAACCCACAGGGCACAGAGATTGCTGGCAGGCCAGTACAGGTAATGGCATAGCAAGTAGCCATCCAATCAATATAAGTTTGCATCTCAGTACCATTGATCTCCCTTACCCATTCTGTCTCTATGGGAAATGGTGGCACCTGTGACACTGGTAGAACAAGAAACTCATACTCTTCAAAGAATAGCATTACTCGCCGGTGCAAAGCAGTTCTAGCTTTTTGAACTGAACCGATATCACGTGCAGTGAGGTTTAATCCAAGTTCCGTATTCCAAATTACAGTGTCTTTGATTAGATTACGGTGAGCCGTAAGATCATCTCTTCTGCTTTCAGCAAAACTCCAAGCGCGAAGTGTTTGAAAAATTTCATCCACATCTGAGAAATCAGGCTCAGCTTCTGATACAGAACAACCTAAATTCTCAAATACACTTTTAGAAGCATTACAAACCTGATTCACCACTGGGTCTACGGGATAACGCCCTAAATCCTCACTCCAAGCAATCCTCGTTCCCCTGAAAGGTCTTTCCAATGAATCAAGGAAAATTGAACCGGGGTCATCTAGCGAAATTGGATCGCGGGAATCTGGGCCAGCCATCACGGATAACAGATACGCTAAGTCTGATACTGACCGAGCCATTGGCCCATGGACCGATAGAGAGTTCCATGCATTTGCAGATAACTTAGGCACACGCCCGAGTGATGGTCTATACCCGACAATATTACAAAAACTCGCTGGGTTTCTTAAGGAACCCCCAAGATCGGTACCATCAGCGAGTGGCACCATACCGCATGCTAGGGCTACTGCAGCACCACCACTACTACCACCACAAGTTTTTGATAAATCATAAGGATTGCGGGTAACACCAAAGACCTCATTATAAGTTTGCGAGCCTGCACCAAATTCAGGTGTATTTGTTTTGCCAATTATAATTGCACCAGCCGCCCTCAGGCGCTCTACATATAATTCGTCTGTTTCTGGTACAAAGTTCTGATAGATCGGAGAGCCACGTGTTGTAAGAAGCCCTTTTGTCAGTGAGAGGTCCTTCACCGCCATTGGCAATCCAAAAAGCGCGCCGACAGTATCACCTCGAGACAGTACTTGATCTGCACCACGAGCCTCTTCAAGAAGTTCAGCGCGCGATCGAAGTGTTGGGATTGCATTTACATGTGGATTGATCCGCTCAATCTGATCTAAAAACTGTTCCATAACCTCAAAAACGGATACTTCACGAGTTTGTATTCTATTAGCTAAAGTTTTTGCGTCAGTAAAAATTATTAACTCCTCAGTTTGTTGAGTTGATGCAGGTTGGCTTACAAGCCCTATCATGGCGGCTGCAGAAGCACCTGTCACAAAACATCGCCTAGACAAAGTAAAAGTATTGCTAGGATTTTTAGGCTCTTTACCCTTAAAAGCGTTAGTCATGAAATGCTTATGCTTAGAATATTTTTTCTAGTGCCTTTCATGTCTTTCCAACATCATTCGACGAACTACTGCACCATACACATTACCTTCGGAATCAACGCCTACACCCTCGGCCCCTGCTGCCTCCAAACTAGTGGCTTCTAAATCTTTAATAAAATAATGAAGCGTCCCATCCTTTGCGCTCCCAACTCTAATACCTTTTTCAACCCCGGGATTGAGTGGACCAAAAGATTCGTTATCAGCAACATAAAGCATGTCATCCGCACTAATTGCCAGACCACTCGGTCTGCCAAACTGAGACCACTGATCAAGGAAGTTGCCCTCCTGATCAAAAATCTGAACTCGGCCGTTATTGCGATCTCCAATGAACAAACGCCCCTGAGAGTCCATCTCAAGTGCATGAGGTATATCAAACTGACCTTCACCACTTCCCGTGGATCCCCATGCTTTTATAAATTCGCCATCACTGGTTAGCTTCATTACTCGGTTCGCTCCCATCCCATGACCGTTAGTCACAAAAATATTGCCATCGGGCGCCACAAAAACATCAGTGGGCTGATCAAATATATCAGGTCCTTGCCCCCTAATACCTTCTTTGCCTAGAGTCATCAATAACGTACCGTTAGCATCAAATTTATAAACGACATGAGCGCGATCATCGGTTGTCCAAATATTACCTGCCGCATCTATATGAAACCCGTGTGGCCTAATAAACATTCCCTCTCCCCAACTCCTGACGAACTCACCTGAGGTGGTAAAAACAAGAATAGGGGGTTCATCTCGGTCCACACAAAGGTTTTCAAAGCATCGATGGAAAGCGTAAATATTCCCATCTGGGCCCTGTTCTACTCCTATTGCTTGCCCCCAAGCCAAACCGTTAGGCATCTCTGCCCAGGGGAAAATTCTTTCATAAGGATTAGGCAAATCATTCAATGGATTCGCAGAGTCTTGGGCAGTAGAAACTTGCCAGCCCGTTATTGGAAGCAACACCATTAGCCTAAAAATACTTATTGTTTTCATTGTTCTTCCTTTTAAGTTTTATAAACAGCATAGACACAAGCTAATAAACTGAAATAAGTGATAAGGATACTGTAGTTCATCTTAAATAAAATTTAATAAAAATGATCAACTAAAACAATTTCAAGAAGACCCCTGACAAAAATGCTAAGTTATGTCTTTATAAGTAATATAGCACTAGAAAAACAGGGGGAGTCATTGCAACGATGATCATCGAAAATAGAATGTTTGAACTGCTTCTTAGCGTTGCAATTAGCCTCCTAGGCATTTTGCCTTTACACGCACATCATGGTGACGCTGGTCGTTATGAGGACAAAATCATTGAAGTCTCAGGAACTGTTGTTACTTTACAGTTTATGAACCCCCACTCACGGCTCATCATGGACGTGGCAGATACGCAGGGCAAAATCATTAGATGGCATGCTGAATTTGGCAACCCGAATCGAATGAATACCGAATTTGGGTGGACACGAGACATGTTAAAACCAGGAGACCAAATAACACTTCTTGGTAGACGCTTAAAAAGTGGTGCACCATATATAAACCTTACTGAAAGAGCTCAGGTTAAGCTGTCAAATAGCGGACAGGAAATATATCGAACAAGTGATTTTTCTGAATAACGTTTCTAAACCAAGACTTATGAATAAAACAAAAAGCTCATTCGTTCTCAAAACACTTCCGTTAGCAGCCTTAGCAATATCGGGATGTAATAGCTCTGATGTGGAAATAAGCTCGCTGTCACCCTCAAATATAGGATCCCTTCAACAGACTGCCTACCTTAAAGCCTCAAATACCGGGAGCGGGGATAATTTTGGTGCAGGCGGTACCTTATTAGGGGATGCCGTTGCCTTAAGCCAAGATGGCCAAATCTTAGCAGTAGGCGCCCCCTTTGAAAGTAGCGACTCAACTGGGATTAACGGAGATCAAACTAACGACTCAATGTATGGCTCTGGTGCGGTATATATTTTTTCATTACAGAACGGCAATTGGACCCAAGAATCATACATTAAGGCCTCCAATCCAGGATTAGCTGACAATTTTGGCTTCATTACAGAGTTAAACGGTAACGGCGATACACTAGCAGTCTCGTCACATTTCGAGGCTAGCAGTGCTACTGGAATTAACGCAAATCAAGCCGATGATTCAATTCCCCAAGCGGGTGCTGTTTACGTATTTGTCCGTACAAACCAAGGATGGGTCCAACAGGCCTATATAAAAGCATCTAATACTGGAGAAATTGGCCAAGGCGAAGCATTTGGTGATGGAGATCAATTTGGCAGTGCTGTTTCCTTAAGTAATGATGGCAATACCCTAGCAATTTCATCTATCACAGAAGATGGTGGCTCAGCAGGTACAAACGGAGATCAGTCCGATAACTCAGAACGGTCTGCTGGTGCAGTGTACTTGTTCAACAGAAATGGAGAGATGTGGGAACAAACTGCCTACATCAAACCTTCTAATACTGGTGCTGGTGACTTATTTGGTTACTCTCTATCACTCACGGCGAATGGCCGAAGACTGGCAGTCGGCAGTTTTGATGAAGATGGTTCTATTAGTGGCACAAATGACCAACAAAATGACGACGCACCAGGTACAGGCGCCGTTTATATCTTTGACCACAATGGCAATACTTGGCAACAAACGGAATATCTAAAAGCATCAAATTCGGAAGGTCAAGACTCCTTAGGCGTTTCAGTAGCCATAAGCAATGATGGCAATACACTCGTTGCAACAGCTTTGGATGAAGACGGGATGACTACTGGCATCAATAGCATTGCTCAACCTGATAGAGATAGTGATGCATCTACTGGCGCGGTTTATGTCTACGTTTATGATAATGATAGCTGGTCAGAGCAAGCCTATATTAAATCATCGAATACGGATCGTAATGACTGGTTTGGTTCACGACTTGCGTTAAGTGGTGATGGAAACACATTAGCGGCCAGTGCACAGCTCGAAGACAGCTCAGCACAAGGTGTTGATGGAAGTCAGCTGAATAATGAAGCCACCGAAGCCGGCGCTGTGTACTTATTCAACCGTACGGAAGATACATGGACCCAAACTTCTTATATAAAATCTTCAAATAGTGAAGCGTTTGATGAATTCGGCAGCTCTATGAGCCTAAATCAAGATGGTTCCCTACTGGCCATAGGAGCACAATTTGAAGATGGTGCGGCTGAAGGCCTAGATGGTATCCAGGCAGACAATTCCGCTTTTGACTCAGGGGCAGTCTACATTTTTAGTCGATAATTCCGGCATAATTATCCGGGTTTGGGAAGTTATTGACATATTAAAATTGAATTGGATCAAATTTCGAGGCACTCTCACATGCTAAACACAATTAGCGGTAAATACATATTAAGTATTCTGGTATTGCTTGGCATCGCCTTTAATACCCTAACCGCAGATGCTCAAAATATCCGTCAGTATCAACTGGAAGCGGGGCCGAATGGCACCCAGCTTGTGATGCGAAATATATTACAACCAGAGCCAGGTGCAAATGAAGTTCTTGTACAAGTTCGTGCGGTTTCACTCAATAGACGAGATTTAGCAGTACTTCACAGAAATCCGCCTAACGGACTTGTTCCAACCTCAGACGGTGCCGGTGAAGTAATAGCTATTGGCCATAATGTGACAGCATTTTCCGTAGGTGACCGAGTAGCTGGAACATTTTTTGCCGATTGGCCTGGGGGACGAAGAACTGCGGAAGCTCTTGCTAGCGGTCGAGGTGGTGGTGTAGATGGCATGCTGAGTGAAATGATAGTTAGTCATGAAACCGGCTTAGTATTAATCCCGGACCACCTTAGCTATGAAGAAGCGGCTACACTTCCATGTGCTGCCCTCACAGCCTGGCGTGCACTTTTCACCGATGGAAATCTTAAAAGTGGACAACACGTTCTTCTAGAAGGGACTGGTGGGGTTTCTATTTTTGGCTTACAACTTGCTGCAGCAGCTGGTGCAAAACCTATTATCACCAGCTCAAGTGATGAAAAACTAATTAAAGCACGTGCATTAGGTGCTATAGGTACCGTCAATTACCGAACCAATACCGAATGGCAAAAAACTGTACTGGGACTTACTGGAGGTGCTGGCATCGATCACGTACTGGATGTGGTAGGCAGAGAAACCCTCTATCGTGCAATTGAAACCCTTGCTTACGATGGCCATATTGCTCTTATTGGCGCTTTGTCTGGACGGGCCGATGAACTCTCATTGGGATCGCTCCCCCGTGGAACATCAATGACTAACATTGCCGTAGGTTCACGTGATGACTTTATAGCAATGAATGAGTTTCTTACAGAACACGAGTTGCGCCCAGTCATAGACCGAGTGTTTTCTTTCGAGGAGGCACCAGCTGCTTATGAATATATGAACAGCAGCGCTCACTTAGGGAAAATTGTCATTACTTTGTAAAACAATAGTATTGATTAGGCTAGGGCATAAGAGTCCAATGCCCCAGGTAAGCGTTAGTTAGCTATATCGGGAGTATTCAGTTCAGGAATCATCTCACTGAGCTCATCTATAACATCTATATAAGATGAGTCATTAGCTAAATTCATCCACTCATTTGGATCCAACTTATGGTCATACAGTTCCTCGCTACCGTCTGAGTACCGGATATATCGAAAGTCTTCTGTTCGTACTGCATGGTTTCCAAATCCAAGAGTTGAAATTGCAGGTTTATCCCAAATCGCATCAGGATTTCTTAATAGAGGTACTAGACTTGCCCCTTCTAGATAGCTGGGTGGCTGTAGCCGGACTAGTTCGGCTACAGTTGGAAAAATATCTATTAAAGACACTGTTCGAGAACTACGTGTACCCGGTGTTGTTACACCAGGTGCAACAACAATGAAAGGCACTCTAGTAGACTCTTCCCATAGAGTCGTCTTACGCCAACGATGTTTTTCGCCTAGGTGCCACCCATGGTCTGACCAAAGGATGATAATCGTATTATCCGCACGCCCGCTCTGATCCAAAGCCTCAATAACACGACCAACCATAGCATCAGCAAAACTTGTACTTGCAAGATAGGCTTGTACGCCTTCACTCCATTTGTTCGCATCAATAGTCCATTGGTGTATTTCTCTTGGTGGTAAAAAGGCCTTGCGCTCAAACACCTCACTATTAAGAGGCAGATCAGGCAAATCATCTAGGTCATTCTCAGGAACCACCGGGAGAATTATGTCTTCAAGCGGATGCATGTCTATATAGGACTGAGGCACATACCATGGCAGGTGTGGTCGAAAAATACCAACAGCAGTGAACCTAGGTCCACTAACTGCTGTCTTAAGCTGGTTTTCCACCCAATGAGTAACCTGTCCATCACCCATAGCCCTATCGTCAACTACAACAGGGGCCCAATCAAAACGGGCATCAATGGGGTTACGATTAACTGGGCGATCAATAGGGGTCACCTCATCAGGTAACTGGCGCTCTAAGGATGGATAAAACGCATCCCAAGAGGAAGGATCGTTATATCCATAGAAGCCTGATTCATAAAAGGTATGCGCATGAAAAATTTTACCAGCTCCATACGTACTATAGCCGTGATCTCGAAGAAACCGCGGTATTGTAGGTAACTCAGCAAGCGATTCTATCTCCGTCCAATTAGGATTATTTCCATAAATCCCCAACGTCGAGGGACGCAAGCCAAGCATCAATGAAGTACGCGAGGGATTGCATAAGGCTGCATTTGAATGTGCATTGGTAAATAAGGTGCCACGGGCGGCTAATGCATCTATATTAGGCGTTCTTGCTTGTGGATGTCCTTCAAGAACACCAACCCAGTCATTTAAATCATCAATAGCAATAAAAAGAACGTCTAAAGGAGGATTTTCTTGTGCTCTCACCGAAAGCACTGAAAATAAAAAAAACAAAAGAACAAATCTTAGAAAATACAAACCTCAAACCTCTGTTTATTGCCAATCAAATTAGATTTTGCTGAAAAACATTACCTTATAATATTATAAAAAAGAAAGCTGACTTAAAGAATTTATGCAAACCAATATATTAAAAAAGTTTTGGAGATAGGGTTTCGTATCAAATATTTGGTACTAGATGATTATTTCAACTAACTGGTCTTAGTATTCGAGGTACGCTAGAACCCAGATTTTCTGGGCAAAAGGATCTACATGGCTTCTACAAATAAAATTATTATTACCTGTGCCATTACAGGCTCAATTCACACCCCGTCTATGTCACCGTACTTGCCTGTCTCTCCTGAAGAGATTGCGGAAGCAGGAATTGCAGCCGTCGAGGCAGGTGCATCAATACTGCACCTTCATGCTCGAGACCCAAAAGATGGTCGCCCTACACAGGACCCAAAAGTATTTCAAAAATTTCTGCCTACTATTAAAAATAATACGGACGCTGTCATTAACCTGACTAGCGGTGGAGCCGCAACCATGACTATTGAAGAGCGCCTTCAACCGGCCCTTCAACTAAAACCTGAAGTAGCCTCACTCAATATGGGTTCTATGAATTTTGGGCTTTATCCAATGCTAAACCGATTTAAAGACTTTGATCATGCATGGGAACGAGCCTACCTAGAAAATAGCAGGGATCTAGTTTTTAAAAATACCTTTGCAGATATTGAGTACATTCTGAGCTCATGTCGTGAAAACAAAACTCGTTTTGAGTTTGAATGCTATGACATTTCTCATCTCTATAATCTCGCACATTTTTTAGATCGAGGATTAGTAGAACCACCTTTATTCGTGCAGAGTGTTATGGGTATCCTTGGTGGAATTGGAGCTCACCCTGATGATCTGCAGCACATGCGAAAAACTGCAGATCGACTACTTGGTGACACGTATCAATGGTCCGTTTTAGGTGCAGGACGTAATCAGATGGAAATCGCCCGTCAAGGAGCAAGCCTGGGGTCTAATGTTCGAGTGGGCTTAGAAGATTCGATATGGGCCGGCCCAGGCAAGCTTGCTGAATCAAATGCAGAACAGGTAAGGCTTGTCAGAAACATATTAGAGGAATTGGGACTATCTGTTGCTACACCTGATGAAACCAGACAGATACTAGGTTTAAAAGGTTCGGATCAGGTCTCATTTTAGTCAATTGCAACCCTAATCATCTAAAATCTAGAACAGAATAAAAATACTTTGCCTTCAATAATTTGTACATATGTACGGATTTACCGTCTCACCCGGCCGCCACACCCATTGTTTTGTCATTAGTACTGGCTCGGTAAAAGTCTCAGGGTCACTTACAACAATTGTGTAATCAAGATTAACTCCATCCCCGCTAAGCGAGAATCGCTCCTCAAAACGGGCATCTGCACTTTGAGGTATTCCATCTGAATTAAAGTAGTACCAGTCCACTGAGTGGGTAGAAACAACAAGGTCTTCTCCTTCCCATCTACCAACTGAGTGCCCTAAGAGAGACGGCTGTATATTTATTTCAATCTCATCCTGAGCCATATAAATTGTTCGAACTAAGTCATACTCTTCAATATGGAAAAGAATATTATTTCCATCTTTGGAAAACTTAACCGGATAAGGCTGCTGCATAATCCAAGGCATGCCCTTCGGCGAACATTCTCCTATTGGGTTATCTAAAAGCGGATCAAAAACCGCTTGGATGGCCGCTGCTGTTTCAGTCAGTGGGTAGTCATCTAAAAACATATAGCGTCCTGGCCCATTAAATCTTGTGCTCCAGACACGGAAAATACCCAAACTCTCTCCTCCCTCAGCACCAGCTTTCAACCAGGTATCGGACTCACCTAAATGTTCATCTGACCAGTATGGATTGGCGCCTGGTCTGGTAACGAGTTCTGTTCCATCCATTAGTAGAATATTGTTGATCCACATTTCATTGGAGCCATTGCGGGCAGGATATCCGGCCACGGTAACTCGGTCACCCTCAGCAAGCAGGTCCGAGCTAACATTCATTCGACTAAGAATACTCACAGAATTAGTCTCGATATCCCACAGCTCATCGTTTACATCCAGCATAGTGAACTGCACATGGGGGTTTCGCCACATCAAGCGTGTAATCTGACCTTCTAGCTCGGTCAGGTTATCCATGTCAAAAACTCCCGAGAAAGCATGATGAGCAATGCTTGGAATAGGCATTAAATAAAAACCAAACAGAATACAGATTGTTCTATTCATGCTGCGCCCCCAACGTTATTTAATGCCAAGTTACCTCCATGGCAAAAAAATGATCAAAAACTTCCCTACTAGGATGATTCTGTGCATTAGCCTCAGGGCTACGTATATAAAAATCAAGTTGTTGAGCTGCGGGATTGATAGCACCAGCTTCCCCAGATCTTGGCTCCAAAAGCACTTCTAATGTATCTCTATCTCGCATGCCCTGAGTGACCATAAAATGCATCTGATAATCCTCATACAACAACTCACCATTTAAAGTAGCATGGCCATAACCCCAACCAGCCACAAATAAAAGACTCTTTGGCCAATTAGAATCACCGCATCCAGAATTACCATGCTCAAAAAGATATGCCGCAACACCCCCATCTTGGCATTCAGAAAACTCAAAGACACGATCTAACTCAACAATATATGTGCCCTCAGGTAATTCTAGCTCTGCACGAAACGTGCCAGTATTCTCTAATGCGTTTACATCTAAAGAAATATTACCCTCCACTAAATGTAGATTAGAAGCATCATCACCCATATGATCCCAGGGGGATTCATCACCCAGATTTCCTACCTGATAGATTCTCTGTCCCGTAATGACAAAACGGCCATCGTAAAGCTCATGCTGTTCAGGCGAATAAAGCACCATCTCTGCGCCGGGTTGATCTCGGGGTCCTCTTGTCTCCTGAGCTTTTATAGGGACTGTGAAAAAACCAGCGATCATGAAAACTAAAATTAAGCGAACATAATAGAAACGCATACAACAAAATATAATTTTCATTACACCTCCTCTATGAACCGCACGTATTCTGCTACTTTCTCAGATTAACCAACGAACAACATATCGTTAAACCCTGGTAAGTTAATCTCCTTCCACAACCGCAGTAGCTTTGATTTCAATCATAATCTCAGGACGAGCAAACCCCACTACTGTGATCAAGGCGCTTGAAGGGTATCTACCCTCTTCAAATTGCTCTTTCCTAATCTCAACAAAAGCATCGCCATTTCGCACATCGTTAATATAAACGGTCATCGTGACAATATCGGATAACGTACCGCCAAAATGCTCTAAACGTTGGCTCAAAATATTAAAAATCTCTCTTGTTTGACCCTCAAAATCACCTATTAATAAGTTCCCGCTAGCATCAATAGTTGCCGTCTGACCAGCCAACCAAATTGTTCTACCACCTTGGGTTGCAACGGCACGTGAAAAGGCTCGTAACTCTCCACGTTCATCAATGACATACTCCCTGTCCACAGGATCAGCACCCAAGGTTATAGCAGGCAAAAAAATAACTGTCAGATAGCAAAGAAATCGTTGTAGCTTTCCTTTTAATATGCGTATAGTTTTTTTACTTAAAATCATTGCGATGCCTCCATGTAGCGATAGATTAATGAACGATGAAACTGTATCTGTCGACTCATAAGATAAAAAAATTCTTATTTATTGGTTCTGAGATCGTGCTATCTGGTTCAGATAAAGTGACGGTAAATGCTTGCTTTAATGATGGATTTATAACGAAACTGTACGCTTTAATTACAGCTCTAATTAAGAGCAAGTCATATTCAAAGACATGACTTCACGATCTAATGCTTTGTACAGATAAGTAAGGCATCAACCTGGTCATCTAACGTTTTGACCTAAACCTAATTCTAAAATTCAGAACAGGACTATTGTGGTTGACCGACTAGCGCTTCCAACTGTGAAAAAAGCTCTTGAGGAGGCAGATATCCTCCAAGCTGAACACCTCCATCTGTAAGAATTGTTGGAGTTCCACGCACCCCTGCTAAGTGACCAAAATCGTAGTGGCTAGCAACCGGTGTAGTATTGCATGATTCTTCTGGAACTTTTCCCGCAAGTGTCGCTTCTGTGAAGGCAGTTTTACGATCAGCCGCACACCAAACTCGATCAGCCTTATCCCATGAATCAGTATCGGGACCAGTTCTAGGATAAGAAACATAACGAACAGCAATACCAAGGGCATTGACTTGATCCATTTCACGATGCAGTTGTCTACAGTAACCACAATCAATATCCGTAAAAACAGTTACCGTGTGTTTAACCTCTTCAGGGGCTGGGCTAAAGACAATCATTGAATTTGGATTAATGTCCTCAATGACCTGGGTCCGAGCTTGTGATCGCCTTTGCTCTGTTAAATTTTGATTTGAATCTAGGTCATACAAATCGCCCTGAATAAAATATCGGCCGTCATCAGAAACATAAGCTACCTGAGGACCAACAGCTACCTCATACATACCAGGAACCGGTGATACAAAAATATCTTGGGCTTCGACACCCGGTAATGTGGCGGCTAATTCTTCTATGGTTAGGGCCTGTTGTTCCTGAGCTAAGGAAATACTGGCCATAAAAAAAGCTAGATATAACGTCTGCTTGGCTCTCACTACGCTCTCCAGTGAATACGACTCAAAATATAAATTTGGCATTTCTTTCCACGCCTCATGACAATCCTAACAGATCTGAGGCCTGGAATGCCTACCCTCGCGGATGATGCTTTGCATGTAACTCTTTCATACGCTCACTCGCAACGTGTGTATATATCTGAGTTGTAGATATGTCACTATGTCCTAATAATAGTTGTACTACCCGCAGATCTGCACCATTATTAAGTAGATGTGTTGCAAAAGCATGTCTTAACGTGTGTGGTGAGAGTGGTTTAGTAATTCCTGCTTTCTGAGCATATCGTTTTATAAGGTGCCAGAAAGCCTGACGACTCATTTGCTTTCCGCGTCCCGTTGGAAATAGGTACGGAGTCTGACGCTTCTGTAGAATATCCAAACGCGGCTTAGAAATAAATTCTTTGATCCAGTCCTGAGCTTCATCACCAAGCGGAGTGAGTCTCTCTCGATCACCCTTACCAACTACTCGGAGCACACCCTGATTAAGGTTCACCTGTGAGACCCTCAGGTTTATTAGTTCGGAAACACGAACGCCTGTGGCATAAAGAACCTCCAACATAGTGCGATCTCGATGTCCTAACCGTTGAGAGATATCAGGTGCTGCCAAAAGCAGTTCTACTTCCTCTTCTGTAAGTGACTGCGGTAATGATCGGCCAATTTTTGGCGAGTCAATCTCAGAAGTAGGATCATCTGTGATCACACCCTCAAGCAACAGATAGCGGAAAAAGCGTCGAAAGGTTGATAACTGCCGTGCGGTAGACCGTGGCTTAGCACCATCATCTACTCGTAAAGCAATGTATTCAAAAATATCCGCTCTAGTGGCATTCACTAGACTGATTTCTTGGGCTACTAGGTGCGCATTGAGAGCAGAAAGATCCGTTCTATAAGCTCTAAGTGTATTACTGGATAAGCCCCTCTCAGCCCAGATAGCATCCAAGAAACGATCTACAGCAAGACTTGGATCGTCTGATAACCCTCCAATAATATTAGTGGATTGTTTGGTCAAATCGCTCACACTCACCATTTTTCACTAATTACTCATTGTGCTTAACATTGTGCTTAATTTCACAATTAGTTAAAACCATTAACATAGGCACGTTAAAAGCATTAAAAAAACTTGTCTACCCAATAATTTATAACCAAAGAAATTAAACACTTAAAGATGATGCTGAGTTTTATTAAATTTATACGACAATTGATGCTGGTTTTTTATGGGGTTTATGTTTGGATTGTATTTGCCAGTCTGGCAATCCCAGTCTTTATTATATTAATTCTAACCCCGAGTCGACTGGGCCGTCGCTTGGTGGCACGTTGGAGCGCTAAACTGCTGTTTTTTTTTATCGGCACCCCTATACACCTTAAAGGAGCGCAACTTTTACCAGTTTCTAACAGCATTATCGTTGCTAATCATGCAAGCTATCTTGATGGGATTATTCTCACAGCAACATTACCACCTAACTTCACGTTTTTAATTAAACAGGAAATGGAGGTTTTTCCTTTTATAGGACTTTTATTAAAATGTATTGGTTCAGAGTTTGTTGATCGCAAAAAGAGTTTACAAAGAAGTAATGTTGCTCGGCGATTATTTAGGGCCGCAGAACAAGGAGATTCTCTAGCGTTTTTTCCGGAAGGAACATTTACTTACCAGCCTGGCCTACGGCGTTTCCATATGGGGGCCTTCAAGGCTGCTGGTCGTTCTAAACTACAAATTGTGCCAATTGTAATTACCGGGTCCAGAAACAAGCTGCCTGCTAACTCTTGGTTATGCAAACCAGGAAAGATTTCTGTAAAAATCTGTCATCCTATTGATTCTAGATTGCATAATTCAGCCCAAGACTTAGCTCAAAAAACGCGCATTGCCATGCTCAGCTCACTAAATGAACCAGATCTTGACACTCACAACGGAAAAAGAATTATTAACAAGCCATGACAAACCCAATCTGGACGCCCACTACTGACTTGATAGAAGGTAGTAACTTAAAAAAATTTATCAAGATCAATGAAGATCAACTAACGTCACTAGACTACTCAGGACTCTACGAGTGGAGTATCACCAGACCCGAGGCCTTTTGGGAATCATTCTGGCATTTCAGCGGTATTCGAGCGACCACCGATTACAAAAAGGTTTTATCTGAACCTGAAAAAATGCCGGGTGCACGTTGGTTCGAAGGGGCTTCACTAAATTTTACTGACAATTTGCTACGCCCCGAATATAACGGCACCGCTATCGTATTTTATAGTGAAACTGGTACGCGTATAGAACTCAGTTGGATAGAATTACGAGAGAATGTCGCCTCTGTAGCCAGCGCGCTTAAGCAATATGATGTCAGACCTGGGGACCGAGTTGTGGGACTACTACCCAACCGCCCTGAGGCTGTAATTGCAATGCTTGCTTCCGCCAGCCTTGGTGCAGTCTGGTCTTCCTGTTCACCAGATTTTGGTCCAAAAGGAATTTTAGATCGTTTCGACCAAATCAGACCTAAAGTCATGTTTGCAACCGACGAATATTTCTATAACGGCAAAGCAATTGATTGCCTTGAAACTGCAGCAGAGGTGGCAAGACAGCTAAAAACACTTGAGGCGCTTATCATAGTTCCAAATCTAGATAGAAACCTGAGCTTGAACGCTCTTCCTAATGCAATACTTTATAGCGATATTATTGAGGAAAAAGCCCAGCTAGAGTGCACAGCCCTACCTTTCTCTCACCCCCTCTACATAATGTATTCATCGGGTACAACAGGTGTGCCAAAGTGCATTATTCATGGAGTTGGAGGAACCTTAATACAGCACCAGAAAGAACATTTACTACACTGTAATATTAAACCAGGCGATACCGTTTTCTATTTCACAACGACTGGCTGGATGATGTGGAACTGGATCGTTTCAACCCTGGCTAGTGGATCAAAACTTATTCTGTTTGATGGCTCCCCTTTCTACCCGGACCCAGGCGTATTATGGAGAATTGCTGAACATGAGCGTCTAACTTTATTTGGAACAAGCGCAAAATATCTCAGCGCGCTTGAAAAATCAGGCTATAAACCTAAGGAACAGGTTTCCCTTAAACACCTTACAAGCCTTCTCTCAACAGGTTCTCCTCTTGCTCCTTCTAGCTATGACTTTGTCTACAAGAATGTAAAAACAGATCTGCAGCTCTCTTCTATTGCAGGCGGAACAGAACTGATCTCATGTTTTGCTGTTGGCAACCCAATCCTTCCGGTCTACCGTGGCGAAATTCAATGTCGTGGCCTTGGAATGAAGATGGAGATATTTGATGAAGACGGAAATTCAGTCCACAAACAAAAAGGAGAGTTAGTCTGTACAGCACCATTTCCATCTATGCCAATTTCTTTTTGGAATGATCCAGACGATATCAAATATCAGGCAGCCTATTTCGAACGTTTTCCTAACGTATGGTGTCATGGTGATTATGCGGAGCTTACCGATAGACAAGGCGTTATTATTTATGGCCGCTCTGATGCCATACTTAACCCCGGTGGGGTACGTATTGGAACTGCAGAAATCTATCGTATCGTCGAACAATTTGAAGAAGTTATTGAGGCTATTGCTATCGGCCAAGAATGGGATGGAGATGTGCGGGTCATTCTTTTTGTTAAATTAAAAAATGATGTCAGCCTTGATAAAAAACTAGCACAGCATCTAAAAGACGCTATCAAAAAGCAGGCTAGTCCTCGACATGTGCCTACAAAGATAATTGAAGTGCCAGATATTCCACGAACTCGAAGTGGCAAGATTGTTGAAATAGCCGTCCGTGACATAGTTCACGGTCATAAACCAATGAACACCGATTCACTAGCAAACCCTGAGGCACTGGATCACTTCAAAAATTGTAGCGAACTGAGTTAATGAGAACGCCTCAAGAACATTATCAACACTATGTTGATAACGAAAAAATTTGTACGGACAATCATCAAAAATTTGCAATTAAAGCATTACAACAAGTTTATGAGTCCTTGATTGCACCTGGCCCACGTCAACCCACCTGGAAAAATATA
>JAQWRR010000026.1 GCA_029243585.1 Gammaproteobacteria bacterium
GGTTGCTATTACAGCTGATCCTCATGAATTGGATGATGTGCGTGTTAAGTACCTAGGAAAGAAAGGTTCAATCACATCGTTGCTCAAGAACCTTGGCAAGCTTCCTGCAAACAAAAGGGCGCAAGCTGGTAAAGAGATAAATGCCGCAAAAGCTTCCTTGATTGAAAGCATACAAGTGCAACAGTTAAAGCTTAGTGCGAACGAGATCGCAAATAAGCTAGCTCTTAATAAGATTGATATTTCGCTTCCAGGTCGTGGGCCTGATTCAGGAAACTTGCATCCGATTACGCAAACTTTGCGTCGAATAAAGAAAATATTTGCATTGGCTAATTTTGAAGTGAGAATTGGTCCAGAGATTGAAGATGATTACCATAACTTTACTGCATTGAATATCCCGGAGGATCACCCTGCACGGGCAATGCATGACACGTTTTACCTTAACTCAGGATCCCTATTACGTACCCATACATCTCCTGTTCAAATACGAGCTATGCAAAAGGAAGGTGCGCCAATTCGTTTGATTGCTCCTGGTCGCGTTTATCGTTGCGACTCAGATTTAACCCACACACCAATGTTCACTCAGGTTGAAGGTTTGGCTGTTGGCGATAATGTTAGTTTTGCAAATTTAAAATTTATTTTATATGAGTTCGTATCTCATTTTTTTGAGAGAGAGGTGGAGCTACGTTTTCGGCCAGCTTATTTTCCTTTTACAGAGCCTTCTGCTGAGGTAGATATCCGCTCTGATAGTGGGGATTGGTTGGAGATTTTAGGATGTGGGATGGTTCACCCAAACGTGCTTCGTAACGTTGGTATTGATCCTGAAAAATATACTGGTTATGCGTTTGGTATGGGCGTTGATCGTTTAGCAATGCTTCGTTATGGAGTAGATGATCTTCGAATCTTTTTCGAAAATGATCTTCGCTTTATAGAGCAGTTTTCTTGAGTTTTAAATAATGCGTATAAACCTTGAATGGCTTAGGGAATGGATCAGTTTTGATTTCGAACCCTATGAACTTGCACACCAATTGACAATTGGTGGGTTAGAGGTTGGTTCAATTGAAACGATTAGCTGTCATAGCAAAGGAGTTTTAATAGCAAAAATAATTGATTGTCGTCCTCACCCTAATGCTGATCGCCTGAATATATGTCAAGTTGATACAGGAAGTAGCGTTCATTCAGTTGTCTGTGGAGCACAGAATGCGCAAAAAAACATGTTAACTGCATATGCGCCTCTTGGATCAATCCTTCCAGATGGACGAACTATTGAGCCCGTTAACCTTAGAGGAGAAGCATCTGAAGGAATGCTATGTTCATCTGCTGAGCTTGGATTATCAGAGGATCATTCCGGATTAGTAGAATTAGAGGAAAATGCTCCACTTGGGGCTTTTATTGAGGATTACTTAAAGTTAGATGATGTGGCGCTTGATCTTGAGTTAACGCCAAATAGAGGAGATTGCTTTAGTGTGATTGGGATTGCCAGAGAGGCATCTGCCTTAAATGGGAAACCCTTTAAAGAATCTAGTGTTAAAGTAGTGTCAGCACAAATTACAGACAGTTTTGACGTGGCAATCAAAGCTAAAAGTGCGTGTCCACGATTTGTTGGGCGCGTTATTAAGGGCATTTCCACGAATGCTATTACCCCATCTTGGATGCGCGAGCGTTTAAGAAGATCAGGGGTGAGAGCCATCAATCCTATTGTCGATATTACTAATTATGTAATGCTGGAGTTGGGACAACCCCTTCATGGTTATGATCTAGGAAAACTCTCTGGCTCTATTAGTGTTCGTAATGCCATGGATTCAGAAGAACTAATACTTATAGATAACAATAAAGTTGAGCTTGATCCTAGTGTTCTAGTAATAGCTGATAATTCAGGTCCAATAGGCTTGGCTGGAATTATGGGTGGAAAAAGTACAGCAGTTGAATCAACAACAACAGATGTTTTTCTTGAGGCTGCATTCTTTTCTCCGACTTCCATTATGGGCCGTGCTCGGAAATTTGGTTTGCATACTGAGGCTTCATTAAGGTTTGAACGAGGAGTTGACCCTGAACAGCAATTACGCGCGATTGAAAGGGCAACGCAATTATTATTAGAGATTTCTGGAGGCAATGCTGGCCCAGTCACTATTAGTGAAAACAAGGCTTATTTGCCAAGTAGCCATTCAATCTCTCTACGGCATAAAAGATTAGAGTCTATTCTTGGGCTATCACTAGAACCAGATGTTGTTGAGACAAGTCTTAAGTTATTACAAATGAAGGTGCAGAAAAAAGATACAGATTGGCTGGTTATTCCTCCATCGTTTCGGTTTGATTTAGCTATAGAGGAGGATCTGATAGAAGAAATTGGGCGAATTATAGGTTATGACAATTTACCAGTGACCCCAGAAATTGGGGCGCGACAGCTAGATACGGCTACAGAAGAATATATTAGCGAGGATTATGTTGTAGATAGACTGGTTGATCGTGGTTACTCGGAGATAATTTCATATAGTTTTATTGATAAGCATCTAGAAGAAAAAATAAACCCAAAAGGTAAGTCAGTTGATCTTGCGAACCCCCTATCTAAAGACCTTAGTGTAATGAGAGGTTCGTTATGGCCAGGCTTGCTTACTACAGCAAAAAAAAATCTTAGTCGCCAACGTTCTAGAATACGTATATTTGAAGTAGGCACTCAATTTTTACAGGAATCAAAAGAAGTAAAGGAGACTCGGGTAATTGCAGGATTGGCATTAGGGCAGATTTGGCAAGAACACTGGGGAAATGATAATAGGGATATAGATTTTTTTGATATGAAGGCAGATCTGGAGGCGCTGTTTAAGCTTAAAAATAATAAAAACTCTATAGCGTTTGCTTTAGCGGAGCATCCAGCACTAACCTTAGGTAAAACTGCGCGTATTCTCAATAATGATAAAGAGATTGGCTGGATTGGTGAATTGCATCCTGAACTCCAACAGAACATGGATTTCAAAAGTTCAACGATGCTTTTTTCTCTAGAAATTGAGAGTTTATTGTTTAGAGAGGTATCCAGTTTTCAAGCATATTCGAAATATCCGTCAGTTCGACGAGACCTTGCCCTGGTATTAGATGAAGAGGTTTCAAGTGAACAAGTCACTTCTAGTATTCGCGATATTTCTGGAAATCAGTTGCGGGACATAAGGATTTTCGACGTATACCGAGGTAAGGAAATAGAATCAAGCAGAAAAAGCTTAGCCTTAGGGTTGATTTTGCAAGATACATCCCGCACCCTTACTGACAAGGATGTTGACGAAATAATACGTTCTATTACTAGTCACTTAGAACGTACTTTTAGAGCAACAATTAGAAAGTAAGAATAATAAAAGCGATATCTGAAATGGCGTTAACTAAAGCGGATATGACTGAGTCTTTGTTTGGTGAGCTTGGCCTCAATAAACGTGAGGCGAGGGAGCTAGTGGATACTTTCTTTGAGGATTTAAGGGTAGCCTTGGAGACTGGCGAGCAAGTAAAATTGTCTGGGTTTGGAAACTTTGATTTAAGAGATAAAGATCAACGCCCTGGTAGAAATCCAAAAACTGGTCAGGAAATTCCAATAACTGCACGAAGAGTTGTAACTTTTCGTGCAGGTCAAAAATTAAAAGCAAGAGTAGAGGCGTATGCTGGAACCGGGTAATAACTCTGAACTACCTGCTATACCAGGTAAACGTTACTTTACTATTGGTGAAGTCAGTGATCTTTGCGGAGTAAAACCTCATGTTCTGAGGTATTGGGAACAAGAGTTTCCTCAATTAAAACCAGTAAAACGCCGTGGAAATCGTCGTTACTATCAACGTCAGGATGTTCTTATTATTCGTCAAATCCGAAGTCTCTTGTATCAAGAGGGATTTACTATAGGCGGAGCTAGACAGAAACTAACTGGCGAAGAATCACGAACTGATCTAGCTCGGAGCCAACAAATAATTCGTCAGTTACGAACGGAGTTAGAGGAAATTGCAAAGGTTCTTCGAAGATAATAATTGACGGTTTTTCTTTCCCGCGTTTTCGATCTATTTTTTACAGTTATTGATAGCGTCGGGGTGTGGCGCAGCCTGGTAGCGCACTTGCATGGGGCGCAAGAGGTCGCTGGTTCGAATCCAGTCGCCCCGACCACTTTGTTATATCCAAGATTTAGTTATTGGTAATATAGCAATATGTAGATACTGTTAACGCTCATAGAAACCAAGGAACGTTGATTTTGAGCAAAAAAGATAAGATAGATCCTAGGCAACATTCTCGATTAGTTGTTGATGGGCTTGCTCAAGCCCCTAGCCGCGCAATGCTTAGAGCTGTTGGATTCACTGATGAGGATTTTTCAAAGCCTCAAATTGGAATAGCATCAACCTGGAGCATGGTTACGCCCTGTAATATGCATATCAATGAGCTTGCTGATCGAACTGCGGCAGGCGCTGATACAGCCGGAGGGAAAAGTGTAATTTTCAATACTATTACCGTATCAGATGGTATCTCAATGGGCACTGCGGGTATGCGTTACTCATTGATATCTCGTGAGGTAATCGCTGATTCAATAGAGGCTGTGGTGGCTGCTGAAGGCTTTGATGGGCTAGTTACAATCGGGGGTTGTGACAAAAATATGCCTGGGTGCGTTATGGCGATGGCACGCTTAGATAGACCTTCTATATTTGTTTATGGAGGAACTATACAACCTGGACCAAAACATCGTGATGTTGTGTCTGTATTCGAGGCAGTTGGAGGCGTTACAGCAGGTCAAATGAGCTTGGAGGAACTACGTGAGGTGGAAACAACAGCGATTCCTGGACCAGGCTCATGTGCTGGTATGTACACTGCCAATAGTATGGCATCTGCTATTGAAGCTATGGGCTTGAGTTTGGCAAATAGTTCTGCTCAAGAAGCTATATCAGGCGAAAAAAAGAGTGACTGTGAAAAAGCAGGAATCGCAGTTATGAATCTTGTGAAACGAGGAATTAAACCGTCAAATATCCTAACAAAAGAATCATTTGAGAATGCTATTACTATGGTCATAGCTCTTGGTGGTTCAACAAATGCTGTTTTGCACTTGTTGGCTGTAGCCCATGATGCGCAAATCACTCTAACCCTTGATGATTTTACACGTATTGGATCTAGAGTCCCTGTACTAGCAGATCTTAGGCCAAGCGGCCAATACATGATGTCTGAATTAATTCGTATTGGTGGGATTCAACCATTAATGAAAACTTTATTAGATGCTGGTCTATTGCATGGTGATTGTCTGACTGTTACTGGTGAGACATTAGCTACCAATCTAAAATCTGTAGCACCTTATGTGGAAGGCCAAGATATCGTACGGGATTTAGATAATCCTATTAAGCCTGATAGCCATTTAGCAATATTATATGGAAATCTTGCCCCTGAAGGAGCTGTTGCAAAAATCTCAGGTAAAGAAGGTTCTCATTTTAGAGGCTCTGCACGGGTATTTCATTCTGAAGAAACTGCCCTAGAATCAATATTAGATGGGCGAGTGGGTCCAGGGGATGTCGTCGTTATACGTTATGAAGGTCCAAAAGGAGGGCCTGGTATGCGTGAAATGTTAAGTCCCACAGGAGCAATAATAGGTCGGGGCTTGGGAGATAAGGTTGCTTTGATTACAGATGGACGTTTTTCTGGTGGCAGTCATGGCTTTGTGGTCGGACATGTTTCACCTGAGGCTGCTACGGGCGGCCCAATCGCTATAGTCGAAGAAGGAGATATGATCACAATAGATGCTAAGACTAAAACTATTGATGTTGAGCTTTCATCCGAAGAAATTAATAAGCGATTATTGAACTGGAAGCCAGAACCACCCTATACCACAAGGGGATTACTATCTAAGTATGCGCGATTAGTTAGCTCGGCATCTCTTGGTGCAGTGACAGATATCAATTAGGTTTTAGCATTAAGTAATGATGAATTCTTGACCTAGAGATACTAGGGCTATAAGTTCAATTCGCCGGTTTGATTAGGCCTAAATACGTTCAAAACTGTAATGTTAACGTTTTTTCAAACGTACTATAGATGGCTACGTTGTTCTAGATCAGTAGTCAGAGGCATGAATGAGCTTGCTATCTCGAATCGACGTGGTTTTTTAGTGGAGTCAACATGAATAAAGCAGTTGAAGTAAGGCGTGAGTTTGAAAGCTTTGACTCGCCAAACCCTAAGTCACCCTATGTTGTTATGAAATTTGGGGGCAGAAGTGTTGCTTCATCTGATAAGTGGCGCGCTATTACCCAGCTAATAGAGGAGCGCATAGAAAGCGGGCTTATACCAGTTGTTGTTCATTCAGCCCTTGCTGGGGTTTCTAATGCTCTTGAACAACTTGTTGATGAGGCTGTAACAAATGGGTCAAGTGATTTACTGAAAAAAATTCATACTATTCATGCTGAACTAGCTAAAGAGCTTGAGGTTGATATATCTTGCATTGAAGAATACCTTCAAACATTACATGAGCTTGTAGACAGTGTTCGACTAGTCGGCGAAGTCTCCCCAAATATATACGCCAGAATAATGGCGACTGGAGAATTACTTGCCACTACTCTAGGGGCTAATTATCTCAAAAACATCGGGCTAAAGGTACATTGGAAGGATGCTAGAAACTTATTAGTAAGTGTTTGCAGAGCTGATGTTCAGGAACGTGTTAATTTTCTTTCAGCATCTTGCGACTTTGAGGCTTCTCCTCAATTGCAGAATGAATTAAGCGAAATCGATGGTTTTATTGTTACTCAAGGTTTTATTGCAATTAACCCTAACGGTGACACAGTTTTGCTTGGAAGGGGTGGATCAGATACTTCTGCAGCTTATCTAGCCGCAAAACTTCAGGCTCGTAGGCTAGAGATATGGACTGATGTCCCTGGTTTCTTTAGTGCTGATCCAAAAGCAATACCAACAGCTCGTTTACTTCATGAACTCGATTACAGTGAAGCTCAAGAAATTGCTTCGGCCGGAGGAGGTATTCTTCATCCGCGAAGCATCTCACCTGTTCGCAAGTCAGGGATACCTCTTTTTTTGAGATGTACTGGACATGTTGAGTGGGGTGGCACAACCGTCCATCATTCAAAAAGGGAAGATGCGCCTCAGGTTAAAGCGGTTTCTCAGAGATCAGGACTGACTCTTATCTCAATGGAGTCAATGGACATGTGGCATCAGGTTGGTTTTCTAGCTGAGGTTTTTTCGCTTTTTCGTACCCATGGTTTATCTGTAGATCTAATTTCTACTTCTGAGAGCAATGTAACTGTATCAATTGACAAAAATAATGGTTTAGTTGAGTCCTCTGCGCTGGACGATGTAGTCAAGGAACTCGAGCAGTTATGCAAAGTTGATGTAATACAAGAATGCACTGCTATTACTTTGGTAGGGCAGCGAATACGCACAATACTTCACGAGCTTGTACCTATATTTGAAACTTTTGAAGAACATAAGGTGCATCTTTTAACACAAGCTGCAAACGATCTTAATTTGACCTTTGTAGTGGGTGCAGAACATGGCTATAGCCTGCTTCAAAAATTACATGGACATTTAGTAAAGAATTTTAAAGAAGGCATGATTTTCGGAGCAACTTGGGAACAGTTATGTAATGTACCTAAAGAGATCATTGCAATTCCTTCTCCCTGGTGGTTTAGAAAGCAGGATGAATTATTAAAACTATCAGAACAGTATAGTTCTGTTTATGTTTACAATTCAGAAAGCATTCAAGAATCACTAGAGGCATTACAACAGCTTAAAGCCGTTGATTCGGTTTTTTATGCTATGAAAGCAAATTCAAATGTAGAAATACTAAGTCTCATTCATGACACAAATACTAATTTTGAATGCGTTTCACCTGGCGAAATAAAGCGGGTTTTAGAAGTCATTCCTGCCATCGATAGGAAACGAATACTATTTACCCCGAATTTTTCACATAAATCTGAGTATATATGGGCATTTGAGCAAGGCGTTTGGGTAACTTTAGATAATCTTCATCCAATCCGAGAGTGGCCAGAAGTTTTTGCTGGCCAGGATATATTTGTTCGTATAGATACTGGAGAGGGACGTGGACACCATGAGCATGTGCGAACAGCTGGTAGCCTCTCTAAGTTTGGCATACCTCTATTTGAATTAGACGAGCTAACTGGATTAACAAGTGCTGCAGGCGCAAAGGTTGTAGGTTTGCATGCGCATACAGGTAGCGGAGTTTTGAACCCAGAGAACTGGAAAAATACCGGAATGCAGCTTGCACGGCTTACAGAAGCCTTCCCACAAGTGGAGTACTTGGATGTTGGCGGTGGTCTTGGGATACCAGAAAAACCCAACCAGAAGCCCTTAGACATGAATTCACTAAACGAAGCGTTATCCGAAGTTAAAAATATAGCATCGAACGTGAAGATCTGGATTGAACCAGGCCGCTTTATTGTCGGGCATGCTGGCGTTCTGCTAACGCATGTAAATCAGACAAAAGGGAAGGGTGAAGTACGCTACTTAGGCGTTGATGCAGGAATGAATACGCTTATAAGGCCTGCGCTTTATGGGGCGTATCATGAAATTGTCAATCTGACCCGATTGGAAGAAAAAAGTTCTGGACTCTTCACAATTGTAGGACCTATTTGCGAAACAGGTGACCGACTTGGTTCTGACCGTATGCTACCTGAAACTGAAGAAAGCGATGTATTGCTTGTTGCCAATGCAGGTGCTTATGGCTACGTAATGAGTTCTCAATACAACCTTAGAGAGCCTGCTCCTGAAGTATTGATTTAAGATAGTCATGCTCAGCTTAGTTTGATTATTTGTTATGTCTTTTTTCTAGCTCAGAGATTATATTTTCTAGCTTTAGGCCTCGAAGACGTAGAACAACTAAAAGGTGGTAAACAAGATCTGCTGATTCTTCCGTTAAACGCTCTGTGGTTTCTGCTACGGCAGCAAGCGCTACTTCAACAGCTTCTTCACCTAGTTTTTTTGAAACTTTCATTATGCCTTCTTCTGCAAGGCTAGATGTATAGCTACCATCTTTAGGAGAAATCACCCTCTCATCGATAGTTGCTTCAAGGGTTTTTAAAAACTCAATATTGCTCATTTTTTAATCCTTAATTTCAGGAGGTCGTATGGCTATGTTTGCTTTTATTAAATATGTCTTTAAGTCAGGGATCTTGATCTGTGCTGAATGAAATACGGTTGCCGCTAGTGCTCCATCTACATTTGAAGTAGTGAAAACCTCTTTAAAATGAGCCATAGTTCCGGCTCCGCCTGAGGCGATAAGAGGTACACCGCATATTTCTCGTGCTTTAGAAAGTTGTTCAACGTCATACCCGTTTTTTACGCCATCTTGATTCATGCAGTTGAGTACAATTTCACCCGCACCACGAAGTTGAACCTCATTAATCCATTCTAAGGTTGTTCTTTGACTAGAACGGCTACGCTCAGGATCGCCTGTATTTTGATACACAGTATAGTTGCCATTTTCAGAACTACTATCTATGCCAATAACTACACATTGTGCTCCAAACCTTTTAGCTAACTCTTCAATCAGACCGGGACGTTCTAGTGCTGGAGTGTTAATAGATATTTTATCAGCACCTAAATTTAGTATGGTTTCTGCATCAGCAAGACTTCTTATTCCACCGGCAACGCAAAAGGGTATATCTAAAACTCCAGCAACCTTATTTACCCAACTACGGTCAACTGTGCGTCCATGCGGACTAGCAGTAATATCATAAAAAACGAGTTCATCTGCACCTTCATCACGATATCGTGATGCCAAGCTGATGATATCTCCCATGACTCGATGATTCCTAAACTGGACGCCTTTCACAACAACTCCATCTCGAACATCTAGGCACGGAATTATCCGTTTGGTAAGAATAAGCTAATCTCCTCTTTCGAAAAACGTTGCTCTAATAAAGCCTTACCAGATATAGCATATGCGACTCCTGTTTTTTTAAGTACATGCAAGTCATTGACATCACGTACGCCACCGGATGCTTGAAACTCTATATGTGGGTAACGATCAACACATTCATGATATAGAGATACATTCGGCCCAAGTAGTGCGCCATCTCTTGCTATGTCAGTACACAAAACATGTTTAAGATTTGTTTCAGAGTATGATTCTAATAGATCCCAAAGGGTATTATTAGAATTCTTAGTCCAACCATGGGTGGTAACGTGTGGAATACCATCTTTATCTAAATTAATATCAAGCGCTAAACAAAAACGGTCAGAATCCAAATCTTTTAACCATTTTTTTACTAGAGTAGGTTTGAGCAAAGCAAGACTGCCTATCACTACTCGATCAACATAATCTAGCGCCTCTATTGCATGTGATGTTGAGCGAATGCCTCCGCCTAATTGAATCTTAAGTCCCGTTATACTAGAAATCATTTTTATTAATGAAAGGTTTTTTGGTGAACCGCTTTGCGCTCCATCTAGGTCTACTACATGTAGCCATTTTGCTCCAAGGTTGCAATAATCTTTTGCGAGCTCAACTGGATTTACTTCATATAAAGTTACTTTTTCAAAATCTCCACGTAGTAGCCTGACACACCGTCCATTCCGAATATCTATTGCAGGAAGAAGGTCCATAGTTTTCAGACTTAAATATTTAAAAAGTTAGATAATATTAACGATCCAACACTAGAGGATCGTTCTGGGTGAAATTGCGTTGCATAGAAATTATTATATTGCACGACTGCTGAAAAACTTTCACCATAGTTCGCAGTGACATACGTATGTTCATTAATAGGAAGAGCATAGCTATGAATGAAGTAGGCATAATCTCCATCCCTAACTCCATTCATTAGTGGAGTTCTTTTAACATTGGTTAATGAATTCCAACCCATTTGCGGTACAGGCAAACCTGTTTTTTTAGGGAAACGAGATGCATAGCCAGGAATTATGTTGAGACAAGTTGCGTTGTCTTCTTCCGAACCGCTATAAAGAAGCTGAAGTCCTAAGCAAATTCCTAAGACAGGCTGTTTAAGGTTTGGAATCAGGCTAGTAAGATTTGTAGCTTTTAGCCTACTCATCGCATCTCTAGCAGCACCAACCCCTGGCAATATAATATGGCTCGCCATTTTGATGACTTTCGGGTCTTCAGACACAACCGGTTCGTTACCTAATCTTTTAAGAGCAAAGATTAATGAAGCAAGATTTGCTCCACCAGTAGCAATGATTACAGGACAAGAACTCAAAGCGTTCCTTTTGTGGATGGAATCTCGTTACCGTCTCTCAAAAAAGCCTGTCTTAAGCTCCTAGCGACGCCTTTAAAACAGCTTTCTACCATATGGTGAGAATTTTCACCCTCTACCTCTATATGAATTGCTGCGCCTAAAGTTTCAGCAAGCGAACTAAAGAAATGCGGCACTAACTCTGTTGGTAGACCACCTACCTCATTACGGGGAAAATTCGCCTGAAAAACTGAAAATGGGCGTCCACCCAAATCTATGGTGACGCGTGCCTGTGACTCATCCATTGGCAAAATAAAACCATAGCGCTGAATGCCACGCTTATCACCTAAGGCTTCTTTTAAAGCTTCCCCAAGCGCAAGAGCAACATCTTCTACTGTATGGTGCTCATCAATATGTAAGTCGCCACTACAGTTCAGTAGTAAGCTAAAATCACCATGTTTAGCAAGTTGCTCTAACATATGAT
>JAQWRR010000041.1 GCA_029243585.1 Gammaproteobacteria bacterium
AGTAGCTTTTTTCTTAGTAGCTTTTTTCTTAGTAGCTTTTTTCTTAGTAGCTTTTTTCTTAGTGGCTTTTTTCTTAGTGGCTTTTTTCTTAGTCACTTTCTTTTTAGTAGCTTTTTTCTTAGCTACTTTTTTCTTAGCGACTTTTTTCTTAGTTACTTTTTTCTTAGTCGCCTTCTTCTTAGTCGCGCTCTTCTTAGATACTTTGCTCCGCGCAACTTTGCGCTTCGCTGATACCTTCTTCCGCTTTTTCGAAGCAGGTTTCTTAGCCATGGATAATCTCCGGTCCGGTTAATCGGGGTTGAGTATATATAAAAGAGCCAAAAATTCCACCAAGTTTGTTTTTTTAATTACTTTTAGAATTAGCTACAAAAAAATGAAAACATAAAGAATAATAATTTATGACTTTGATCTTTCAAGACTTAAAATAAAAACCCACTCTTTAGCGCTTATAGGAGTTATTGATAGACGGTTTCCACGACGTAATAATGCTAGATTTTTTAATTGTGTATCACTGTATTTTCGCAACTCGCTTAAGGTGATAATATTTTTCAATTTACGTTTATACCTAATATCTACCATAAGCCAGCGAGGTTTTTTTGGATCACTTTTTGGATCGTAGTGTTTATCATCAGGATCAAAAGCAGTGTGGTCTGGATAAGCTTCTCGGCATACATTAGCAATACCAACTATCCCGGGTTCCGCAGTGTTTGAGTGATAGAAAAAGACTAAATCGCCCTTCTTCATTTGATCTCGCATAAAGTTTCTAGCCTGGTAGTTTCTTACCCCATCCCAGTGTGTTTTTTTGTCGGCGGAATTGTTTAGATCATCAAAACTGAAAGCGTTAGGCTCTGATTTCATTAGCCAATGGTTCATTTTTTGTTTTCTCCCGATTGAAACTTATAAATTCCCT
Source organism: Gammaproteobacteria bacterium (assembly GCA_029243585.1). GTDB lineage: Bacteria > Pseudomonadota > Gammaproteobacteria > Steroidobacterales > Rariloculaceae > UBA6522. The sequence goes on from JAQWRR010000041.1 coordinate 911, forward strand.
TTTCCGTTACAGCACCCCAAAGAGGCACATCCCATGGTTGTCTTTCAATGTTTTCTACTTTCTGAAACTCATATCCAATACCAATCATTTTAGGTTTATTCCAAGATGTCCCTGATAGTAAGAACTGGAAACAGCGATCATAGTATCCCGCACCCATGCCAATTCTTGTGCCATGATTATCAAAGACAACTAGAGGGACTAGCACGACATCCAATAGGAGTGGGTCAATAAAAATCCCTGTGGATGGCTCCTGAATACCCAGTCGGTTTTTGCGCAATTTAGATTTATTATTTAGAGGAGAAAAACATAGAGTTTTACCATGAACGACTGGTGTTAAAACGATGTTTTTCCGTTTCTTCGATTTTATTATAGTAAACGTCAGATTTGGTTCACCGTCTATTGATAGATAAACAGCTAGTCGCTTGGCCTGACGTACTACGCTAATTTTTTCAAGCTGATCCCCAATTTTTTTTTCTGCAAGACGCCGTGCAGATGTAGACATCAGTTTTCGTTGTGCGCGGACTCTCTTCCTTAATAGGTTGAGATCAGTTTTTTGATTATCAATATTGCTTAGCACGTTTAGTTAATCAGCTCTTGAGCTGTATGGTATTAATGGTGCCCCCCAATAGTGCCGTCACAGTTGGTTGCTCTCGAACCAGAGCAATAGGTGGGGTAAGCCGTGATAGTTGTAGGCTTTCTGGCAGAACCAGATCTGCACAACGCCACCGACAGAACAAAACCCCAAGGTCAAGATTTAGGGTCGAAAGACTATCCAACCTGCATCGCACACCGCAGGGAGCACCTAAAACTAAAAACTCAGCTGTTTAGCTGATGGACCGAGCGCAGAATCTAACTGGGCACTCATTGCCTTAATTCTAAGATTCACAATTTCTTTGAGTTCCTGCTCGTCTCCTGTTCGCATAAGAAGTTCATTAGCCATATTCAATGCGGCCATGACGGCTACACGATCTAATCCAACCACTTTTCCGCTATCCCGTATCTCACGCATATTCTTGTTGAGTAATTCTGCAGCCGCAATCAATTCAGCTTTTTGATCTGCAGGGCAAGAGACTTGGTATTCCTTCTCTAGTATTCGAATAGTTACATGGGCGAACATATCATTCACTGTACTTGCTCCAGAGCCTTGAGTCGACTGATCATTCCTTCAACTCGAGAGCGCACCTGCTCATTTTTTTGAAGTAGCTTAGCTCGCTCCTCTATCAGAGAGTCTTGTCTTTGTTTAAGCGATTGATTTTCTTCTTGCAGTTGACGACAAACTACTACAATTTCGTCAAGTCGCTTCTCCAGTCTTTGGAGTTCCAGATCGAATCGTTTGTTTGTATCGTCAGATTTCATTTGCCAACTATAGAACCGCGGGGCTTAGGGGGTCAATAAGATTTCACACAGTGGTAGCATTAAGAAGTATATTTTTTGTTAATTGAGAACCTCATTGGCTGATAAAACTTTTGAATATGATGAGATCCATATGACTATGGAACGTGCAAATGTCTCTATTGACATTTCAGAACTTCATGGGGGCATGTGTGGTTTGCTATGTTTAGGAGATTCGACGGCAGTCGCTTCCTGGGTGGAAGATTGTTTGGGAAAAGCTAGGAATATGGATGATGAACTTGATGCTGCGCGAACCCAATTGCTTGAATTAAAACTTCAGTCATGGAGGGTGCTGACAGGGGCCGACCTAGATTTTTATCCTTTGCTACCGGATCATAATTGCGATTTGCAAGAACAAGTAAGTGCTTTGGCACTTTGGTGTCATGGATTTCTTCTTGGCCTTAGTCTTGGTGGCATATCTCTTGATAAGGCTAAACCAGACGATATGGAGTCCGGAGAATTAGCAGAAATAATCCAAGACTTTTCTGAAATTAGTCAAGCTGGCTTGGGTGAAGGTGAGACTGATGACAATGATGCGGGTTTTGCCTTGGTAGAATTAGTTGAATATGTGCGAGTAAGTGTTCAGATTGTATTTGAGGAGTTTGAAGAAGCACGTATAGCATCATCCGCTCAAGAGACCGTCCACTAATTGGTATAACTGTGCACCCTAATGAATTTCAAAAACGTAGACGAATTCTCATGGAGCTTATGGGCTTTGGCGGCATTGCAGTTATAGCTGCTGCCCCCGAGAGGAATCGCAGTCGAGATGTTACCCACTCCTATCGACAAGATAGTGATTTCTATTATCTCACTGGGTTTTGTGAGCCTGAAGCTGTAGCCGTACTGATTCCTGGTCGGCGCCAAGGTGAGTTCGTAATGTTTTGTAGAGAACGGAATAAGGAGCGCGAGATGTGGGATGGTCTACGTGCTGGGCCTGAGGGTGCTGTATCGAAATACGGTGCTGACGATGCATTTCCCCTTGAAGATATTGAAGAGATTTTACCTGGGCTACTCGAGGAGAGTGAACGTGTCTACTACTCTATGGGTGTTATTGCGGAATTTGATCAACGTTTGTTGGGCTGGATGAACCGATTGCACTCCAGACGGCAGAGTGGGCATGCTCCTGATGAACTTATAACGCTAGATCACCTTGTTCATGAAATGCGTCTATTTAAGAGCGCTCGTGAAATTAGAGTGATGAAGCGTTCAGCACGTATTGCAGAAGCAGCACATAGTCGTGCCATGAGGCTTTGCAAGCCAGGCATGAAGGAGCATGAACTGGCTGCTGAGTTTTATCATGAGTTCGCATGTCATGGTGCCGAGTGCTCCTATCAACCAATAGTGGCTTCTGGTTCTAATGCTTGTATTTTGCATTACACAGAAAATAATGCGGTTTTAGAGGATGGCGATCTCGTTCTTATCGATGCTGGTTGTGAATATGAGCTGTATGCATCTGATATTACTCGGACGTTTCCAGTTAATGGGAAATTTAGCGCAAACCAGAAAGCACTATATGAGATTGTTTATGCGGCAAACCGTGCTGCTATAGCTCAGATACAGCAAGGCAATCATTGGAATGATCCTCATGATGCTGCGGTGAGAGAAATTACCCGCGGGCTCAGGGATGTGGGCATTCTTAAAGGGAGATTATCGACGCTATTAAAGAGTAAAGCTTATCTTCCTTACTTCATGCACAAGACCGGGCATTGGTTAGGTATAGATGTACATGATGTTGGAGATTATAAAATAGCTGATAATCCACGGTTATTAGAGCCAGGTATGGTTATGACTGTTGAACCGGGAATCTATGTTTCTTCAGGTATAAAGGGTATTTCGAAGTCTTGGGAAGGGATAGGTATTCGTCTAGAAGACGATGTATTTCTTTCTAGAAATGGGGCAGAGGTTTTATCTGATCATTTGCCTTCTAGTGCAGAAGAGATTGAAGCATTTATGGGTAGTCAATCTTGAGTTCCAATAAATCACATTGTGATGTATTAATTGTTGGTGGTGGCCTGGTTGGGTCGACACTAGCCTATGCGCTTTCTCAGGCAAAAATTTCAACAGTTTTGCTTGAGGAGCGCAACCCTGATTTTATTGGGCAACCTAGCTTTGATGACAGAGTGACTGCTTTAGCTAATGGTAGTCAGCGAATTTTCCAAGGACTTGATCTTTGGAAGGACCTATTAGACGTAGTCGAACCTATCAACTCTATACATATATCGGAACGTGGACGCTTTGGAATGTCAAGGATCATTGCCGAAGAAGAGGGCGTCTCGGCTTTAGGCTATACAATTGAAAATCGAGTATTAGGTGAAACAATTTGGTCTAAGCTTTCAAGTTTAGATTCCCTTACATGTTTAGCGCCGGCAAAATTAGACTCCCTTAGTATCAAAACAGATGGAATTATTGCGGGAGTTAAAATAGACGGTAGTAATAATGAAGTAAGGGCAAAATTAGTGGTTGCTGCAGATGGTATAAGATCTAAGGTTCGTGAGTCACTAGGCATCGCAGTCCTAACGGATGTCTATGACCAGCAGGCAGTTATCGTTAATTGTCAGACAGAAGTACCACATGGTGGCCAAGCATTTGAGAGGTTCACGCCTTCTGGCCCGTTAGCTTTTTTGCCTCTTCGGCTTAATCGTGTAGGCGTTGTATGGACTTTGAGTCCTGAGAAAAAAAAGATAATTAGTGAATTATCAGATAAAGAGTTTACAGTAGAATTACAAAAATCTTTTGGCAATCGCTTAGGAAGAATAAACAGAGTGGGCTCACGGTCTTTTTACCCTTTGACAAGAGTACGTAGCGATACTCTTATTTCAAGTCGGGCCGTTCTGGTAGGTAATGCGGCGTTAAACTTACACCCAGTTGCTGGGCAGGGATTCAATCTTGCTCTCAGAGATATAGCAGCTCTTGCAGAGGTTCTTGTTGATGCTCAATGCGATAACACTACAATTGATTTAGGGGATTCATGTCTTCTAGATCGCTATCAGGCATGGCGATTCGGTGATCAACAGCGTGTTGCACAATTTACCCATGGATTGATAAAACTATTTGGCTATAAGTTAGGACCACTAGCTATGACGCGTAGTTTGGGTTTGGTAGCGTTTGATTTAATACCTGGGGCAAAAGGTAAGCTTGCCCGGCAAACAATGGGCCTTTCCGGGCGTTTATCTAGGTTGGCTCGTGGTCTGCCATTAGTGTCTTGAATAAAAAGCCACAGCGCCTGGTAGTTGTTGTTGGCGGTGGTCCTGTGGGTTTATCTGTGGCCGCGTTACTAAGTTCACACTCTAAATTAGAAAAATTTGATGTACATCTATTAGATTCAGGGTCTACACCAACCTGGTTTCGGGATAGCGTTGATTTGCGCGTATACGCACTTTCCCGTGTCTCACAGAATATTCTTAACAACCTGGGCGTATGGGAATCTATAGAAACCTGCCGCTCGTCTCCCTATGAGAGGATGCATGTATGGCAGGGAAAACATGACGCTCGCTTAGGTTCGGTAACATTCGATAGCGCGGAAGTGGGAGAGCCTAACTTAGGACATATTGTTGAAGATAGTTTGCTACGAGCTGAGTTAGTAAAGAATCTAGAACGCGCTGGCGTAAAAATTACATTTGGTGCCGAATTAAGCGAAATAGATGTACGAGAGAGAGAGGCTTATGTAACTCTTGCAACAGGCGAAAAGCTTTCGGCTGCTATTTTAATTGCAGCTGATGGTAGCTCTTCGACTGTTCGTGATTTACTTGAGATGCCTATAACAAAGGTCTCATATCAGCAACAAGCTATCGTCACACATATAGAGACAGAAAAACCTCATGCGAAGACTGCCTGGCAGAGATTTCTTCCAGATGGTCCTCTAGCATTTTTGCCACTAGCGGATGGGCGTAGTTCTGTGGTTTGGTCTGCTAAGTCTAATCATGCTAGGACCCTTTGCGAGCTTGGGGATTCTGAATTTAGGGCTAAACTTCAGAGAGCTAGTGGTAATGTATTAGGGAAGATATTGTCGCTTACTAAGCGTGCCAATTTTCCGCTTCAGGCATCTCATGCTCATCAATACTGCAGTGATCGAGTTGTGCTTGTTGGTGATGCTGCTCACACAATACACCCACTGGCAGGACAGGGCATGAACCTTGGCCTTATGGATGCTGCTGTAGTTGCTGACGTGCTTTTGGGGGCATTACATAAGGGAGAAGATCCTGGTGATTTGCGTGTGTTACGTCGTTATGAACGCCAGAGGAAGGGAGACAACTTAAAAATGCTTCTTGCTCTTGATGTGCTGCATAGACTTTTCGGTGTTTCTGGGAATCTCATGCCACCAATTCGTTCAATCGGACTTAGTGCTTTTGATGCCATGCCCTTTGTGAAGTCTATGATAATGCATAGGGCACTTGGTTATAGAAATCAACTCCCAGGAGCAGCAATAAATCCGATAGTTTGAGCGGTTTTAATTTTCAGTTCTGTATAAAGCTGAAAAGCATCAAAGGAGTATGCCTAATGAGTGAGGTACCTAACGATTTTAAGTACACAAAAGATCATGAGTGGGTTTCTGAACAGGATGATGGAACTTTGATTGTTGGTATTACAGATTATGCACAGGCCTCCTTAGGAAATTTAGTGTTCGTAGAGTTGCCAGAAATAGACGATATGGTAGTAATGGGTGATGAATGCGCAGTTGTAGAATCTGTTAAAGCTGCATCCGATGTGTATTGTCCTTTAAGCGGAACAATCACTAAAAAAATGAAGCGCTCATAGATACACCTGAACTTGTAAATTCTGATCCATATGGAGAAGGTTGGTTGTTCTGTTTAAGGACAGATCACCCTGCAGAATTTGAAGAGTTACTCAATAATAAGGGCTATACAGCACTACTTGCTGAGATAGATGATTGATAAAAATTATCTTAATCTGGTGTAAAGCCAATCAAATTCATTAGATTTCATTAAAAAAATAATATGAATATTTATAGTTTTCTGGTCATGCTAGCGTTGCGAGTCATACAATTGTCCTTATGAAAAAAATTCTATTATTTCCGCTGATTGTAATCATGGCTTTAACAAGCGCTGGCGCCCAAGAATCATCATGGAATTTGACCTTAGACAAGATATCTTCAGGCGTTGTTTCTATTCAGGTGGACAGTACGCGAGCCTTTGATACTGAACGTAATCAGTCTAGCCAAGCTACTGGTTTTATTGTTGACGCTGAGCAAGGCCTTATATTGACGAATCGGCATGTGGTAACACCAGGACCCGTGGTCGCACAAGCAGTATTTTTAAACCAAGAAGAAGTAGATCTTATACCTGTTTATCGGGATCCAGTGCATGATTTTGGGTTTTTTAAGTATGACCCTGAGGATCTTAGGTTTATAGAACCCAGCGAACTAGAATTGGTTCCAGAAGCTGCTCAAATTGGTCTAGATATAAGGGTTATTGGAAATGATGCTGGTGAACAACTATCGATTCTAGCAGGTACGATTGCACGTCTAGACCGTCAAGCGCCTAACTATGGCCGTGGCAATTACAATGATTTTAATACTTTTTATTTTCAGGCGGCATCTGGAACATCGGGTGGTTCTTCTGGGTCTCCAGTTGTTGACATTCAGGGTAGGGTTGTAGCGTTAAATGCTGGAGCAAACTCACAAGCTGCAACGAGTTTTTTTCTACCGCTTGATCGTGTGCGTAGGGCTTTAAGACTAATACAAGAAGACAAGTTCGTACCGAGAGGAACACTTCAAACTGAATTTATTCGTAAGCCCTATGCTGAATTGCGTCGTTTGGGTTTAACAGAAGAATCTGAATTAATGATGCGTAAAGCATTTCCCTCTCAGACGGGGCTTCTCGTAGTTGAGCAAGTAATTCCTAGTATGAGCACTTCTTCTTTTCTTCAACCAGGGGATATAGTGCTGAGTGTTGATGAGGATCTGGTAGTTAATTTTGTACCACTTGCAGCTACCTTGGATAATAGCGTCGGTAGTCAGCTGATGATTGAAATTGAACGCGGCGGTGTTTTAATGCGGGAGTCTATGTTAGTAGATGACCTACACCAGATAACATCGGATGAATATATCGAATATGCGGAGGGAATATTTCACCCTCTCTCATACCAACAAGCACGACATTTTAATCGTAGCGTTTCTGGCATTTATGTTGCCAGGCCTGGTTATGCTTTTGGCTCTTCGGCTATTCCGAGAGCCAGTCTTATCACCAGTATAGATGGTAAACCCATGAAAACTCTTGATGATTTTCAACAGATTCTTGAAAATCTTCCCGAGGGTCAGAGAGCGAGCGTGAGGTTTTCCCAATTAGATGATCCACAAATTGAACGTCAGAGATCGGTAATAAATAGCCGTGGGTGGTTTCCAACCCAGCGTTGTAGGCGTGATGATAAGTCAGGCTTTTGGCCATGTGATGTGATTGCTGATAGCCCATCTTTCAGACAACCCTCTGTGGGAACTACGACATTTCCTCTTCGAGGGAACAGGAATGTGCAGGAAATAACTCCATCGTTAGTACTAGTTAATTTTGACTTGCCTTATGCGGTTTCTGGCGTTTCAGAACGACATTACTATGGTACAGGGGTTATCGCTGATGTGGAGAGAGGCTGGGTTGTTGTTGATCGAAATACAGTACCAGTTGCTTTGGGTGATGTTCGTATAACTTTTGCAGGTTCGCTGGAAATACCGGGTAGGGTTGAATACATCCATCCACTCCACAATTTAGCAGTCGTATCCTATGATCCAGTTTTGATAGGAAACACTCCTGTCAAAGCAGCTAATTTTTCAATTGCTGAGGTTCAACCAGGTGATGAAATAGAAGTTGTTGGGCTGAAGGCTGACCATACATTAATCTCTCAGCCAAGTGACGTCCGTGCCTTAATAGCTGCAAACCTTCCTTTATCCAGAACTCTTCGTTTCAGAGACTCCAACCTTGAAGCCATTGAATTAGTTAATGGGCCTGATGAATTTGATGGTGTTGTCATTGATTCCAACGCCCAGGTTAAAGCACTTTGGGCAAGTTTTGCTTATCAGCAAGGGCGAGATTTTGGGCAGATTAATATGGGAGTTCCCTCGTATTTGATTGCTAATATGATAGAAAGTATGAGGTCTAATAAGCTATTACATTCACTGGAAGTAGAGTGGAGATTGATGCCATTGGCATCGGCACGAAATTTTGGACTTCCCGAGGATTGGGTAAGGCGGTACGAACAACATAATCCTCAGAGGCGACAAGTACTTGCTGTCTCTAGTGCTGTTGCTGGCTCCCCTGCATCGGAGTTTTTTCGAGCAGGAGATATTATTCTAAGCGTCAATGGCGAAGTCTGGAATACTTTCAGGGAGATAGAAAATGCATCACAGAGCCCTGAGGTTGACGTAACTGTCTACCGGGATGGCCAAGAATTGACTGAGCGAGTACGAACAGTTGCTTTAGATGGAAAGGGAATTGACCGGGTTGTTTCTTGGGCTGGCGCTCTACTCCAGGCACCCCATAGAGCAATTGCTGTGCAGAGAGGAATAGAGGCTAAAGGAGTGTATGTTTCCCATTTTGGTCTTGGTTCTCCTGCAAGTCGTTCAAGACTTTATGCTGGGAGCTGGATAGTCAGTGTGAATGGGCAGCCAACCCCAGATCTGGATAGTTTCCTTAGTTTGGTAAATGAGCTTGGTGATCGAGACCCGATCAGACTGAACAGAATTTCCCTAAATAACACATCTGAGGTCATCACTTTAAAGCTTGATAAGCGTTACTGGCCAAGTTATGAGTTGCGCAGGGATGGCCAAAAATGGCAGCGTTATTCTTTGGAGTGAGCAATCCCTTTATTTGTAAGACATTCTTAAATTCTATTAGTGGATAATTGTCGTATCTGAGTTAGATGAGTTGAATGATCGTTAGTATACCTTGGGGCTATGGTCCAACTATTCTAGTAAATTCCTCAAACTCTGTAATTGGCGCTTGGCACTCAGTGCCTCGACAGATATATGCGACTATTTCACCTTGTGGTTTTCTCTCAGCAAGAAAGCCTGGCAAAGCAGTCTCATTGTTAGCGATTGCAAAGCTTAGTCTGCGAGGGTGATACCCTGCGTTAGCATAGCTTTTCCACTTGTTTAAAGTGTCATCCTGTTCACCGCGAATAATTATAAGCTCAGGTGGAATTAGCAGTAGCTCTAAAGATTGGAGCATAGAACCATGCCCTTGAGGGTAAGCTTCTAAGGTTGACCCTAATGCTTTAAGTGCTCTTTGAGCGGCGGAAATAAAAGCACTTTCTCCAAGTAGGTGCCCCAGCAGAATTAGTGTTTGCAAAGCGATGCCATTACCGGAAGGTATTGCCTCATCTGCAAGCGGTTTTGGTCTGTGGATTAGGGTTTCATGGTCATCAGGTGTAAAAAAGAAACCGCCGTTAGTGTCTTCAAAGTTTTTAAGTAGTACGTTCATAAGTTCATATGCCAGGACCATGTCTGTTGAACGCCAGCGATACTGTAAGAGTTCGAGTAAGCCTGCAGCGAGGAAGGCATAATCATCCAGATAAGCTGAAAAACGGCACCTTTGATCCTTATAGATAGCTGAAAGTCTGTCTCCATCCCAGAGTTTAAATCGAATAAAGTCCACAGCACATGTGGCAGATTCAGCCAGATCAGGGCGATCAAAATGTCGAGCAGCTCGTGCCATGGCTTTTATCATTAGTCCGTTCCAGGACGTTATAATTTTTTCGTCCTTACCTGGTGATAAACGTTGTTTGCGTGCAATGAGTAGCTTTTGTCGCGCAAATTCAAGATTTTCTAAGGTTTGTTGCTTTGACAAGGGCGTTTCAATTTCACTCAAAGCTGTGTTGTTACGTAAATGCCAAGCTTTTCCTTCAAAATTTGGCGCGCCTGTTAGCCCGAAGTGTTCGCTGGCAATAGAATACTGAGTAGTATCAAGCACAGCTTTTACCTCATCGGGGGTCCAGAGGTAATATGTACCTTCCTTGCCCTCAGAATCAGCATCTAAAGTGGCGTAATAGCCACCGCAGGAACTTTGCATATCGTTGATTATCCAATCAGCAGTATCAGAACCAATTCGCTTAAAAAACTCCTCACCGGTTGCGGCATGAGCATCTGCATAGACTGAGAGCAATGCTGCATTGTCATAGAGCATCTTTTCAAAGTGTGGAATATTCCAATACTGATCCACTGAATAACGAAAAAACCCACCTCCTATGTGGTCATAAAGCCCACCTTCTGCCATACGTGTAAGCGTTAATGTAGCCATATATAAAGCATTTAGATCGGGCTCTTTGTCTTTTGCTGATCGTTTCCAGGCCATCAATAGAGATTCAATATGAGTTGGGTGCGGAAATTTTGGAGCTGAACCAAAACCGCCATATTTTTCATCAAAATTTGACTCTAGCTGTTCTCTAGCTTTTTCAAGTGGCCCCAGCGTTAGTTCTGTAATGCCTTCAGTATGATCGATACGAAACAGGGCCTTTTGTAGCTCCTTACCTTGAGTTTTTATATCTTGTTCATGCTCTCGATAGTAAGTCTCTACCCGTTCTAGTACTCGTTTGAATAGTTCGCGCGGGAAATAAGTACCAGTGAAGATAGGTGATTGATCTTCGGGCGTAAGAAATACAGTTAGTGGCCACCCACCTGGCGCGCGCGCCATCAGTTGATGGGCTGTTTGGTAGATTTTATCTAGATCCGGTCGTTCTTCTCGATCAACCTTGATATTTACAAATAGTTTATTCATTAGTGCTGCCGTTGCTTCGTCCTCAAATGATTCATGAGCCATTACATGACACCAGTGGCAGGCTGAATAACCGATAGATAGTAGGATAGGCTTCTTTTCATGCGACGCGAGTTGTAAAGAATCCTCATTCCATGCAAACCAATCAACTGGATTATCTGAATGTTGGAGAAGATATGGACTGGTTTCTTTTGAAAGTCTGTTGGTCATTATCTGACTATAGCAGCTAGTCTGGCTGGCCCCCGAGTGAGGGCATGATTAGAATAACCCCGATGCTCCAATATCCTGACATAGATCCTATAGCATTTGGACTTGGCCCCCTACAGGTGCGCTGGTATGGGTTGATGTATTTGATCGGATTTGCGCTTGCTTGGTTTGGTCTAAGAATGCGCGCTAGGCGCCAAAACAGCCCTATCTCGCATATGGCTGTAGATGACTTGATTTTTTATGTGGCCTTGGGAGTTATCCTCGGCGGGCGAGTTGGATATATGTTCTTCTATAATCTATCCGTTCTAATTGAGAATCCCTTTTCACTTTTTCGGGTATGGGAAGGAGGCATGTCTTTTCATGGTGGACTGATCGGTGTTGCAATTGCTATGGCTGTGTATGCTAGCCAATTGAATAAACCTTTTTATGAGGTCACTGATTTTATTGCTCCTTGGGTTCCTCCTGGTTTAGGTCTAGGAAGAATTGGAAACTTTATTAACGGAGAACTTTGGGGTTCTCAAGCTCATCCGGAAGCTTTCTATGCTGTTTGGGTAAATGGGGTGCCGCGGCATGCCAGTCAGCTTTATGAGGCCTGTCTAGAGGGGCTAGTCTTATTTCTTATCCTCTGGATATATTCGCGTAAAGCTAGACCAACTATGGCGGTGACGGGGATTTTCTTGTTCTTTTATGGGACTTTTCGAAGTGTAGTTGAATTTGTTCGTTTGCCGGATACGCATTTAAATGTGGCAGCAGATGGGTATCTAGCTTTTGGGTGGTTGACCATGGGGCATGTGCTTTCTTTACCTATGATTTTATTTGGGGCATTTTTATTTATGTCTGCTTACCGACATAAGCGCTTGGCGTAAAGCGGTTAATTATGAGGCAATATTTAGATTTACTTAGGACTATTAGAGAAGAGGGCATTGAAAAAATGGATCGTACCGGCACCGGTACTTTAAGCATCTTTGGCCAACAACTTCGTTGTGATTTAAAGGAAGGGTTTCCGGTATTAACAACTAAGAAATTACACCTTCCATCCATCATTCATGAACTACTCTGGTTTTTGCGTGGCGATACTAATGTTCAATATCTGAATAATAATGGCGTAAGAATCTGGAATGAATGGGCTGATGATTCTGGTGATTTAGGTCCAATCTACGGAGCGCAGTGGCGTGCTTGGCCAACGACTGATGGTCGAGTAATCGATCAGATTCAAAGAGTAATGGAACTTATTCGGACTGATCCAGATTCGCGCCGCATCCTTGTCAATTCTTGGAATGTCGGTGAGCTTGAAAAAATGGCGTTAACGCCATGTCATGCGTTGTTTCAGTTCTATGTCGCAGAGGGTAGATTATCTTGCCAGCTCTATCAAAGAAGTGCTGACGTTTTTTTAGGTGTTCCCTTCAATATTGCGTCTTATGCCCTTCTTACTCAGATGCTGGCTCAGCAGGCGGATCTTGAACTAGGCGAATTTGTTTGGACAGGTGGTGACTGCCACCTTTACTTAAATCACTTGGCTCAGGCCGATGAACAATTGAGTCGTGAACCGTCCTCACTACCACATCTAAAAATAAATCGCCGTCCCGGATCGATATTCGATTATAAATATGAAGATTTTGAGCTTATTGATTATAAAGCTCAGCCTAATATCAAGGCTAAAGTAGCTGTTTAGGTTTTACCGGTAAGTGACGCAGCAAACGTAGTGGGGTTTATAGGGCCTTATACAGGAGCTAACCGGTAAGTCTAAAAAATCTAAGAAAGATTTTTCTCAGCACATGGAACTGATATGGGTTCACCAGGTGGATCAATTGGTAGTGCAGTAAGCTTTCGTCCCCATATACAACCAGTATCAAGACACGTGCTATTAACAAGAAATGCTAGACCAAGGGAAGCCCAATGCCCAAAATATATATGAGTTTGGTAGGCTTTGGGACGTTTAAAATCATACCAGGGCTTTAACATTTCCGGCTGAGTCCCTGGCGGCCCTTTGTAAGTAAAGTCTAATCTGCCAACCTCATCACAGAATCGAATGCGTGTGAGAGCATTGATGCTGAAGCGTCGGCGCGGATTTAGTGCAAGTGAGTTAGACCAGGCATTTGGTTTATCTCCATACATGGTCTGTAGATTCTTTTTCCAAGACATACTTTTCAGCATGTTTGCAATTTCATCAGCCTGATCTCTCGCCTCCTCTAGAGACCATTCTGGAGAAAGCCCTGCATGCACTAATGCACGATCATTTTTTTGATCATAATGTAATAAGGGGCGGTGTCTTAACCAGTCGATAATATTTCCAAGATCTGGTGCTTGAAGAGTTTCTTGGAGTGTGTCACCAGGCCCTGGCTTCCTAACCCCTGCCGCAATTGCGAGTAGGTGTAAGTCATGGTTGCCGAGGACGGTTGTTACGCTATCATCCATTTTAATGAGACGTCGAAGAACACTTAGAGAGTCAGGACCACGGTTTACAAGGTCTCCGGTTAGCCATAAATGATCTTGGGCATGATCAAACGACAATTTCTCTAACAATTTTTCAAATGATTTTTCACACCCCTGAATATCGCCGATCGCATAGATTGTCACTGTTCTACGCTCTCTTTGATCCAGTCATCCGACCCAAGTGCAGCAAGCTTTCCAAAATCCTCAGGAAACAGGTTTTCTGGGCGATTGGTTGGATCAATTCCTATTGAGATGATTTGCTCGCGGGTTAACCAACCTCGTAAGGAATTTGTAAGCATTTTTCGGCGCATTGAAAATGCTCGGGCGACCAGAGCAGAGAATCTAGCTTCATTACTGAGTGAGAAACGAGGGGAATCTCGTGGTATTAGCCGTAACACTGTTGATGTGACCTTCGGGGCTGGAGTGAAAGCACCTGGTTCAACATCAAAACATGTTTCAGCATCAATCCATGGCGCTAACATGACTGTTAGTCGCCCATAATCTTTTCCCCCCGGGGATGCTGTGATTCGAGTTGCAACCTCTTTCTGCAGCATAACATGCATGTCCTTGATTGCTGCTCGGTAGTTCAATAGATGGAATAGAATTGGTGTTGAGATGTTATAGGGTAAGTTTCCTACAACACGTAATGAATGAGGATTATTTGTCAGTGATGCAAAGTTAACTTTTAATACATCGTTTTGATGCACTATTAGTCGTTTAGAATCTTCCACGATTTCCATAAGGTGGGTTGTCATGCGCTCATCTAATTCAATAACGTGTAGTTTTTCGACGATTTTAATTAATGGCAGAGTTAGAGCACCTCCACCGCTACCTATTTCTACAATGTTATCTTTGGGTACAGGTGAAATTGTGCTTATTAGCCTGTCAATAACAACATGATCATGCAGAAAATGCTGACCTAGTCTTTTTCGAGAGCGTGGTGTCAGCGACATCTTTTAACTAAGTGAATTGCCAGTTCGATTGCTTGTAATAAACTGCTTGCCTGAGCATGTCCTGTTCCAGCAAGTTCAAGTGCGGTTCCATGGTCTACAGATGTTCGCACTATAGGTAATCCCAAAGTGACATTAACCACTTTGCCAAATGAAAGTGCCTTTATAACTGGCAAACCTTGATCATGATACATCGCTAGCACTGCATCTGATTTATCAAGCAGATCAGCTCTAAAGGCTGTATCAGCTGGTATTGGGCCAACCAAGTCAAAACTGCGTTCAGAGAGATATTTTAAAACAGGTTCAATGATTTCTAGTTCTTGTTTTCCAAGTTTGCCGCTTTCCCCAGCATGTGGATTTAGTCCGAGCACCATAATGCGTGGTGATTTAACGCCAAACATAGTACTTAAATCCCGATGGAGAATAATAATTGTTTCTTCTAGTGAACCTTGGGTTATTGATTCCGGAACCTTTTCAAGGGGCAGGTGAGTAGTAGCAAGGGCAACCCTTAGAGATTCTGAAACAAGCATCATTACAGGACGCGCAGAGTTTGTTTTTTTAGCAAGCCACTCTGTATGTCCTGTAAAAGGAATTCCCGCCTCGATGATCGTGCTTTTTTGAATAGGAGCAGTTACTAATGCCGCCTTTTTGTTGGCCCCACATAATTCGACGGCTGTTTCAAGTTGACGAAGAACATAAGGGGCGTTTTGTGGGTTTAGAATGCCAGCTTCCACTGGAAAGTTTACTTGAATTGGCAGAACCTGAAGTGATCCCTTTATATGTTTTTGTGCATCAAGCGGATTATCAATTGTTCGAAGTGCGATTTTTAAGTTTAGATCATTGATGCGCTGGGCTAGAACATCTGGATCACAAATTACTACAATCTTTGCAGGGAAATCATACGAACCTAATATTGCACAAATGTCCGGCCCTATCCCCGCAGGTTCTCCAGAGGTTACAAAAATTGTTGGGGAGAGGGTATCCAAGGTTTTAGGTCTATCAAGAAGAACCCGTTGTGCGAGAGTTAAATTAGAATGTCGACGAAGGCCTCATCCCTTAGGCGACGTAGCCAAAGAGCTTCCTCTTCTTCGGCCTTACTGGAACGGATTTGCACGGCACATCTCTCTTCCTTCAGTTCTTCAGACGTGTCATATGAGCGGCTATCCATCACTTCAGCAATATGCCAACCATACCTAGTTCTGAAAGGCTCGCTTAGTTCGCCTTGCTCTAATCTTTGGATTGCCTCTGAAAATTCTGGCACAAACACTGTTGGGTCTAACCAGCCCATATCTCCACCATTTGCTCCAACGACAGGATCATCAGAAACGTTCTGGGCAATGATGGCAAAATCTTCTCCACCAAGTATTTGCTCTCGGATGCCTACCAAACGTTGTTCTACTACTGAGTCATCCATAACTTCGGTTGGCTCCATTAGAATATGGCGGATACGAAGTTGGTCCACCATAACAGCTTGGGATTGTGTGCCCCGAACCTCATTGAGTTTGACGATATGAAAACCACTTCCACTTTGAAGAGGATCAGAGTGATCGCCAGTATCCATTGAAATAACAATATCGGCAAAAAGAGTTGGCAGCTGAGACCCTTCCCTCCAACCAAGCGATCCTCCCTCTAGTGATGTTGGTGCATCCGAGTATGTAAGTGCTAACTGTTCGAAACTCTCTCCTGATAGTAGGAGTTGATGTATTTCCGTCACTTCATCTCGAGCTTGGTTTATTTCTGCAGCTGTTGAGCTAGAAGAAGTGCTGATAAGAATATGTGAAATATTATAGTCTAGCGTCTGTGCAGATTCGCTAGTACTGCGGGCTAGGCATAACGTCATTTCTCTAGGTGCAACTACGATTTCTCTTATTACCTCTCGTTGTCGAAGCTGCTCAAGAATCATTTGTTCGCGTGTTTCTTGACGAAAAGTTAAATAGTCTAGCCCTTCACCTGCCAAGGCGGCTGGCAGTTGCTCAAGCGTCATATTCCCTCTTTGTGCTACATTTGAGAGGGCTTGATTAAGCATGCCATCTCCAACAGTTATGCCAAAGCGTTGTGCCCTTTGCAGCTGTATTTGTCGGACGATCAGTTGTTCTAGTACCTGCTCTTCAATAATAGGTAATGGTGCTATAGGCTGCCTTTGCTCTGGCGGCAGCTGCTCCTGAACCCTCTGAAGACCATCAACAACCATTTGAACTCTCTGATTGAGTTCGCTTCTCAGGACCACCCCAGTATCTACTATCGCGGCCACTCCGTCTAAAAGTTCTCCAGTGCCGCCAAGTTCGCGAGTTTGTGGAAAAGCTTGATGAGCCCCTAAAAAGAGAGCCATCATCGTTGATAAGAGTAGAGTAATTTTTTTCACTGGTATTTAGGGGATATTATCGAATTGTTGGTACCCAAGAATACCACGGTCTAAGAGTTCTTCGGGAGACTCGCTCTCATCTGTGAAACCTCTCAGTTGGAACTGAATTGAAAATGAACTATCAGATTCACCGGTTCTGCGACTGATGTAGTTCTTAGCCATGAATCGTAAACGCCAGCAACAGGAGGCATACTCCCAGCCAAGATGTCTTTGGAGTGGTTTTCGATCTAACAAAGAGTAGCTGGTTTGAGCAATCACCCGCCAAGCTCGCCCTATGGGCCAGACCAAAGAGATGTCTCCCTGTTTCAATAGACCATCCTGATATCTGTATGCTAGGCCTATTAATCGATCGGGTTCTGGTCTGTACTGTATCCGCGTTTCTGATCGCACGGTCTTTTTGGTTTGACTATCCCATTGGTTTTCTAGGCCTAGACGCCAAGAGGATCGGAGGTTAAAAGCTACTTCTGCAATGTAGTCAGAGTCATTCGCTGAACCTGGTGATTGTCCTGGTAAGGCTGTTTTCTGAGGGCTGAAATGGTGTGTACGTCCTAACGTGCCGGAAAGCATCTCCTGTCCAGTATTATTGTCTATAAGTCTCGTTGTTACTCCATAGCTCAGTCGGTCAGCATCGGCTATGCGATCAGGCCCAATGTAACGATACTTTCTAAAAAGTTGTACTAAATTAAATGTGGGTTCGATGGTATCAAACATAGGAAGACCAGTTTGGTCTTCAAATGGCACATGCACATAGAGCATTCTAGGCTCTATGGTTTGTGTCCACCTTTTAGTTTCTCCGATCAGGCGGTCAAAAGTTAGTCCAGCATCGACACTTGCAATAGGCAGAGTTCTTGAGAATTCGGTCTCCATATTAGGGGATTTTTCATTTAACCAATAATTGGTTTGTCGAAGCCCTAGGGCAGGGGTTAAAAACATTCCTGGTCGAATAATAGGGAAGGAAATTTCTTCTGCTAGATCCATTCGCCAACCGGTGGTACCAACATGTCTATCGAAATTCACAAGTTCATTTTCTGACGTAAAGCGGACATTATTTTTATCCCAACGACCTGAAAACAAAAACTGAGGAACTCGCTTGTATGGCTCGTTCTGATCATCTATGAGAGGGTCTATTGTTTGATAATTCTGCATTTTTGCAGCTAACGACCAATTTTGAGCTCGATAGCTGAAATCAACATAACGATTCAAGTGTGTTTGACTGGCCACACTTAGACTATTTCCCAGATCCTCGAAGTAGTTAACGTCTGAGACATGCTGAATGTTTGTGACCATTCTCCAGCCTAAGCCTAAATTTGTTTCCTGATCGAGGTTTAGGTAGCTTCGAGATAGATCAAGTTTTGTGTCCTCTGGGAGGTACTCAAAATCAAAAGTCCCTTCAGTGCTTGCAGATAGGTAACGAAATTCGGAAGTCACTTGAGTGCCACGTTCCCGCATATAACGTGGTGTCACTGTAATGTCATAGTTGGGCGCCAAATTTAAGTAATAGGGCATAGAAATGTCGACACCAGTTCTATCTCTATTGGAGATATCAGGTGTCAATAATCCACTCTTACGTCGATCATCTATGGGGAATGTCATGTAAGGCGCGGCAAAAATTGGGACGCCTTTGAAGTGCAGCCGCACACCACGCGCCGTTCCATATCCTTCATCAATATCAATATCTAATTCGCGGGCTAGAAGTTCCCAGTCAGCGCGTGCTTCAGGGCAAGTAGTAAAGTTTACCGTATCCAACAGAATTTCATTGTTATTCTCAATTGTGATCGTATCAGCTGATCCTCGCGCAGCACGGTTTGGTAAAGTAAATCCCCCGCCGTTGAAAGAGATTACGTCTTCCTGTGCATTTACTTCGGCGTCATTTCCATACACTGTGACTTCTGGGTCTTCATAAGTAACAGTTCCACGCACTTGAACATCTTGTGTTTTAGGAAAAAAAGTTGCGCGGTCAGCTGATATGCTGCGGTTCCCGTACTGAAAAGTCACTTGATCAAAAAGTTCGATCTGGTTCTCATTTGATAGGTCTATTTTCCCGGTAGTTATTGTTAGGCGTTGTTGCTCAGAGGAAATATTAAGTTCTTTAGGTAGTGTTTCTGGGCTAAAAACCCCGGGCAAACACATCTGTTGTGCCAACGCTAAGGGCGGGGCAAGGAAGAGTAACGAAAACAGAATAAAATTTTTCTGGAAGGCCACAAGTTTGAGCGCAACAAAGGCGGCTACAATGGCATAGTTTTTCTAGCTCTTCAATGTATTAGAGGGTTTGGAACCTAACTGCTTGATGACTATTTAAAAGATATGCTTGATGTTTATGCAGAATTACAAAGTACCTAGTAAGCCCATTTTAAAATTGATAACAAAGAAATTTGCATGAAAGCAATGTTATTAGCAGCAGGTCGAGGTAAGAGGATGGGGACGCTAACAGACTCTTACCCAAAACCGCTTTTGTCTCTTGGGAATGAGACCCTTATTGATCGCCATCTTAGAAATCTTGCTAGGTCTGGAATCACTGACGTTGTTATTAATTTGTCTCACTGTGGGGATAAACTCAGGCATGCTGTGGGAGATTCGACCGAGTGGGGTCAAACCATCTCCTACAGCGATGAGGGACCAGAGCCACTAGAGACAGCCGGCGGTATTATCAAGGCGTTACCATTACTTGGTTCAGAGCCATTTATAGTGGTTAGTGCCGATATTGTGACTGACTTTGATTTTCAGGTTCTCCTCTCAGTTAAGAAATCAGGTTGTTTGGTTTTGGTGCCTAATCCAGCCCATCACCCGATGGGTGATTTTGGTCTAACCGTATCAGGTGAACTTGTTCAACAACCACCTTTTTTAACCTATAGCGGAATTAGTTTGCTCGATAGCACGTTTTTTCAAGGAATTGATCCGGGAATTAGGCCACTACGTCCGGTTTTTGACGCAGCAGTGAAAAATCGTGCTCTTCATGGAATTGTCTTCGATGGTTTATGGAAAGATATAGGTACGCCAGAGCGTTTAGCTGATGTTCGTACTGCCCTTGTTTGAAAAGTCTTTATTTCAATGTGTCATAGAATATATGACGTAGTTGACTGCAAAACGGTAGGCCATAGCGGTCATGGGTTCGGGATAGCCTGGTGTATCTGCGTGTTCCCAAGCATCTCCAAGGTCCATATTAAAATTGATAGCAACCATTAAGCGTCCTTCATCATCATAGATTCCGCGCCAGTGGGGATTTACACCACCTTTTTCCCACATCCGTCCATTCATTAGAGGATATATCCCAGGAATTCGTGTGTTTTTATCCAAATCATAGAGCACGTGCATGACCTCATCGGTTTCCGGAATTTCAATAATTGGTCGATTAGGCAAAACACGTTTCATGGAGGCGAGAAAATTGGACCATTCTAGGGTTCCATGAAAATCATCTACCACTAAAAAACCACCTCGCAAAAGGTATTCTCTTAATCGTTCTGCTTGCATTTCATTAAGTCGCCAGGCCCCAACTTCAACCGCATATAGCCATGGAAAATCAAATAAAGAATCATTCTGAAGGCTTATTCTGTGTCCACCGTTGCCGTCATGACTACTGACTATTGCTCCATTGACTCTGGTTAGCCTGGTTAGGCCTTGCATGAAATAGTGTTCGGCATGTGGCCAGTCAACGCACTCATCACTTCCCCATCCATAGCCAAGGCCAAGGCAGTTGCCTCCTGAGTACATGAGTCGGGAGAATTGAAATTCATGACTAGGGAAGTAGCGCTCTGTTAATGCCTCTTGGCTAAGGATTTCATTAGACCAGGCTAATATAGCTAGAATTACCAAGGATAGGGGCTTTTCCATGTTCATATTCAAAGACAAGATAGCATGGCGTATGAGTTTTGACTGATCAGTGTATTTAGTTACCTTTAGCCTTATTCATTTTAAATGAATAAGGCAATGTCTCAAGAGCTGTTCCATGGTGATATGATCAGTTAAGAAATGTTTTTGTTGTTCCCTAAGGTTTAATTTAGCCCTTTTTAGGAACAGGGCCCTTTTAGATAAAAGAAATAAAAAATTGTTTGAGTTCTTGTTTAAATATTCGCGTACAACATTTGAAAATAGCGAGTTTTTGTTTGCCCGGGAATGGCCTCTCTGGGTGTTGGTAGTATTAACGCTGAGCGCAGCAATGGCTATTGGTTATAGCCTTATGCAGCGGAAGGGTGTGCTACACCCAGGCAAACTATTGGTGTTAGGGCTTTTCCAGGTATCGATGATTGCAGTCTTATTGACTATCTTGTGGCAGCCTTCACTTTTTACTCAAACGCTTAGTCCTCAGGAGAATTCTGTTGCTGTTGTACTAGATACCTCGGCTAGCATGAGCTATGGACAGGGCGAAGCTTCCCGTCTGCAACAGGCAGTCACATCTTTAAGTGGAGGGGTTTTAACTGAACTGTCTAGCAGTTTAGAGACAAGATTGTATGCATTTTCCTCAGAACTGGAGGAGATAGAAGGTCTTACTGAGGTACCTGCGCCTGGAGATGCTACGCATATTGGCGATGCGCTGGTTAATGTGCTTCGAGAGGCGCGTTCTTCAGCACTCGGGGCTGTCGTCCTTGTTAGCGATGGAGTTGATAATTCAGAGACATTGACCGACGCTCAGCTCGCAGAAATTAGTGGTTATGGAGTGCCTATTCATACGGTAGGTGTTGGACGTGAAATAATTGCTGAGGATATTGAACTCCAGGAGGTATCACTAACAGCTCAGGCCATGGTGGGTTCCCGTGTTAGCGCCCAGATTAGCGTAAGACATTCAGTACCTGCTCAAACTCGACTCCGAATATACGATGGAGATTCCATTTTAGCCTCTGAGGAAATAGAACTTGTATCAGGGGTTGATCTCACCATGCATTGGGTCGAGTTTGATATTGGAGAGGCTGGTGTTAGAGATTTGCGGTTTGTTTTGGACCCTCTCACGGGGGAGAGCAATACAATAAACAATACACAGTACAGAACAATCCAAGTACCAGAGGATCGCCGACGCATCCTCTACGTAGAAGGGGAGCCTCGCTGGGAATATAAATTTATACGTCGAGCTTTGGAAGAGGATTCACCAATCAGACTGGCAAGCCTTCTACGAACTACCCCGAACAAGTTTTACCGTCAGGGAATTGAAAGCCAGGAGGAATTGGAAAATGGTTTTCCAGAGACGCGCGAAGATCTTTTTGTTTATGACGCTTTGATTATTGGTAGTTTTGCTGCTGCAGAACTCACTGAGGAGCAACAGGGTTGGATCCAAGAATTTGTTAGTGAACGGGGTGGCAGTCTTCTCATGTTAGGTGGGCGCAGAGGACTTGCTGATGGCGGCTGGGGTAATAGCGTTGTTGCAGAGGTGTTGCCTGCACAGCTTCCCGATATTAATGCAGCGAGTTTTGTTCGAATTCCAGTGAAAGTGTCTTTGACGTCTGAGGGCGAGGAGTCACTTCTAACAAGCCTTGATTCTGATGCCGAAGAGAATCTCCAGCTTTGGGCTGAGATGCCTGAAATCGCCGATTTTCAGTACCTAGGTGAGGTAAAACCTGGTGCAATAACTTTGCTTGAAGCAGATGTTAGGGGGACACAGCAGCCGCTACTAGTCCAGCAGCGTTTCGGGAGAGGTGGTGCGTATATTCTTGCCAGTGGTGGAACTTGGCGTTGGCAAATGCAACTGCCTTCTGAGGATCAAAGGCATGAGATCTTCTGGCGTCAGATTTTGCGGGCTCTCGTTTCTGCAACACCTAGTTCAATTAGTCTTACTGCAGGACGGAATTTTTATGGAGATAGGGATGAGATAACCCTCCGTGCACAAGTTCAGGGAGGGTCTTTTGAGCCCGTACCTAATGCAGCAGTTTCTCTTATGGTAAGACGGGACTTCTCTGCGCCTTCAACAATTGAAATGAGTCCCATTCCAGGCGAGGCTGGTGCATATGAAGCCACAGTGCAAGCTGATGAGACTGGGCTTTACCAGTTTGAGGCTACAGCTGATATAGGCGAACAATCTCTAGGTACTGCTCAGGCCGCAGTGCGGCGAGCAAATGGGGTATCCGAGCATTTTCAAATTGAACAAAATAGGCTGTTACTAGATAGAATTTCTGCTCTAAGCGGTGGAAGATATTTCACTTTAAACGATGTAGACCAACTTCCTGAAGCTATCCAGTTTTCAGAAGCTGGAATTCTTGAGCGTGAGTTACTTGATCTCTGGAATATGCCATTCAACTTTCTGCTACTTATGTTGCTCAAGGCTGGGGAGTGGATGTTGAGATTGTATTGGGGACGTTTATGAGAGCTGCTTTGACGTGTTTTTTTGTTACTACGTTTTGTTTAACAAGCAGTGCAAAAGCTGAGCTGTATTACCTAATTGTTGCTGGTTTGGGTGGAGAGCCGCGTTATGAAGAGCGCTTTGAATTGCAGGTTGAATCCATGGTCCAGGCGGCGCGCCGCTCAAATGGTGATGATTCCAGAATTTCTCTTCTAAAAGGGGACAGTGCGAACCGTGATGCTTTGATTTTAGAGTTGCAGAGATTATCTGAGGTAGTAATGTCTACTGATCAGCTTGCAGTCTTTCTTGTCGGGCATGGCACCCATGATGGCGAACAGTACAAGTTTAATTTGCCGGGTCCAGATATTGATGGTGAGACGCTTTCTTCTTTGTTGAAAGATATACCAGCAAGTCGACAAGTAGTTGTAAATGCGACTAGCGCAAGTGGCGCTGTGCTCGACTCATGGTTGACCGAAGGGCGTACCCTCATTACGGCAACAAAGAGTGCGGGTGAACGTAATGCCACCCGTTTTGGTATGTATTGGTCAGCTGCACTTTCAAGTAATGAAGCAGACATCAATAAAAATGGTGCAATTACTGTTCAAGAGGCCTTTGATTTTGCTGCAAGTAAGGTTGCAGACAGCTATGAAAGTGAAGGCCTATTAGCAACAGAACATCCAGCGCTTGTAGGTGAAATGTCTGCAACCTTAAATGTTTCTCTTCTTGAGGAACGAATTGCAACTACTGCAGAGCTTGAGGTTCTTATGGATCAGTTGAATGCGTTGGAGGGCGAGATAGGGGCCCTGCGCCAGAGTCGAGAAAATATGGACAGTGTGGTTTATTTTGATGAGCTTCAAGGTTTGCTTTTGGAATTAGCGTTGGTTCAGCGCGAGATAGATGAGATTCGTGGAATTGACTGAGAAGTGAAACAGTTTTTTATAATAGTAAGTTTATGTTTTATTGGTATTCACCAGGCTGGCGCTCAGTCCTTCGACTATTCTGCAGATAGAGACCCTGCACTGAGAGTTTGTGATGAGCTATTGCACAGTGGCCAGCGTTTTGAAGCCAACAGTTGCTATGCATCTCTTTTAACGGATAGCGCAGATGCTCTCATTAGGGCAGAAGCAGCTTGGCAGATGGGTGACCTACAAGCTGCTAATGCCTATTTTAGAACGGCCGTAGAAATTGACCCTGAATCTCCGCGTGCCAGGACTCGTTGGGCACGTCTATTTCTAATGACTCATCAAAATAGTGATGCTATTAAGCTTTTTCAGGAGGCGCTAGAGCTCAATTCAGAATACTTGCCAGCAAAACTTGGTTTAGCAACGGTTGCTACTGGTCGGTTTGAGGATAGAGCTAATGCCCTGGTTGAGGCTGTACTAGAGGCGGACTCATTGCAGCTCGAAGCTCAATTATTGAGAGCTCGTATGAGTCTTGAGGATGGCTCGCTGGAAGCGGCAAACGAGTCTCTAGATGAGGCGCTTAGAATAGCTGAGATAAAAAACCTCCCTCCTTTAGAGGTCTACGCTCTTAAGGCATCTTTTGATCTTCTAAGAGGTGTAACTGAGAGCGAGTGGACTCAACGGGCTTTAGATTTTAATCCACAATACGGAGAAATTTTTGCAATACCAGCACATTTTTATGTAATTACAAGACGCTATCGGGAGGCTATAGCACTGCTTTTTGATGCTGTGCGAATACAGCCCGATCTCTGGTCCGCGCATACTGAACTTGGTATTAACTTGCTCCGACAGAATCGCGTTGATGAAGCGCAACACCATCTGTCTCTTGCATACCGGGGAGATCCTTATAGTGCTCAGATCGTAAATACTTTGCGACTTATCGATAGCCTAGAGAATTTTCAGGTTTTACATAGAGATTTACCACCCCTGGACAGTGATACCTTGCTTGATGATAGGCCAGGAATGATTTTACGCCTGCATAATGATGAGGCGCCAATTATCGAGGCCTATGTGACCAAGCTTGTGGCAGACAGTATCCAAGCATTTACAAAACGTTATCAGTTTGAGCTACGCGAACCAGTGGTGGCTGAGTTATACCCAGATCACGATGATTTTGCCGTTAGGACTTCTGGATTGCCCGGCATTGGGCTTTTGGGTGTGGCATTTGGATACCTTGTAGCAATGGATAGTCCATCAGGTCGAGGTGAAGGTGAGTTTCATTGGGGCACGACTCTTTGGCATGAGATGGCACATGTATTCACACTGGAAGCAACAAATCATCTAGTTCCTAGGTGGTTTAGTGAGGGTGTATCGGTATTTGAGGAATGGTCTACTGGACCCAGGCCAGGCCGCCACATTCCAATGCATGTTCTTGATGCAATGAAAGAGGAAAAGCTTCTATCTATCTTAGATATTGATAGAGGATTCATTCGTCCTGAATACCAGGGACAGATTATGGTTTCCTATATGCAGGCGGGGCTGATATGTCAGTACATTGAACGTGACTGGGGACAACAGGGACTTGTTGATTTGCTTCAGTTATATCGGGATGGCGCTGATACTGGCGAAGCTATTGAGGAAGGATTAGGAGTGACTCCAAGTCAATTTGATTTAGGCTTTAATTCATTTATTGAGTCTGCATTTCGGCCTACACTCGATGTGTTAGATGATTGGAAAGAGCAAACACAATTAGCTCACGAGGCTGCCAATGAAGGTGATTGGGATCGTGTATTAGCATTGAGCTCTGCCTCAATACAACTATATCCTGGCTATGTTGAGGAGGGCGATGTCTATATCCTAAATGCTAAGGCACATGAAGAGTTAGGGCAGGCAGGGGCTGCGATTGACAGGTTAGAGGAATATTGGAGACTCGGTGGTTACGAGCCTAGAGCTTTACATCAGCTCGCAGACTGGTTATATCAGTCAAATCGTCCCGATGATGCGATTGCTGTTTTAAATGATGTGATTTTTTCTGCGCCGCTAGATGAGTCTCTCCATACCAAGCTTGGCGACTGGTTGCTTGAGTCCAAAAAGGGGGAGCTTGCGTTGCGTGAGTACTCGTCATTGCTAGCGATGAAGCCCCATGATGAGGCAGCCGCTCACTATCGATTGGCGACGGCCTATAGACAACTTGAAAACGAAGAAAAGACTAGAGAACATTTATTGTATGCTTTGGAAACCGCCCCTCATTATAGGGAGGCCCAGCAATTGCTATTGGAGATCCTACGTTGAGTCCTGAAACAGTTAGCCAGCTTGATACTGAAGAAGCCCGAACCTTGATTGAGACATTTAAGGGTTCCTTAGAGAGTATTCGTGTTGAAGTAGGTAAGGTAATCATTGGACAAGAGGAGGTTGTAGACAACCTTTTAATGACCCTTTTGGTAGGTGGACATTGTCTGATTACCGGAATGCCGGGTACAGCAAAAACATTACTTGTAAGAACGCTTGCTTCTGCTCTAGGCCTTTCATTTAAGCGTATTCAGTTCACGCCAGACTTGATGCCTACTGATGTGACGGGTACCGATATTATTGAAGAAGATGCCAATGGTAGTAGAACTTGGACGTTTGTGCCTGGACCACTTTTCGCTAATGTTTTACTAGCGGATGAGATAAATCGAACGCCTCCTAAAACCCAGTCTGCACTGCTAGAAGCCATGCAGGAGAAAACGGTAACAGTTCGCGGTAGTGTGCATCAGATAGCCCCCCCATTTTTTGTTTTAGCGACACAAAACCCAATTGAACTGGAGGGGACTTATCCACTTCCAGAGGCGCAATTGGATCGATTTTTGTTTAATGTCATTTTGGACTATCTCAGCGATGATGATGAACTTGCTGTTGTTGAGCGGTTTACGACTCGAATGGATGTTCCAGAGGTAGGCGCTGTAACTACGCCAGAACAAATCCTACAGTTCCAAGCGCTTGTTCGCCAAGTCCCAATATCCGATACCGTAAGTCGTTTTGCTGTGAACCTGGTTCGTTCGACACGCCCTGAAGACCCGATAGCGCCAGAAATTGTAAAGCGTTATGTGCAATATGGGGCTAGTGTGCGTGCAACGATGTTTCTATCTTTGGCCGCTAAGGCTCGGGCTTTGATGATGGGCCGTTATCACGTGACACAGGATGATATTGCGGCTCTTGTATTACCTGTAATGAGACACCGCGTCCTTACAAATTACTTCGCTGAATCAGACAAAGTAAGCGTAGATGATATTTTGACTCAGCTAATCGAGACGGCTGATGCCACCGGCCGTACATCAAAAACAGGCTAAGGTCTGGCTGTGCCTGGAATAGCTAGAAAAGAGTCAGGAGATATTCAAAACCTTCTCCATCCTGAGGTGTTAGCCAGTCTATCAAACCTTGAACTAGTTGCACGTGCGGCCGTTCACGGATTTCTTAATGGCCTTCATCGTTCACCTTTTTTTGGATTCAGCCAGGAGTTTGCTGAATATAAAGCCTATGCGGAAGGTGATGATCCTCGTTTTGTAGATTGGAATGTATATGCTAGGACCGAGCGCACATACATTAAAAGGTATCTGGGGGAGACTAATACCAGGCTAGTGATACTTCTCGATTCCAGTGCGTCTATGGGGTATAGCTCTGGGCCAGTTTCAAAATTGCAGTATGCAAAGTTTCTGGCTGCAACATTGGCCTACCTTGCAGCTAAGCAGCATGATGCGGTTGGTTTGATAGTTTTTGACGAAGAAGTTCGCGAATATCGTCCAGCGTCGTCACGACTTGGAAGTTTAAGTGGCATATTACATGCGATTGACCGCGCTTCACCTGGAACGGGTACTAATCTAAACGTGCCATTTGAAAAGTTTCATCAGTTCGAACGTGGGAGAGGATTAGTAGTCGTTATTTCAGATTTTTATTGTGATCCAGAAGCAATGATAAAGGGCGTTCAACCGCTAGCTTATCAGGGGCAAGATGTTGCATTGTTTCAGCTGCTTGATCCGCAGGAGCTTGATCCGGAATTGCGAGAATCTGCATTAATGGAGGATATGGAAACAGGTGAGGCTATGGAAGTATCACCGACGTTTATGCGTTCTCGATACAGAAACAAACTTCAAGAACATATTGATACCATTCATAGCAGTTCTTCTGGGGTGGGAACAGATCATGTGTTAGTCAACACAACTGATCCACTTGATATTGCTTTGAAAAACTATTTGCTGTTTCGTCAAGGTCGAGGCAGATGACCCTGCTCGCGCCCGCATTCCTTTTTGGCCTATTGGCTATTGGTATACCGATTTGGTTACATCGCTTGTCTTCTGAGAATCCAAACCGACAACCCTTCAGTTCGGTAATGTTTCTAGAGCCAGGTGAGCCAAGACGTGTTTTAGCCAAGAAGTTAAAATATTTGTTGTTGTTTGCGCTAAGGGTTGGTGTGTTGTCCCTCTTAGCTCTGGGATTTGCTGGGCTTGCTTTAGAAGGAAGTCTTCAAAACATAGTAGCTGAAACCGCAAGGCTTAATGTAATTGTTATGGATCGCTCTGCATCTATGTCCCTTGGTAATCGCTGGGAACGCGCTCAATCAACAGCCGACACTATCATCAATGATCTGGATAATTCTGATGTTGTTCAGGTGGTTGCTGCTGATAGGATTATTGAGATTCTTGCAGAACCTTCACTTGAGCGTGCTCCAATTCGTCAGGCTATAAATATTGCTGAGCCAGGTCCTTTTCGTGTTGATTATGGGCAATTGATGAGTTCGATGGAAAGTTTACTTCGTGGAGCAGAGTTGCCAGTGGTTTTGCATATCATCACAGACGCACAACAGAGTGCCTTGCCCACGCGTTTTGCTGATTTAGCCCCTCGTACTTCATTAGAATTGGTAGTTCATAATATATCGGTCGCGGGAGAAGAAAACTGGGCTATAGACGGACTTGTCTGGTCAGCATTATCAGGTGAATTAACTGCTAGCCTTCGTGGATATTCTGTACAGGATGTAGAGCGAACCGTTACATTGCGACTAAACGGAACAGAGGTTGCAACACAAAATGTTTCTGTTGGAGCGGGTCAGACTGCACAAGTAAATTTTATTGGGGTAGACCTTTCTACTGGAATAAATCAAGTTGTTGCAGAGCTAAGCCCTAACGATGAACTAACGTTAGATGATGAGCGATACTTGGTTGTGAAACAGCCTATACCTCGGCCTATTCTTTTGGTCAGTAGTAATAATCGGGATAGCACCTCATTATTTTTGACATCAGCGCTCCAGACGTTAGCTGCTCAGGTCTATGAGATTCAGCAAATTTCACCAGTGGAACTGACTAACCAATCTCTTGAAAATTACGTATTTATCGTAATCGCTGATGCTGGTGTATTAGTAGAAAATGATTCTGTGGTTCTCAGTGATTACGTAGAATCTGGTGGGGCTGTTTTTATGGCGTTGTCCCAGCGTTCAGCAGGCCTAAATTCTGTGCCAATAACCGGACATAGTCTCGGTTCTTTCTCGCAGTTCAGGGTTGAGGATGGAGGATTTCTATCTGTTGGAAATGTGGACAGTTCACATTCAGTACTTAGACAGTTAGAAGGGCTAAGATCAGCGAGGTTTTATCGCCATATTCCAGTAGAGACTCAGTCATCTGATACGGTTCTTATGCGGCTTGAGGATGGTTCGCCATTGCTCATAGAGCATCCTATAGGCGAGGGACGTGCCCTGATTTTTACTTCCTCTCTAGATAGAGAATGGAATGATTTGCCTTTACAGCCGGTATTTGTTCCATTTATGGCACAACTTTCTTCTTATATGGCAGGCGATGATCGTATTAGTTCTGTTGCCAGATTAGGCGGCACTCTCTCATCTCGGTCAATGGGGTTTTCTGGTGGACAGATATTTAGGCCTGATGGAGAAACAGCTCTTGGTTTAGCAGGCGCAGGTGCGGGTGGCGAGGTAATTGTTGATCAAATTGGCTTTTATGAGGTATTGGCTTCGGGGCAAACCGAGTCTGTAGCAGTCAATATAGATGCACAGGAGTCGGATGTGACTTCAATGCCTGATAACGGATTTATTCGATGGAGTGAGATTGGTTCAGGGCCTGTACAAGATGCAGGAGGAAGCATGGAAATCGTTGATGATGCATCCACAGATCTCTGGCCCTTGATCCTCTTTTTGCTTTTGGCTCTAGTTATCGTGGAATCCTGGGTCGGAAACTGGCATCTTAGTGTGCGAAGAGGAATTGCAGCATGACCCCACGAACACAACTTGAACAATACCTTGGTGAGTTTCGTCAGCGCTTAAGAACATTAATTGTCGCTCGAGGCCTGGCGGCACTATGTTTTACTGCATTAGTAGTTACTTTATTGGTAGTTTTTATCGGAACGCGCCAAGCCTTTCCTCCCGGACTCATGGGTGGGGCTCGTGTGGCATTGGTGTTTTTGTTGGCCGTAATCTTAATAGCACTTTTGGTATACCCCTTGCGAGTCTTACGTTCGACCCGTGGTATTCCTGAGATAGAAAAGAGGGCTCCGGATTTTGATGGACGTATTGAAACCTATGATCAACTTACGTCTCAAAATGATGGGAACTTGGAACAGCGTTCTCCATTTCTTGGCCTTCTGGCTGAAGATGCTTTGGCTTTTGCACGAAAGATACCTATCCCAGTAAGAATCCCTAGCTGGGAGATAACAGTCCCTTCAGTTTTTGGTTTTATCGCACTTGCAGTGCTTGTTTGGGTCGCTTCTTTTGGGCCAGACAATTGGAGATATGGTGCTCGCCATCTTTGGGCCGGGTGGGCCCTGTCCGACACGTTGCCACCACAAAGAATTACCGTAAATCCAGGTGACAGTGCTGTTCGAAGAGGGGGAGATCTTTTTGTTGACGCTAATGCTGAGGGCTTTGATCCGTCTGGGGCCCAAGTATTTGCTCTTTTTGAGGGAAATGAAGAGTGGGAAACTGCTCCTATGTCGACTAGTGAAGATGATGGTTTTGAGTTCACTTTTTTTGGAATTCGTGAACCATTCAGTTACTACGTAGTTTCTGCAGGTATACACAGTGCGGAATATTCCATTGAGGTAGTTGATCTTCCAAGAGTCAGTAATGTCAGGTTGACATACCATTATCCAAGATGGACGGAGTTAGAGTCTGAAGTGGTGAGTGTGGGTGGAGATATTCGTGCGGTAGCAGGTACGCGAGTTGAGGTTGAGGTAACAACAGACCAACCCCTCGATGGCGCTGAGCTGAATGTTAACGGACAAGCATTATCTATGGTGACTGCAGGACCTATTGCAACGACTACCTTAGAGGTTGAAGAGGACGGTGAGTACTACGTATCCACTTTCTTTAATTCTGATTCAGTGAGGCTCTCAGACGATTACTTTATTGATGTTGTTCCCGACAATAAGCCAGTCGTCAAGGTTATGAAGCCTGGACGTGACTGGAAGGCTAGCAACATTGAGGAAGTATCTATACGAGTTGAAGCTACTGATGATTTCAGTTTAGACAGACTAGAATTGCATTATGCCGTTAATGGTGGTGATTGGAATGTTGCGGAGCTAGATGCAGGTGGTACTTATACGTTGAGTGAAGAGATTCTCTATCTTGAGGAGATGGGTAAGACAGTTGGTTCGAGTGACTTGTTAGATTTATTAACAGCAAGTGAAACGAACAACGAGACAATTACTACAAACCTTGTGCCAGGAGATCTTATTTCCTATTACGCAGAAGCGCATGATCGGGATACGTCTGAGCGTACGGATTTATTTTTTGTCGAGGTGCAACCCTTTGATCGCAGTTATTCGCAGTCTATGCAGAGCGGTGGCGGTGGCGGTGGCGGTGGCGGTCAACAACAGAATGAAATTTCTCAGCGTCAAAAAGAAATACTACTTGCGACGTGGAATTTAATAAGGGAAAAAGAGGAGCAGACTGGTTTCCAGGATGAACAGCAACTCCAGGATAACGCGCAGATGTTGTCTGAATTACAGAGAACTCTTGCGGATCAGGCTCGGACACTTGCCAATCGTACTCGAGCTCGGCAGCTAACGAGTGTTGATGAGCAGATTCAGATTTTTGTACAAAGCCTTGAGAGTGCTGCTGAGGCTATGATGCCTGCAGCGGAGCGTTTGGTAGATTTAGAATTTGATAATGCGGTTCCTTCTGAACAGGAAGCCTTGCAATATTTATTAAAGGCCGAGGCAGTTTTTACAGATATCCAGGTGTCTTCTCAACAAGGTGGTGGAGGTGGACCTGGTGGTTTTGCTGGTCGTGATTTAGCCGAACTTTTTGAGCTTGAGATGGACCTCGAAAAAAATCAGTATGAAACAGAGTCGCCTACCTCTTTTGATACGCCAGAAGCCGAGGTGGATGAGGCAATTGCCAAGCTACGGGAGCTTGCGAATCGGCAAGAAAGTCTGGCCCGTCAGGCTAACCAACAACAAGCTCTGACTGAGGAGGAGCGCTGGCGTCAAGAAGAACTAAGGCGAGAGACGGAAGAGCTACGTAGTCAATTAGAACAGCTTCGTCAGCAATCAGCTCAGCAGCAATCAGCTCAGCAGCAATCAGGGCAAAGCACGCAGGGTGATGCGACGTCCGGGGCGATTCGCCAACTGGATAATGCGCTCCAGGCAATGGATCGTGCACAGGCACAGAATGGCATGGATCAAGATCAAAACCAGAGAGCGGTTGAGCAGGCACGTCGTCAGCTGGATCGAGCACTTGAGCAGTTGACAGCTCAAAGACAAGCAGATGCAGAAGAGATTTTCTCAGATCTTTCCGAGCGCGCCGAATTACTGTTGAATGAACAAAGAAGATTGGCTGCAGAGCTACAGCAAGTTGCACGTGAGGCTTTGGAGAATAGAGATGATGATGGAGTTCGAGAAAATCCTCTTAGTGATGAAGAAACGATTGAATTAGCTGAGAGAAAATGGCTAATGCAGGCAGATCTAGAAGAACTTGAGGAGGAAATGCAGCGTGTTTCGCAAAGATATAGAGATCAAACACCTGATGCATCTGCTCAACTCAGTGATGCGCTTTCTGATTTGCAAAGGACCCAAGCTGTAAGACGCCTAGCTTATGCTGGGGAAATGATTCGTAGAGGACTTGCTGATGAACTTTCACCATTTGAAGGTATTGTTACAACTGCACTTGATGATCTTCGGCGAGACACAGAACAGGCTCTTGCAACTGCCAGTCGCGAGGCACGCGATGGACAACAAGCAGAACAGAACCCAACATCAGAGCTTGTTGCAGAGCTACAGGAACTACGGAGGGATTTGGCAGATTTACAAAATCCTATTACTGGGCAACAGGGTCAGCAGGCTAGCACCCAAGACCAACCAGCAGCTGGCGGACAATCAGGAAGCAATCAGTTAAGCGGTGGAGGCGGAGGTATCAGTGAGAATGGAAGGGGACTAGGTTTCTGGGATCCAACTCGCTCATTGACTCCAAACTCGCAAGCCTATGCTGAGTTAGAGGATAGATTGCAGGAAGCTGGGCGTGATCTTCTTGTTTTAGGTACAAGGCTTCGTGCAGACGGACTGACTGTTGAGGAGTTAGAGGCTGTAAGGCGCTTAGCTGATGCACTGCGAGGTAATTTAGGGGGTAATCCCGAGTTGCTAGAGCAGGAGTATCTTGCAATGTTGAGCCTAGTTGAGCAACTGGAGTTGCAATTGACTACAGGTGGATATGGATTTGAGGAATCTGCCGTTCGTACACAGACGCCTGTTAATATTTCGCAGGAGTACGAAGACGTTGTAGCGGAGTACTTTCGGCAGTTAAGTCGAGCTGAGAAACTTCAGCCCTAATGCCTATAAAAAATAAGAGTTTTTAGTGTTATCTACTTAGGAGAGTAATTATTTATGACAATTCAAGCTAAGACTGTGGACTATGATCAGGATGGTAAAACCTTTGAAGGTTATTTTGCATGGAATGATGCTTCTGAGAAACCTGCTCCCTGTGTTCTTGTTGCCCATGCATGGGCGGGCTTAACCGATTATGAGCAGACGAATGCACGGAACTTAGCCGAACTCGGATATTCGGCCTTTTGTATAGATCTGTACGGTAAGGGTGTGCGAGGTAATAGTACAGAGGAGAATGCAGGCCTTATGCAACCATTTCTAGATGATCGGGCTATGTTACAGAACCGATTAATACACGCATCCGATGTGGCACGCGCCCAAGCAAATGTTGATGCTTCAAAAATGGCAGCTATTGGATATTGTTTTGGGGGCTTATGTGTTTTAGATATGGCGCGTGTGGGCGCTTCGATTCAAGGTGTAGTCAGTTTCCATGGGCTCTTTTTTCCGCCTGGCAATACAGAAGGAAACAAAATACAGACTAAGGTTTTGGCGCTACATGGGTGGGATGATCCTATGGCAACGCCTGATCAAGCTGTTTCATTTGCTGCTGAGATGAAAGCTGCCGGAGCAGACTGGCAGATACATGGGTATGGTAATACTTGCCACGCATTTACTCACCCCTCAGCTAATGATCCCGATAATGGAATGAGCTACAGTGAGTCTGCCTATCAAAGATCTTGGCAGGCAATGACTAATTTTTTTGAAGAGATTTTATAGCTCTAATTTCTCGATTAATATCCAACATATCGCCAGCCTTGCATCTTTTGCCAAGGCTGGCGTGGTCTTATTAACAACCCTATGAGTTGCAGATAGGCGAGGTTTTCTAAACGATTAATATTAATTATTAGCCGTTAATGACGTATGCCAAAATATCTACTATCTGATCCGGACTTCGAGCCGTCGCATTAGCAGCAGCATCCACCTCTTTTAATGCGTGGTTATGTTCTTCTTCATGCATGATGATCAATGGCTTATTCAGTGCGGCAGCATAGCCTGCATCAAAAGCAGCATTCCATTGCTTAAACTTTGCGCCAAACCTCACTATCACTATATCGGCTTGACTAATCAGACTAGATGTACGAATAGCATTAATGCCAGCACCTTTACGATCTTGCCAAAATTGTTGTGTCTCTTCACCAAGAATTTTAACGCCACACAAATCGCTAGCATCATGATCTGTAACTGGGCCAGTAAAAGTTACAGGAAGGTTGATAGCCTTTGATCCTTCCATGATCTGGTCCCTCCAGTCAGAGTGAATTTCTCCAGAAAGGTAGACATTCCAAGTCTTGTTTGACATTTAATTAGCGCTCCAATATGTATAAGTTGTTAGTCTTATTTCCGATACTAACAAGAGTTTGATTTTATATTAAAGGAATAATATTCCTATAGAATTATGTATACCATTGATATTTCATTAAGCTACTAAGTGCATGGCAAAAAAATGATACCTACTCTCGATTTGGGCGACTATTTAGCCGGCAGTATTACGGCACGAGATGCCTTAGCAGCTGAGTTAAGAGATATTCAGGAAAATATTGGGTTCTATACCGTTGTGAATCATGGAGTGCCCCAATCACCTATTGATCAAGGATATCAGGCATTACGGCAGTTTTTTTCTTTGCCGCTGAATGAGAAACTAGAGGTCAAAATAGATCAAAATTCTGTAGGCTATGTTCCTATACGCTCAACTGTTTATGTAACATCAAAATTTAATAAGAACACTCAGAAGGATCTGAATGAGACTATAACTATTGCCCGTGAGAGGGCTACTGATGATCCTGATATTCGTAATGGGCTGAGATTCGTAGGTCCCAACCAATGGCCGAAAGGATTGCCTATATTTCGCAATGCCATGATTGGTTATCAGGAGGCCCTAGCAAAGCTTGGTTATGCAATGCTACCCCTTTATGCCTTAGCGCTTGATTTACCAGCTAACTATTTTGACCCCTTTTTTACTAGACCTACTTGGTGGACACGTAATACTTACTATCCAGCTGTAGCGTCAAACGACAATCAGTTTGGAATTTCTCCTCACTCAGATCATGGTTTTATCACTTTACTACCAATGTCTAATGTGAGTGGTTTGGAGATTTTGAGTCAGAAGGGTGATTGGATTCCAGCGGTTCCAGTTGAGAATGGAATAATCATAAATACAGGAGAATTTTTAAACCGCTGGTCAAACGGACGATTTATAGCAACTCCTCATCGAGTAATACCGCCAGTTGAAGATCGATATTCAATGGCAATGTTTTTTAATCCAAATCCAGAGACGCTTGCCGTGCCTTTTGAGTCTTGTTTATCTTCCAAAAACCCAGCTAGATTCGAACCAATAACAATGATTGACTACATGTGTTGGTATATAGACAGCAATTATAAGAAGGAAGCCGGCGGTATTCAGGGTTCATAATTAACTGACAGTTTTATACCAGTCAAGAATCTCCTCACCTGTCATCATACAAACATCGGGTTTAGAAAGAATATAATTATATAGATCTGCAAGATACTTGATGCGGTGAGGTGCTCCGCTTAAGAATGGATGCACACTGATTGCCATTATGCGAGTGTGTTCAGTTCCTTCCTCATAAAGCCGATCAAAGTGATCAATCCCACGTTTTAAGAAGATGTCAGAAGTATGTTGTTGTAATGCCATCATGGGAATGTCATTAACTTCAACGGTATAAGGTACTGATATTAGTGGGCCTGCAGTTGTAGTTATCTCTACCGGTTGATCATCTACCACCCAGTCAGCGATATATTCAATTCCCTCTTCAGCTAACAAGTCTGGGGTTTCGAACGTTTCCGTTAACCCGGGGCTTTCCCATCCACGTGGAGGTTTACCAGCCACACTACGAATAGCCTCTATGGTATCGCGTATAGCTTGTCGCTGATCCGGAACTTTGTGCATCGGTCCTTGTAAAAAGCCATGTCCCATGATTTCCCAGTTAGCCTCTAATGCCGCTTCTATAATGCGGGGATAGGTTTTACATACTGAACCATTGGTGGCTAGTGTTGCCCGTTGCCCTATAGACTGAATAGCTTCAAGTATTCGCCAAAAGCCAACACGCATTCCATATTCATGCCACGCCCAGTTCGCTAGATCGGGGACCAGAGGTTCTCCACGGGGTGGTGATAGGACTTGACGGGGCATTGGATAATCAATTGACCATTCTTCTACATTAACTATTGTCCACACTGCTATGCGACCATTATTAGGCAGTGGTAACCGAGGTCGGTCTATAATTGCACTGTAAGGTAGACGTTCACGAGGACTCATAGGTTCAGACACAGTTTTATTCGCTCCATCCTGCTTCAATTAAATATTCTTCAAATGTTAATAGCCAAGAGAATTCATCACGAAGTGCTGCCACATTAATAGGATCAATATTATCTCTGTACCAAGTAGTTGCAGCGATAGCTATCGGAGAGGCTGAGGCAGTAAATTCTTCCCAAGACATTTGTTTGTAAACGACTGGTCTGTTCATAACACGGCTCATAGCATCTGCTATACCTGCATAAGTTGTTCGGTCACTGGCAATTGAAAGAGTTTTTCCTAACCAATCGGAAGGATAATCAAAAGCTTCTGCAACAAAACGTCCAATGTCTGAGGGAGCCACAAATACTCGTTCGAATTCTGGTAGTTGAGGTCCGCTAAACTCCCCTCCTTGAGCATCTGTTCGCCATACTTCAACAGTACTCATGAAACTTGCTGGACGTACAATCGTGTATGGAATTTCAAGCGATTGAATATAGTTCTCTATCACCAGCTTACTTTCAAATTGTGGAACACCTGTTCTTAGTGGGGCTTTTGCCACTGAGGTATAAATGAAGTGCTTTATTTCTGCCCGCTTAGCAGCATCAGCGAAGGCTTTGCCCTGTCGAATTTCCCCATCAATGCCTACGCCACGGTATTGCTGTACAGAGAAGGCACCGTAAGCGCCTTCCAGCGCTCTGTCTAAGGAAGCTGGATCATCAAAGTCACCTTGTACCATCTGTATGCCATGCGCTTGCAGGGCTTGAGATGCTTCACTGTTTGTGTTTCGTGTAAGCCCCTTAACAATGTAACCACGTTGTACTAACTCTCGAGCAACCGCACCACCTTGAGTGCCTGTAGCTCCTGATACCAAAATTATTTGTAAGTGACGATCGTTTGGCTGTCCCCAACCACTAATACTTATGAGACCTATAAGGAGTAAGACAAGCAGTTTGCCTGATCGTAGGTAGTTCTTTTTCAATTTTCCCCCTAATTTATATGACGCATTCTAGTTTATTTTTTCTCTAATTTATTAAGCGAAAACGTTGAACCCGTTCTCCCTGCTGTACCTCACCAGTATATAAATTTCCATTAGAGTCTACGTCAAGCATATGTAGTCCATGAAACTGACCGCCGTTGTCGCCCGCACTTCCAACTCGGTTTACGACAGTCCCATCCTCCCGATCAAGAATCCAAATGGTGTTGTTTTGGATATCAGGAATAATCAGAAACTTCTGATCAGCATCATGTGAAAAAGCAACACCACCTGCAGAACCCCTTTGTCTAGTCCATGTTGCCAGGAAAAACTCTTTTTGAAATTCACCCTGTTTGCTGAAAACCTGAATTCTATTACCACGTCGATCTGCCACATAGACCCAACCGTCATTTGAAAGATCCAAGGTCACATGTCCAACAAAATCGGATGAAATGGTCACAACATCTCTATCAGGCGATTCGCTGCTGTAAAACTCAACGCCTCCACCATTAGTAGGTCCATCAGTAGCAACTACGCCAATTTCGCTCAGAGGTTTACCATATGCTCCCCAGCCACGCTTGAACTCAAGTGTATCCATGTCATAAACCATTACCCGGCCATTTAGATAATTATCAATGGTATACAACTCCCTCATCGGTTCATCTGCTCGAACTTCTTCAATCTGATCAACGATGATCTCCGTTTCTGGTGGATACTTGCCTTCGGGAGGCTCCGCTTCTGGAACCCTTTCAATTGCACCCACTAATTCACCGTCTAGGGTGTATTTGCGGACCGTGTCGGAGCCAATCCAAACATGTCCTTGGCGATCTACCATCATTCCATGACCTTCTTGGGTATCCCATGATCGAATGACATTACCCTCTACATCAAATGCAATTACTGCTGGTGGGGCTATGCAGCACTCTGCTACGGGAGGGTCAAGCTGTGCATAATTTTCAGTGTTGCTAAGATTACTAGGGCGATTAAGCACCCAGATATTATCTTCATGATCAACATATAAACCGGTTACACCTTGCATCCACCACTGATTTGGCAGAGGCAACTTAGGCCATTCCGCATCGAATTTGTACTGTGGTGCTTGCGCTTGAATGCTAATAGTGAAAGAAAAACAACATAGAGCAATGACAATACTGGCAGCTCTTTTAATATTCATATGGTGTCTCCTGAAGAAGGATGGTTGATTTGCTACCGCTCCGGTTTCATCTCCGGTAGCTCGGACAGCATAAGTTCTTGGCAAATAAATTCCGCTAGTTCAAAGTCTCTAGATTTGAAAGTGATGCTGGAGTTCCAGGGTGTTTTGTAGGCAATTGGGTCATCTATGGTAATTTTGTTCTCTAGTGTTTGTTCATCAATACGTCTAATCTTCTCAATAAGACGTAATTCATCGCTATGAGGCCAGCCGAGACGATCAAGCCAGCGTTGCTGTTGTTCAGATTCCCAGCCAATAAAATAGCGTGTTTCAATGACTAAACTATCTCCTTCGTAGTGACCTATGGAATACCCATTCCATGTGTGTAACGGAATCTCGGGGAATTCTCGCCCATCTGTGTAGATGACTCGCCAAAAGTTATCCGTTTCGAACAGCATTACAACCCTATCTGGGAGTTGAATAATTTCAAAGGGCCGTGGTCGAAAGTAAGCATGGGGCATTCCCATTGGGAGGCATAGTAATTCTGCTGCATTAGATTCTGTAGCGGATGCGGGATTGGCCCCATGAATTGGCTTTGCTAAAGCAAACCGTTCCTGCCCCCACTGTGTAAGCGGGGGTTCTTCATTTACAAGAGCTGGTGAAGCAAGTGTTGGGTATCTTGGTCCGCCGCGCCCGCCCCATAAACTTTGCCAGACTCCAGAAAGTTCTGGTGTTTGTCCAAATACGGTTGTTATAGCGCTAAGCCCAACTAATAGAAGAATGGTTTTTGCTGTTATTCGGTAGCCGCTCATGGTGTAGACCTCAGGGATCGTTTCTTACATTGATATGAGTACCGTCCATAAGTTCTACAGCCTCAGTCCACATTGAGAGAACATTTGGGCGTCTGTCAGGGTTACCAATGATTGTTACCTGATCTCCTGGTTTGAATGTATCTTTGTTCCAGCTAAAAAACCTATAAAGATCTTGAACACTTTGAAACTCTCCTGACCAGCTTTCAATTTCTCCCACTTCATTGACCACATCCAGAAAGATTCCAACATGAGGATTTATAAACTGCCATTTAGAGACAGTGCCAGTCACTGAGATTGACTTGGTTCGATCATAGGCAGAGTTAGCATGATGCGCTTGTGCTTCCATGACTGAACTGAAGAAAAATAAAATAGCAGACGAAACCAAAATAATATTAATTTTTGTTCGTACCATGGTTAGATTATCCTTTAAAGAGCCTAACAATCACTCAGGCCTCATTTCTGGTAATTCAGATAACATCAGTTCCTGACATACAAACTCTGCAAGTTCAAAATCTCTTTTTCTAAAGTTTAATGTACCGGTCAGTACATTTTCGTATGCGATAGGGTCATGGATAGACACTTCATTTACTATCGATTCAGCATCGACACGCCGAATTCGTTCGATAATTCTTACTTGGTCACTAAATGGGTGACCAAGGCGATCAAGCCATCGCTGTTGATTCTCTGATTCCCAGCCCAGTATATTCCTAGTCTCGATAACTAGCGTGTCTTCTTCGTAGTGCCCTATGGAGTATCCATTCCAAGTGTGTAGAGGTACTTCTGGGAAATCCCGACCATCCATATATACAATTCTCCAGAAATTATTAATTTCAAAAAGCATTACAACTCGGTTTGGGAGCTGAATAATCTCAAAAGGTCTAGGACGGTAGTAGGTTCCCGGAAACCCCATCGGCAGGCACTGCATTTCGGCGGCATTGGATTGAGTGGCTGATGCAGTTCTGGGACCATGAAGCGGTTTAGCCAGGTCAAAGCGTTCTTGTGCCCATGAAGTCATTGGAGGATCAGGAACGAGTGAGGAGGCCCCTGGAAAATTCCTTTGCCAGACACCAGAAAAGTCAGGAACAGATTGCGCTTTAGTCACAATGGCCATCAGGTAGATCAGGGACCAGATAAAAAATTTTGTTAAAGTATTTAAAAGCATAGGTTTAGTCTGGAGCGCTCCGCACATCCACTTCTGACCCATCAGCAAAGATCACTATTCGGGTGCTAATAGTTGGACCGCCGGTTCTGGCAGGATGGCCAATAAGAGTAATTGAATCACCTGGTTTAAATGTGTCCTTGTTAAATTTGAAGTGTCGATAAAGGTCAAGTGTTCCTTGAAATTCTGCTGACCATTCTTGTTTCTCTCCATTTTCGCCCATTATGTCTAGCCATAGGCCTGCATGAGGGTTGATGAATTGCCATTTAGAGACAGTTCCAGAGATAGTAATGTCTGTTGATCTGTCATAAAGAGAGTTTGCATGATGCGCCTCAATTGAGACGCCAGTTATAGCTGTAAGCAGACTTACGACTATAAAAACATTTCTTTTTTTCACTTAAGATTATCCCCTAATAAACCTTTAGCTCATCAATCGTAGGTTTTTTCTTTGTTGATTTTGAACGGCAATTTTAATTATTTCCACTAAATTTTGTTAATTATTGCTGATAAATTTATCCTTCTACTTGACCCAAAGGTCTAGCCAAGAGAAGCTTTATCTAAATAACGCATAGAATTATAAAATTTATAGGGAGGATGCATCGTGGGAATTAAGCAAATATTGGTTGAAGCGTCCCGTTTTCAAATGGCATACGCACTGCTTAGAATTACCATGGGCGTCAATATGTTTTTTCATGGATTTATGAGAATTATCAGTGATACTGGTGCGTGGGTAGATGGCCAAGTAGCGTTATTTACAGATATTGCAAACCCGTCTTTTCTTCCTACATTGTGGGTTACTATATTTTTATGGATTTTGCCCTTTTTTGAGCTCGTGTTTGGGGCTTTGCTAGCCTTAGGTTTGTATACTTACTGGCTGTCTGTTACTGGAGCATTAATGATGTTTGTTCTGATATTTGGTAACACAACTAGACAGGCGTGGGGGACAGTTGGTAATAACATGCACTATACACTCTACTTCTGCATTCTAGTTGCCGCACAGTCTTATGACTGGCTATCGATAGACTCACGACGTTCCGCAAAGGTTAGTGCTGATAGCTAAGCAATAAGACGCACTTTATTCGAAGCCCCATTTTCTTATGTTTAGCTAAGTCAGGGCATAACGGTTTGGGGTTCTTGCTATTAA
This sequence comes from Gammaproteobacteria bacterium, assembly GCA_029243585.1. Lineage (GTDB taxonomy): Bacteria > Pseudomonadota > Gammaproteobacteria > Steroidobacterales > Rariloculaceae > UBA6522. Next base: position 43,484 of record JAQWRR010000041.1, read on the forward strand.
GTTGTTAAATATCCAACTATTTATTTTAAATAAGGTCAACAGGTTTTTAAGTGTCTGAATCTTTTTCGACGTTACAGTCTAAGCCGATCCTTAGCCCGGATAGACGAAGAATGCTACATATCATTGCAGGACCTTCTGTTTTTCTTGTTCTTGCACTAGCGCCAATTTTAGAGCTGCCCTATGAGATAAGGTGTAGCATCGGACTACTTATTTGGATGGCGTTGTGGTGGATAACACGCCCTGTCCACCTTGCAGTTACCGGTTTTCTTCCACTAGCTACTGTTGCTCTTTTTAATTTTGCGTCTATAGATAGAATTTTACCGGCCTATGCAGCAGAGCTTGTAATTCTTCTTTTGTCTGCAAATGTTTTAACTACGTGTTGGACGCGATGGGGGTTAGATAGGCGTATTGCCCTTGTCTCATTGATTGGGGTTGGCACGAATACAACACGACAAATTATGTCCTGGTTTGCTATTGGAATGATCCTTAGCGCGTTTCTGCCTAACACTATTGTTGCTGCAACCATGATTCCTATTGTCGTTGCCATGTTGAAATTTATTGGTATCGAAGATTTGTGGGAGAGCAATCTTGGTACTGCATTAGTGATAGCAGTGGCATGGGGAACTAGTGCGGGTGGCGCGACAAGTCCACTTGGAGGAGCGCCTAATCTACTTACCGTTGAATATATTCAGGAGATGGTTACTGGCGAAGAGTTTCTTTTTGCAACCTGGGTGACACGTTTTTTACCCTTAAGTCTTGCCGTTATGATCGTGACATTTATTTATGTCCGGTTCGCATTCAAACCAGAGATTAAAGAAATAGAAGGTACTCGCGATTTCTTTTTATCTGAGCTTAAATCTCTCGGTGCAATGAGTAGTCAGGAAAAATGGGGTTTCTTTTTGTTTGCGGGAGCAGCAATCCTTGCGTTCAGTCGACCTTTGTACTATGAGTTGGTGCCTTCGTTAACGCCAGCCTACGCCTTTTTATGTTGTGCCATCATCTGTTTTCTTGTTCGTTCGCAAGGAGAAAACCTCATGACCTGGGAGTATGCCCAGGGGAAGATGATGTGGGGACTATTCTACCTTTTTGCCGGTGGAACAGCTTTGGGGCGTGTGCTCACTGAGACTGGAACAGCAGGTTACATTGCTGAGGCGTTGCTTCCTTATGCTAGTGGAGGCGGGATTTTCGCTGTCTTCGTTTTTGCTGCGCTAACTTTACTGATGACCCAAATCACCAACAATACAGCCGCTATTGCTATTACCGTTCCGATCACGATTAGTACTTTCCAAAGCTTGGATTTGAATCCCTTGCCATTCGTCTACATCGTGACGACGGTAGGCAATTGTGGTTTTATGTTGCCAACCTCAGCTGGAGGTCCAGCGGTTGCCGCTGGTTATGGGATTAATCTTAAAACAATGGCAGTGAAGGGTTTTTGGGCCTGTCTGCTTGCACTGATCGCGGTAGTAATAGTGGGCTATTTGTTATCTATTTATTGGCCTACTTTTAGTTCAGTGTAAGGTGGTGAGTTTAGCGTCAGGCTATACTTACTTTTATATTTAATATTTAGGGTCTCGTTCCCAAGCCTTTAGGTGAAAAATCATGAAAGACATTCATAAGCTAATTTTGTCCGTCTCACTACTATTTGCATTGATCGTATCCTCAGGGGCAGGCGCCCAAGATGGTCTTATCTATCATACTGAGGGTATAGCTGGATCAGACATCCCTGTGACTTACCATCTGATTTCAACTGACGATGGATTGCTCACACCTATTGGACTTCGAAAGCCAGAAGGTGATGGGCCTTTCCCAATTGTATTATTTTCTTCTGGTAATGGAGGTGAGGGGTATCAGTACGTAAAGGATTATAGCCATAACCGTGGCTGGACACTTGAGCAGTTTCTCGCAGCTGGTTATGCGGTTGCTTGGTTACGTTACCGTTCTGAGGTAGAGAATCCTGTATATGGTGGAGAATCCTTGCTAGCCCAACCTTGGTCGGGTCGACCTGTATTTAATAGAGCCCCCTTAGAATACGAAGATGCCATTAGGATAATCGATTATGTAGGATCTTTGCCTTACATTGATCCCAATAGGGTTGGATGGATGGGCGTTAGCCATGCTGGTGAGATGCTCATGAAAATAACGAGCATTTATGATGGGTTGGCTGCTGGAATAGCCTCTGAACCTGCTTCTGCTGGTTTTATGGCACGAGGGCAGGTTTCATCACTCTCTGAGATTAGTTCAGAAGAGTATGGTGAAGATGGCATGTCATCGCTTGAAACATCAGATAGTTATAATGATGAAAGTCTCCAGTTAGCAGTGCAAGCAACGCATGAAGCGATAGATAGAGAAGTTGCTATGGCTCGGATTGGTTACATCGACACTCCAATATTTGTTCAAGGTCGAAGCCGAGACCATAATCAGCCAGTTTTCCGAGTCAACTATGAACTTCTTTCAGAAGCAGGTAAAAATGTGGAATGGAAGAGTTATGATCATGACGTACACGGTTTTGTCTATGTGTGGCGAGATAGCGATGGTGATTATGCGCCAGATGAAGTCCAGCGTGAGGCTATTTCTGATTCCATAGAATTTTTTGATCGTTATATGAAATAAAAATGACTGTTAGGTTATTGGAGTGAGTGCGATGATAAAAAAAGTAACTGAAAAATTTGCGCCTACACGAAGAGAATTTATCGCTACGATGTCTGCTCTTGGTGTTTCTGGGCTAGGATCCAATACATTGTTGGCACAAACTCAGATGCCACAGAGACCGATACCTGGAAAAGGAGAATCTCTTCCTGTCATTGGACTTGGATCGAGCAAGGTGGTTTCTCAGATATCCTCTAATGGCATGGATCCGCTTGCTTCGGTATTGCGGACACTTCGTGATAGCGGCGGTAGTGTAGTTGATACATGGCCAAGAAACCCTGAGAACGATGCCGGACTTGGTCAGGTTTTGAGTGCACCAGATCTTCGTGATTCTCTTTTCGTTACAACTAAGATTGATCAAGTTGGAAAGGAAGCTGGGATTCAGCAATTTCGTGAAACTCAGAGGCTATATCGCAGAGATACTATTGACCTTGTTCAGATTTTTAGCTTGATTGATTTAGATACACAGTGGGAAAACTTAAAGCAATGGAAGGCAGAAGGACATGCCAGATATATTGGCGTTACCGTTTCTGAATATCGACTTTATGAGCAACTTGAAGAGTTTTTAGGTCGCGAGACGCCCGACTTTGTTCAGATGAACTACTCAGTCACAGAAAGGCGTGCAGAAGAACGTTTGTTGCCCCTTGCAGAGGATATGGGGCTAGCAGTTCTTCTTAACCGTCCCTTTATGAACGGAGCATATTTTCAACGTTTACAAGGACAGCCACTCCCAGATTGGACAGAGGAGTTTGACTGCGAAAGCTGGGCCCAGTTTTCTTTGAAGTACATACTTTCTCATCCAACTATTACATGTGTGCTTACGGAAACTAGTAGCCCTGATCATATGGCAGAGAATGCTAGAGCCCCGCTTGGTCGTATGCCTAATGCTGAAGCTAGGGAACGCATGAAAATTTTTATTGATCAAATCTAAAAAGATTCTGCAATATATAAATAAAATTTTTGCATGCTAAGTGAATTTTTTCCTGGTGAATATAAATAAAAATATGCGCTAATTTTTTTATTTATCTGACTCAATGCCACCTACTATAAAAAAATAGCTGATAACTTGTTAATGAGTTGAATTTAAAGTGTTTGGAAACTAAAAATGCCAAATTTTCTGGTTGCCGAAAATCAGGTTGAATATGAGCAGACAGGAGCAGGGCAGGATTTGATCTTGTTACCAACACTTCTGGCAGAGATGACGGTTTATGATGAGGTGATTGACTATTTAAGTAGGCAGTTTCGTGTTACTCGTATAAATTTCCCTGGTTTTGGTACATCACTCGGCCCAATTGGTCAAACAATAGAATCATATGCAGATCTAACTGCGGCAACAATGAAGGCTTTATCGTTGCCGACTAATGCTCATTTGGTAGGCAATGGCTTTGGGGGCTTTGTTGCTAGCACTCTCGCGATTCGTCATGGGGCTAGCTTTAATAAATTAGTATTGGTTGACACGGGTGCTGGTTTTCCTGAGCCAGCAAAAGAAGCGTTAAGAGTTTTAGCGAATAAGGCCATAAATGAAGGAATGAATTCGGTTCTGGATGCCGCTATTAAAAGAATGTTCCCTGAGGATTTTATTATCGAGAATCCATCTATTATGGAGCGACGACGACATTATCTTGCACAGGCCGATCCAAGTCTTTTTGCGAACGCTGCGCGTGCACTTACGTTTTTAGATAATAGACCAAGATTAAGTGAAATTAATAATCCCACATTAGTTGTTGTTGGCCTTGCTGATGCAACAACACCACCTGCTCTTTCATATGAGCTTAAGACGGGAATTTCAGGTTCTATTCTCCAGGAACTGCCACAAATTGGGCATTGCCCGCAACTTCAAGATCCAACAGCATTTTTGAATGCTGTGGTTCCTTTTTTAAATTCTTGAAGCTAAATTGAAGTTTGCTTATTAAAGCAACTGTATAATGATGTTCTAACTAAAGCGCAGGACTTTGCGAATGAAATTATCCAATTTTTTTGCTGTATTGTTTTTTATGATAGGACTTGGAGTGTCAATCCAGCCGTTGCAGGCTCAACCAAATCTAGATGATATGTTTCTTGATGAAGACTCTGATTCTTTCGACCCAGGTTTGCCTATAGGCTCTGACTTTCCGTCTATACGAGCAATATATAGGGGCCAGGAGATTAATGATGTTCAATCATTTTATGAGGAAAGAGGGCTAGTTGTTTTTGCAATTCGTTCCGTTGATTGGTGACCCTTTTGTAGAGCGCAACTCGTGCAGTTGCAAAACTATGCAGAAGACTACGAAGAGGCTGGTATTGGTATGGTTGTCATAACTTATGATTCACCTGATCTCCAGGAAGAGTTTGTTAATGCAGGTAATTTAACTTATCAGTTTATTTCTGATATTGACGCTACGACTATGAATGCTTTAGGCATACTAAATGAACAATATTCACCAGGAGATCCTGCCTATGGAATTCCTCATCCTGGAGTTTTTGTTATTGACTTGAATAATGAAATAGTTGGTAAGATATTTATTGAAAGTTTCAGAGAACGCGTGGATGGCGAAGGTACTTTGAATTATGCATTAGAGATGCTAGAGACAGAAAGCGAATAATGCTAATAGTAACAAGACCGATTTGTTACGCGATAAACTATTGAAATAATTAATTTTATATATGGTGATGTAGCTCAGCCGGTTAGAGCGGCGGATTCATAACCCGCAGGTCGGTAGTTCAAGTCTACCCATCACCACCATCTTTATCTTTCGCAGATCGACAGTTTAAGTCTACTCATCACTACGATTTGTAAGTAAAGCTAGTAAGTTATTTTTCTAGTTATATCTTATGGAGATTGTAATTATTGTTCGCTAATGGATAAACTGAAGAGGCTATTAAAGGAGAAAACAGATGAGGATTATTTCAATACTCTTAGCATTACTGTTGTCTAGTCCTTCAGCGTTTGCAGAGACTTGGATTTGTTCTTGGTCAGATGATGACGAAACTTTTAATGATACATACGTAAGAACTGTTAATGGTTTTAATGAATCAAGGGATGGAGATGCTTTGGACTTTACTTGGGAGGTTGTTCATGAAGATGAAAGTGTATTGGTTCTTCACTCCACAATTACAGGAAATTCTATTGGATCATATTTTTATACATCTATAACTCAGATCGAAAAGCATGGTGAGAATCGTTTCGTTCAAAGTATTATCAGCCCCATGAATTCGGGTCAAATAATAACCGAAGGTGAATGTATAGTTGTTCAATAAGCAGGAATGATAGCAATGAGAATCATTACAATGCTTCTCTTCAGCCTTGGCTTGATTGGGCAGGCCTATGCTCATCATGGTTCTGCCCCACATTTTGATTCCAACGATATAGTTAGCTTTGAGGGTGTTGTGACCCAAGTATATTTTGTGAATCCCCACGCGATTGTACATTTCGAGGTTAGTGATTCTAATGGGTCAATAGCCGAATGGCGTTGTGAGTTATCAGGGGCTTCGCAACTCCAGAGGTTTGGTTGGTCACAGGAAACACTTAGTGTTGGAGATGAAATTCGAATTGTAGGTTCGAGAGCACGGCGTGAAGCTAATCATTGCGATACCCGATCAATACATCTTGCCGATGGCACTAATCTTAGTCGTGATATTTATATTCAAGGAAATATCAGGCAGTCGCGTATTGCAAAGGCAGCTGACGTCGCATCTAGGCCGCAATATCTTGAAAATAGCCAGCCAAACATTAGCGGTAGATGGATTGTTCGTGAAGGTGGCGAGCATACTTTGCCCATACCGACAGATGCGGGGCGGCTAGCCTCAGAACGTTATGATGTTCGTTTTGATAATCCCTCTATTCGCTGTGAAAGCGGTAACATTGTTTGGGACTGGGCACGCCAAGCCCATATTAACGATATACATCAGGAGGAAGGTCAGATTCTGATTCGATACGGCTATCTTGATCTTATTCGAACAGTTCATCTGGATACTACAAAGCATCCAGAAAATATCGTTCCAAGTCTTGAGGGACATTCAATCGGTCTTTGGGATGGAGATACGCTGGTCATCGATACAATCGGTTTTTTGCCACGAGCTTTTATTCCCCGGGAATCAGTCATGACCAGTGAAGAGATGCATGTTGTTGAACGGATTAGATTTGATAATGAGTTGAGTGTGCTTGTTCGCGACTATGTAGTTATTGATCCACTGTACTTAGCTGAGCCCTACCATGGCCAGGATATTTCAGACCTAGCGATGACAGCATATCAACCATACAACTGTGTGGATTTAAGTGGTGAGAATAACCGTAGGCCTGATTAAACCGAAAAGGTTGTTTTTGAGTATTATAGAACAACCGTGCTTTTTTATCTTATAGAGAAAATAACGTATAAAGTTATGACTTATATAGCTTTTAAGTTTTAATTATTAATTTTTATAGGCTATATAAGAACGTTCATTCTTTTTAATGAGTATTGCAAAAAGTGGTGTTAGCTATACTGAAATTTGCCAAAGATCAGTATTGATCTAACCCTTCTGTTAGTTCAATTCGAACTCCTGAGGGGTCCGTGAATGCGGCAACTTTAACTGCAATGTTCTCAATTTCACGAAACTCCACATCAAACTCAATACCTTTATTAACAAGGTTTTGGTAGAAGGCTTCCAGGTTGTCAATTTCAAAGCCAATATGATCTAAGGATCGACCACGGGTTGGTGCCGTTTCCAAGTCAGTCCATTCCCCATTCGGTAGGGCGAAGCTCATATTCATTCCTGGCACATTTGTCGTAGTCTCAATTCTGCCACGTGGCCTAATTTCAAGATCAAAAACATCAACATACCAGTCGAGCAATTCAACAAACATAGGAGTGCGATAGTGTATGTGATAACCGGAGACTTCTACGTTTAATCCTTGGTCCTCTTGAAGTTCAACCCATACACCATCCGGCATAGTGACATATCCGTTTGGAACGCCCTCAGAGCCAATAAACTCCCTATCAACTGTATAACCAGCTGCGCGCCAATTTGCTAAAAAATCTTCAATGTTTCGTACCTTGAAGCCAATGTGATCCATTACTGAGCCTGCTGTGCCTCCACTAGATGCGCCTTCCTCTAGGATGATAAAAAAATTCGGAAAGCGAATAGCAGTTAGTCCTCTATCAGCTAATCCGCTTTGTTGGCTTACAACACCACCAAAGTGATCAACCCAAAGTTTAGTATGAAGTTCTGGATCGGTAACCTTTAGATGAACATGGCCAAAAGCAATGCCAGAATCACTTGGTACCGCAAGTTGACCATAGCTTGGGTTAATGAAAAAAATTAAGGAAATCCAACCAAGTAGCCTCATGATTAATCCTCCTAGAGTACCGTAGTCTTACTTATTTTTTTATAAGATATAGATTGTATTGCATTGGTACCGAATACAGCCAGACAAAACCCATATTACATACTAAGATTTTTTAGCTACTAATTGTGCAAGTGCTGCAGTACGACCATCAGGATCTTTAACAAGGCCTTCATTATAAGAGAGAACTTTTAGTTCTTTAGCTGCATCATAAAGTGATTTGGGTGGAACGCGAAATTTAGGATTTTTTGGGCCAATAACTTCTTTATTTGTAACTAGGTGTTCTTCTACGATCAGGTGCCCGCCTACTTTAAGAGCTCTATAAAGGTTTCTGATTAAAGATAAGTTGGTATATCGAATCATAATCGCAAGGTTGTATTCATTATCTATAAGATAATCACCTTGATTCTGAGTATCTCCACAATCTTGATGTAAACAGGTTATAGGCAATTTTTTCGAATTTGATTTTTTTTCTAAGAGTTCAAGAGCGACTTCTGAAATATCAAAAGCATCAACTTGCCAGCCATGTTGCGCTAGATAGATAGAGTTTCTACCAGTACCGCTTGCAATATCTACTGCTCGTAACTGGCGTGTATGGTTCTGTAATTTTGGTAACCATTCAGTTAATAGTGCACTGGGATGGGTGCGGGTTCCATATGCACCTTTCTTGTAACGCTCATTCCATTTTTTTTGACTGCTTGTATTCATAAATAAAGTCACTAATAAGTTTTTATATTCTTATTGTCGATATTTCAGTTAAAAGTAGTTAACTAGATAGCATGATAAATCTTCAGATGATTAACTGATATATTGCCCTTACCGTTTATATTTATTTGTTGATCTGGATTTTTTTTAAAATAGTTTTTTTAGCTTTATGTGGAAATTTAATGGGGGTTTGGCTATGGGTACAAGATACTTTTTACCGATGCTTTTTGTCAGTGTCATATTGGGCGCTGACTTAGCCACTAAATCTTATGCAGCAGAAGCCGATTATCTTATGTTGCCAGCATTATCAGCACAGAGCGTTCCAGCCGATATTCATGAAGACTCACGAGCACGTATTCCGATGGTTCGAAGAGATAATCTAGATGTAACCGGACAAAATGCTTTTGATACTTATGTTACGCCTGGAACAGGTTATGAAACTGGACTGCGTGGGCCTATCGGCATGTTAATGAATAGTCCTGTTCTTGCTGAAGCCATGTTTGATGTTCGTAATCGTGTTCGTTACGGGTCTGCAAAGGATCAACGCCTCACTGAATTGACTATTATTACTACAGCTCGCGAGGTGGATAACCAATATATTTATACAGCCCACGAACCAGCAGCAAGAAGAAATGGATTAGAACAGGAAATTATTGATATTGTCCGGTTCCGTGAACCATTGGATGATTCAATTGAGATTTCTGGTCTTGGCGAAGAAGAAAGCACAATCATAAAAATTACACGGGAAGCCATAAATGAAGAGAAAGTTAGTTCTGAGACCTTTATGAAAGCTGTTGAACTCTTTGGTAATGAAGGTGTCATGGACTTAGTTGGGTTAATTGGTTATTACAATTTTATGGCAATCACTATCAGATCATTCGACATACATAGAAATAATGATAGCGAGCTATTACTGCCGATAAAACGCTAGTAGCCAATTATGATTGATGGGTGTATTTCTTATTAGCAGCTAGTTAAACGCCGAATGCGAAAATACGAGACTCTACCGATTCCCGCGGCGCTACATTTTCATCAGAACCTTCTGTATCAAAAGCCGTGTGGACGCACCAGCGGGCTCGTCCATCCTTTCGGGAGTCATATGTCTTAATTAAAAGAACCTCATCGGGATTCATATTTGGGAAATATATCCATCGTTGATGTGGGTTAAAACGAACCACAAAAATTTCTCCTATACGGTCTTTCGATTTGCGTTCTGCACAGACTAAATTTTCTGGAGAGACGCTTTGAGCATCACAAACTGCTAAAGGAAAAGATGTAACCTTTTTAATTGGTCGCCATATATTTATGATGCAAAAAGGTTTTTCTATTAATTTTTCAGTATCGGAACCCATAAAATCCCGTAGACGTTTTGGAGCCGAGTTGGGCGTATAGTCGTTGTGAATAACAGTTGTTGGCTCTCTACTGAGTTTCTGTTCTCGAAGTTTACTGTCACCGGAACGGAAGGTATGGTCAAAAACGTATGCACTATCAGCGCCTGTTGCGTTTATGACTATTTCTTTGCATTCAGCCTCATATTTTTTTCTTCCAGACTCAGTGTCATATAAGTTTTCAACTGTGGTTGTATGGTTGATTAAGCTAAAGCCCTGTTTATCAATAGAAAAGGACTCCTGAAGTTCTCTTCCATTCAAGATATTAACTTGCTTCTTTTGATAGTCACCCGCTAGTTCTAGACGAGCTTCTGCGCCACCAATAGACGCTTGATATATTGGTTTTGGGCTGTTTTCAGCTAGGAAAGTGAGGAGTCCATGAGTACTCATAAGCACAGCTTTTGTGTTCGCTGGTCAGGTCCAGGGGGGTCGCCCAGTCAATCCAATAAGATCCACCATACGTTGGCGAAGTTCTTCATTAGGCAGCATACCTTGACCCGCTTTTAAGTTATCTAATAGGTGGTTAGGGCTTGAAGTCGCCTGAAGTGCAACTGTTACGGCAGGATGCGCCAAAATAAACTTCAAGAAAAATTGCCCCCAACTATGACAATCAAATTCAGTAGCCCAGTCAGGTAGAATCTTATTCTCTACATAGGGGAATAGTGCGCCTGCAGCGAATGGTCTATTAATAAAAACTGCCATTCCTCGGTCCATAGCTAAAGGCAGAATTACTTCCTCTGCTTTCCGTTCGGCAACGCTGTAATTGATCTGTATAAAATCCAGTGGTTCACGCCGCATAATATCGATGAAATCTTCATAAAGTTCTTCACGAGATGCGGTAATACCAATGTATCGATAGATCCCTTGTGCTTTTCTTTCTTTGAGAATTGGAAGTTGAGTTTGCCAATCAGCCAAGCTGTGAACTTGCATAAGATCAATTTTCTCGACGCCCATTTTTTGTGGAGAAGCATCCATTTGACGGATACCCTGATCTCGGCCATCAGCACGCACCTTAGTAGCAACAAATAAATTATCAGGTAGGTCAATTTGTTGGGATAAATAACCAAAAGCAGCTTCAGAAGGACCATAAGCTGGCGAAGAGTCCACGACAGTGCCGCCATGTTGGAAAAAAATCTCTATTACTTGCTTGAGCGGATCAAGTTCGGCTGGATTGTCAGCCACATCAAAAGTGCGATAGGTGCCAAGCCCGATTACTGGTAGTCGTTCACCTGTTTTTGGAACCGTCCTTTGCATGAGCCCGTTCTGAGCATAGACTCGGGCTGGAGCAAGCGCTCCTAGCAAGCATAGCTGACTAGCATTCGCTAGAACCTGACGTCTGGAGATCATAGACTAGCGGTATTAATCTCGTTGTTGACGATATTCTTCAAGACGTGTTTGGACTATTCGCATTCGTTCTCCAAACTGACCATTTCCACCACCAACCTCTGTACCTGCAGCGTTTGTGATAAATGTCCACTCAATCAGGTTATCACCGAATCGTGAAGGCCGACCCAAGACTTGGACACGGTCCCCAGGCTTGAATTGATCATGAGTCCAACCTGCACGCCGAAGATTAATGATACTGTCGCCTTCAGCCATCCAAGATTCTGTTTCACCCTGTTCATTTGTCACATCTAAGTAAATGCGAGAATGAGGGTTAACTGGTCGGAACTCAGTCACAGTACCTTCGATTTCTATACGTTCATCGACTATGTAGTGAGCAGCCGGATTGTGATGAGCCATGGAAGAAATTGAAATTAATGCCATTCCACTAAAAATTACTAAGCTTTTACTAACCATGTTTAATTCCTCTTTTTACATTTCACCAGAAATTGACTCACATGGAGCATCTATCAGATTTACTTCAGGTGTGAAAATTCTAGTACGCTCTAAAACAAGTGGTTCTTGAAACATCACAGGGTCTATTAATGTGAATTGCCCATGTAGTCGCTTGCCATCCTCACTGAGTGTATAGCGTTCAATAGTACGTGCATTATCAGCATTATGAATATTCAACGCATCTTCAGCTATGCTCGCAGAGATATTTGCAGTATCAATGACTAATGTTGAGCCCTCATACCAGCCAATTGAATGTCCTATTGCGGTGAGTGGCCCATTCTCTGGGTGACCACGGCCATCCATATAAACTACGCGATCAGCTGCTAAATCTTCTGGACGAATTATTATCTGATCCTGGTTTTGCTCGATAAGAATTGGGTCGTTATGGAGTATTGTTCTAAACACACCAAAGTACTCACATTGGATCGAAGGGTCATCTGCATGATCATAAATAGCCAGGTAGTCTATTTGCTCTTGTGTATATAGGTTTCTAATAGCTAATCGATTGTAGTCTCTAACGGCTTCTTGAATCTCCAGAGCCGACATATGGTCATTTTCTGGCAGAAGGAGTTCACGAAGGTGATCATAGGTTTCCGATGTGCAGTTACAAGCAAATAAATCTTCAACCGTCCAGTCCGGATGTTCGATTGCCGTGACTGTTGTACTCCACATTCCACCAATAGCTGGTGGTGATTCTTGTGCCGTTAAGATTCGAGTGTCTAGCGAAAAGCCTAAAGCTATTAATGTAAGGCTGCTCAGCCGTAACAGATGATTCTGTATCCTAAGGGCATTTGTGTGTCTCATCTTATCTCCTCAACTATTATTACAGTCGAACTTTAACTATATCCCCTTGTATAGAGATGGGGGTATATTTTCACTTATTGACTATTCGGATGAATCTGGTGTCCATGCTCCTGTGAATTCATCAGGTCTCCTAAGACGACCATCACTACTAATAGAAAAATCTGACTCGGGTTCTCCTGTAATAGGATCTTCTTCACCAACATACTCATAACGTGTTTGAACCCTTGAGTAGTTACCTTCGGCGTCACTTTCATATCTAACCCGTCTTCCAATTTCATCAAGCATCCCCAAAGACTGCTGAAACAGCCCTGGAGGTGGATAATCATCTGGAACTGTTCCCTCAAGAACATAGAGTCGACGATTAAGCATGTAAAGTCCAATGAAGGAACGAGATGCATCAGCATGGAGGATTTGAATCTGGTGTCCTGGCACGCCATCTACCTGCCCAAAGGCATCATAGGTAATTTCGCCACTGTTACGCTTACGAATGTTCCATGCTTCATAAGCAATACTACCCCTGATATCGCGCAAATGTCCTCGGCCCGTACAAGTATTAGGACTTACTATGTCAGTTTCTGCTGCAATTTGATGGCAGAGAGTCATATGCGCCTCTTCAGCTGCCGTATAGTCCACAACAGTAATCGCATATTGGCTGTCATTGCTTTGTGTGCTGTAAATACGGGCTGGAATGGTGGCACCAGACTCGGTGAGATAGTCACTCTCTATTACCTCAGGGTCTCCGGGGAAGTTCACAACAAACTGATCTTCTTGGTTTACGTATTTGATCCAGCCTTGTGAATAAGCAGTTCCAGACAGCAAAATACTAAGAGTAAATGGTAGGAGTATGATTATTTTTAATAGGTGCATATTTTTCTCCTCAAAAATTGGGTCAAATAATTAGTCGAATTCTTTCTCTGTACCATCGTCCAGAGTTATGTAACCGAGTAAGCAACCTCTAGAGCCGTCTCTTAGTGGATGACATCTCATCTTCAGGTCGTCTCCCACCTGTATGCTTTCTTGAGTCCAGCCATCTCGTCGAAGTTGCGTAATACTGGCACCCTCAATGGCCCAGGGTCTTGGCTGACCATCCGCATCTGCTACCTCAAGGTAGATCCAACTATGGGGGTTTAACCAATGAATCTCACTAACGGTACCCTCCAGAAACATCCATTCTGTCTCTACATAGTTGGCATGGGAGTGATGCCCCGATGCAACTGGATTAATAGCTATGAGCATGAATATTGTTAAGACACTCGTTATTCTTAATCTCATTAACCTCTCCTCAAGGAATTGCTAATTTTTTAGTTTGGATAAACAGGTACTGTAACTCGATCACCAAAAACGGATTGTAGTCCTGCAATGGCACAGGCCTCATCGTCGTTACTGCCGCCAACGCCGATCGCTCCTATCATTTGACTATCAACCACTATTGGTAATCCTCCAGGTTCCAGGTGCCATCTAAATAAAAGGACAGATCGCGGTAAGCCATATGGTCTATTTGCTACTCCAGCTCCTCGCACTGAGGTTGGTGTTCGACTTTGTAAAGCTGTTTGCGCACGCAGTTTGGCTGATTCAATTCCGCTAGTAACCTGTCCATCCATGCGTTCTCCATGAACAGGGACACCAGAGGGATCTAATATGGTTAGTGACATTGTATCCCCACGTTCTGTTGCCCACGCACGACAGGCTAAGGCTACATTTCTTGCAGCATCACCTGAGATTTGCGCTCCATTTTTGATGCCTGCTGCTGCAGCCCCTGAAACTACAAATTCAGGTGGAAGACTTGATGCTGGTGGTGAGTCCACAGTAAAGCGAGGGACTACCGCAACTACTGGTGTTTGTGGCCGTGGAATATCTTCAATCAATGGCGGCTGAGTGCCCATCACTTCAGTCATGGCCTTATGAGCACAGATTTCATCACTCCACCCCTCAGCAATCCTTGGAGCAGATCCACCAACTCCGATAGCGCCGATTAGTTGATCATCCACAATGATTGGTAGTCCGCCAGAATTAGAAAACACGCCGAGTTCTATTTGTTGCCATTCTTCACTAGGGTTACGAATCACGCGATTCATTCGTTCTTTGCTTGGTCCACGTATTTGTAACGCGGTCTTTGCCTTCATTTCTGCAGTTGCAGTATTTACCCACATTTCCCCATCCATACGATGAACGTAGACATCATTGCCATCATTGTCGAGAACATAAACACTTATTGAGACCCCTCTTTCTCTAGCTAATTTTTCACACGCCATCGTAATGCGTTCAGCTGTTTCGAGGTTGATCGTTGTACTATCAAGTATTTCTCGTGCTGCTGGTCCTGAAACTACAAATTTTGACGGAACGCTTTGTGCGTTCGCCACTGAAGCTATTGCCAGCGAGGTAATAGCACAAAAGACGCTAACTCTTAATGTATGTAAATTCATTTTTTCTCCTGCGGGGTTTTTCTATTTTTTGTGCTGACTCGAGTAAGTGACCAAAGAGTTTTTTTAGCTTTTTAGCTTTCAGTCTTTTGAACGCCTAATTTAACTAATCCTAGGCTACTGAATAATAAGACTAAAAGAAGTCTAAATATAGCCCTATCTAATTTGAGTTAAGAGGTTTTATCCCACTTTCACTAAACGCTTTTGATAGCTTTTCTATAACATCGGATACAGTTATAAGGTCCATAGCACGTGGGTTTCGTATACGTTGTCCCCATCTAACCTCATTTACACTGGCATTGAACTCACTCTTTAAAGCCTCCGGGTACTTATCGACAACCAAATGCTGGCTTTTATAAGGCCCCGTTCGGCTTTTGTTGGATGTGGCATATAGACCTACTACAGGTGTTCCAACGGATGTAGCCATATGTGCAGGACCAGAGTCAGGACAAAGTAAGACGGTAGTACGTTCTAACAACGCAAGCAGCTGTTTTAGTGTGGTCTTACCAATCAGATTGATGACTCTACCTTGGCAATTACTTGAGATGTGTTCACCGTATTCTTGCTCTAGTTGTGTCATCCCTCCTGTAAGAATCGTTTTAGCTCCATATTCAGATGCTACGTAGTTCACAACCTCCTCATAATATTCGATGCCCCAGTTTCTAAAGTTGCGAAGGCGTTGTCCCGAGCATGGGCTAATAACCAATGTGGGTTCGTTATTATTAATATGTTCTTGAGCGAAACCACGGTCTTTAGTCGAGATAGGAATATCCCAAGTCAATTCATTCGACTGAATATTTAGGGCTTTAATGAATTCAAAAAGACCTTCTATAACGTGCTGCTGTGATCTAAAAGGAATATGTTCATTACAGAAGTACCACTGATAATCACGAGCTCTCTGACGGTCAAAGCCAAGACGGATTTTTGAAGAAATCATGAGGCTTACAAGATTTGCACGCATGGAAGCATGCATGTGCAGTAAAAGATCAAAAGGTTTCTGTCGAACTTGTTTTAATACGTCAAAGTACCCTCTAAAACCACGGTCTTTGTCTAGTACAATGAATTCAATGTCTTCAAGCCCTGCGAGAAGTCCATACTCAGTTTTGCCGATTACCCAGGTCAGCTTTGTATCTGGCCAAGCTTTTTGTATTGCGCGGACAATAGGAACCATATGGCAAGTGTCTCCTATTGCAGACAGCCTGATGATACAAAGCCTTTTTGGAGGCAAATTAAGCTTAGAGAACATAGTCATTTTTAGCTCTTAGAGTTAATGCATGATACTCAAAGAAGGCTCATTTCTGTATGCATTCCTTTTATGTGTTCTGATTAGTAACATCCATACATTTAGGTGGTTTAGAAATAATTGTGACTATAAAAGCCCTTTGCATCACTGAAGATCCAGATCGCCCGACTGTTGCGACATTTATTGGTATGCATAGAGCTGGCATAGATCTGGCTGTCGTTTGTCCCCAGCAACATTACCGCCATAATGAGCTAATCGATGCGGGTCTAAAGACTATCCCTATAGAATTTCGAGGGCGCTATGACTCTAAGGCAATTCGTATGCTTCGTGAGGAGTTAGATAAAGGAAAGTATGACATTCTTCATATTTTAGGTAATCGAGCCTTACAAAATGGTTTGATAGCAACACGTGGTATGCATATACGTATAGTTGTCTATCGTGGGATTGTAGGAAATGTAAGCTTCTTTAATCCTATTTCATGGATGAGGGTTCTTAACCCTAGAATTGATCGCATTATTTGTGTTGCAGATGCCATACGCGAGTATTTTTTACAGATGCGTCCGAAATTTTTGCGTATATCTTCGAAACGACTTGTGACTATTCATAAAGGACATAGCTTAGACTGGTATACCAGTTCTCCAGCAAACCTGCAGGACTTTGGTATTCCAAAGGAGGCTTTTGTGGTCGGTTGTGTGGCCACCTATCGACCCCGTAAGGGAATTGAAGTCTTAGTAGAGGCTATGGCCGACATTCCTGATGATTGGAATGTTCATCTGCTTCTGATTGGTGATATGGCATCTCCAAAATTAGATAAAAAAATTTCAAGAAGTTCTTCTGCAGATAGAATTCATAGGGTGGGATATGTAAAGGATGCCACGCCGTTAACTGCGGCCTGTGATGTTTTCGTTATGCCATCAATTAAAAGGGAGGGGCTCGCCCGTTCTGTAATTGAAGCCATGGCTTATCGAGTTCCGGCGATTGTGACGAATTGTGGTGGAAGCCCTGAGCTTGTTATAGATGGGGTGACAGGATTTGTTGTGCCTATAAAAAACCCTGATGCAATTAATAGTTCTATCAGGCGTATGTATAAGGATCCTGATATGCGAAGACGTTTGGGCGAATCAGCCCGTCAGCGCATAGACAGCACTTTCCGTATACAAGACACTATCGATAAGACTATTGCTCTATATAGAAGTGTGCTATTACAGTGATCTATATAAGCTTTTTTAGAATGATATAAATCAAGATTAACAATAAAAATGAAATGAATAGTATATTTGAGAGGATAGTTTCTAATTTAAAAGGAATAATTATGAGGTGTTTAAGCGCCATAGTGCTGGTTACTTTTTCATTGTCCTTATTTGTTCACCCGGCGATTGCGCAGCAGACAAATAATGACGTACCGTTGATTCCATACGAGTCAGTCCCAAATTTTTTAAAGTATTCCCCCGAAATGAATTTAGGGGAAACTCTTGCCGTCGCGGTCAATTCGAAGGGTCATGTTATGGTTCTCAACCATCCGGGTTCGGCTAGTAATGGTGGCCCGTTGTACGGTAATGCGACTAGCCAACTTTTAGAATTTGATGAGCATGGTTATTTCGTTCGAGAAATTGGTCAGAATGTTTATGGTCTAGGCTATTCTCACTCAATTCGCTATGACAAATATGACAATTTATGGCTCGTGGATAAGGGTGCAAATACTGTCATAAAGTTCGATCCTGCAGGTTACGTTACTTTGAATCTTGGAAGGCGCCCAGAAGGTTTTGATGAGTATCATCATGTTGACGGAGCGGATGCAGTACCGCGCGATGGTTTTTTTGGCGGGCCATCTGATGTGGCTTGGGATGCAGAGGATAATATTTTTGTTAGCGATGGTTACCTAAACTCGCGTATTGCTAAATATGACAAGCATGGCAACTGGATCAAAACCTGGGGTTCCTTTGGATCCGAGCCTGGTCAGTTAAATTTACCCCACAACATGCAGGCCGATCGGGAAGGTAATGTTTATGTTGCTGATCGTACTAACCGCCGAATCCAGGTATTTGATTCAGAAGGTAACTTTCTCAGAATAATTTTGTTAAATGCCCCATTTGATAAGTCAATGCAACCAATACTTGGCAATGTGGACCCGAATCAGCCGGATGAAACTCAGCCGTGGGCACTATGCATGACAAATGGAAATCCTCAATACTTATGGGCAGCTGATCAACATCCAGGCAGAATCTATAAAATCCAATTAGATGGAAAAATTGTTGGAATGCTTGGAACATCAGGCAAGCAACTAGGCCAGTTCAATTGGATTCATGGTATCGATTGCTCACAGGAAGATGTTTTATATATTGCTGATATGAATAACTGGCGGATTCAGAAGTTACTCCTAAATCCCTAGTTTTGATGCAATAAAGAACTACGTTTTCGAGTTCATTAATATGGATAAAAAAATAGGCTTTTGGCTCATTTGTGCACTTACGGTGCTTGTCTCTCTGACAGTAATGACACTAGTACAGTCAGTAGTTGGGCAGACCCGGGAGGAGGGACCATGGTGGCCTTCACCTCATGGTGCCCAGGATCAGGCAGGCGCATCTAATTATGTAACTGCGGTGAAAATCCTTTCAGCGTTGCAGATTCCTAAGACAGGCCAAACTTATGAGCTCGGGCATATCTATGAGCAAAGTATGCCACTTTATGGATCAAGGCCATATTTTATGCAGGTAACTCCACCTCTACCGCCAACTAGTGGCGAGGGAGGCGTTTCTAATTCCGAGTATTTTTCAGGGTTTATAGGCCAGATGGGAACTCAGTTTGATGGCTTCGCACATCAGGGTGGAAATATCCAAATGGAAGATGGGTCCTTTCAATCTGTTTTTTACAATGGGTTCAACGTAGATGATCTTTTTGGAGAGAATCGTGGCCGAGGTGGCGTTGAGGCTTTAGGTGTTGAGCAAATGAAACCATTCATCACACGTGGAATTCTAATTGATATTGCCGGTTATAAAGAGGTTGTTGCTTTACCTGCTGCCTATGAGGTCACTGTCGAAGATATGCATGGCGCGCTTGCTAGGCAGGAAATGAGTGTGAGCGATATTGAGCAAGGTGATGCAGTATTTTTCAACTATGGGTGGTCTATAAATTGGGGGAACCCTTCAAAATATAATGATTCTTATATTGGTGTGGGTGAAAACGAAGGATCTCCAGGAATTTATGGCGATATAGTTCGTGTACTTATTGAACGTAAGATTTCTCTTGTAGGCGCTGATAGTTGCTGTGTTGAGGTTAGGCCTCGACCGGGTGTAGAAAACGTTCATAGAATGTTATTTCTTGGGGAAGGGGTTCCAATGCTCGAAAACATGGAACTTAGAGAGCTTGCTGCGGATGAGGTATATGAATTCTTATTTATAGGATTGCCTGAGAGAATCAAAGGAGCGACTGGTTCGCCGATGAGGCCAATGGCAGTCAGATAAAGTTAGCCCTTCACCCATCTGGTATTTTGCATATTTGACTGATCGTCGCTTACTAGGGCGTACTTTTATTACATATAACGCCCACCGCTAACGTGAACTGTTTGTCCCGTAACATAAGTGTCCTGAGGACTAGAAAATGACAGCACTACACGTGATACATCTTCGCAAGTTCCAGGAGCATTGGCCGCCTCATCACTATATTTTGCCTGGGGTTGATCGGGTTTTCTTTGGGTATCTATGAGGCCTGGCACAATACAATTAGCACGAATTCTTCCTGCTCCCTCGGCAGCCAGTGCCCGAGTCAGTCCAGTGAGGCCGGCCTTGGCAGCAATCACATGTGCGCGGTCTTTCGCTGGCCGGTGAGCACTCAGTCCACCAATATTGACGATTGCTCCCTTACGATTTTCAGGAAGTCGCCTAAACAGCTCTCGGGATGTTATGAAAGGCCCAGTAAGCATGATGGACATTACAGCATTCCAAGTATCAAGGGTTATATCTGTGAAAGGGCCATGAGGCCTAAATCCAGGTCCATTTACCAAAATAGAGACAGGACCAAGCTTTTGTTCGCATTCTTCAAAAGCAGACGACACAGCATTTTCATCCGAAATGTCGGCGATCAAACCCATAGACTGACCATTAGATTTTTGTAGCTGAGTTAATGCCGTTTTCATAACAGAGTAGTCAGATCCACCAACGATACAGACATTTGCCCCGGCACCCTTAATGGCTTCGGCAATACTAAGACCTATGTTGCGTGTGCCTCCAACAATGAAGGCCGTTTCGCCATTCAGACTTATATTCCAGTCCATACTGTTAGCTCGCCAGAAGTGTTGTTAATGTCCTGATTGATTCGAGGTTTTCTAAGTCCCTTACTAGACCCACAATTTTTTCAGTGCGTGCCTTATCCCAACTGGCAAACTCTGCACAACCTCTAAATTTTTCAGCGACCTCGTCATAGCTCATTGGATTCGCTGGGCTTCCTTTGCCAAAGTCTGCACGTCCTGAAATAGTACGGCCATCTTTGAGGTGAATATCAATAATCGTTGTCATTTTATCGTAGCCTGCTGCTTCCGCTTCTGGGTGAATACCAAAATTGATACGACTAATCATGTTTTTAACATCAGAACGATTTGTAGCCTCATCAGTAAATTCTGGTAGAGCTCCACGACGTTCCAAAAGCAGTATTGCCATACAGAATTCCATGGAAAACTTTGCTTGCAGTTCATCGCTTGGGCGATGATGAATCAAAGCGTTTGGCATATTGTGATTAGTGCCAACATCCACCGTTTCAACCTCATCTGGCTGAATATTGTGTTTCAGAATGAGTTCCAACATTTTGGTCATTCCGGGATGTGTTAATGATCCTGATGGATGGGGTTTAATGGAAACCCCAGGGTCCATGAATGTCCATGGGTTTCCAAGCTTGCCCTGTAATGCTTCGAGAGTGTAGCCACCCCCATGAGCTTGAAAGAAGCCCCTAGGCGACTCCAAGATTTTATCCGTAGCGGTCCAGCCGGCTTTGGCTAGATCTGCTGCGATGACTCCAGCTTCTGCGGCTCGTCCTGCATGAAAGGGTTTTGTCATCGTTCCAAAATTCTCTCTAAGTCCTGCAGCTTGGCTTGCAGCAATCGCCAGCGCACGTGCTGTAATATCTGAATTGAGGCCGTACAGTCTTGAAACAGCAGAGGCAGAGGCAAAAACACCGCAGGTTGCTGTTGCATGAAAACCATGCTGATAATGTCTTGGTGATATAGCCTCAGCAATTTTCGTTTCTACCTCCAGTCCTAGGTTATATGCAAGCGCTAAGTCTTTCCCAGACCGATCTTGTTTCTCGGCAACAGCTAAAGCTGCGGGAAGACAGGGTGCGGTCGGATGAGTGAGTAGTCCGTAGACCCGGTCTTTTTGAACTGCTAGTTGTGTATCGTCATAATCATCAGCATGGACACCAATGCCATTAGCAAACGCTGCAAATCGTTCTGGTACCCGAAGCTCAGTTCCAATAACTGTTGTTTCTCCACCAAGTCCCAGGCTTTCGAGATAGTTTTTTGAAATCCGCCCGCTTTCAGCAACTGAGCCAGATAAAGCAAGACCGAGTCCGTCGAGTATGGATTTTTTAGAGAGATTAATTACCTCTTCAGGAATATCCTCATAGCGAGTTTCAAGAATGAACGTAGTTACTTCCTTGGTTAGCCCTTCTCCATAGCGCGATGTTATATCTGGCGTAAAGGCTTCAATATCACTGACTGTTGCCATTCAAATTCCTCCCTATCTAGGCTTCATGTTTAGCTGTAATTCAGCCATTGTCATACAGTTTTCTACTATCGCAAAACGTTTTTTTATCTTCTATGAGGAAGAAACTTAGCGAGTAAAGATCGAAATTGTGCTGCTGCAAGGCTAACTACAGCTAGTATGAAAAACACCATTGCAATGGGCCTTGAGAAAAAAACGGTCCATTGCTGGTCAAAAATTATCATCGATTGTGCTAGGGATGTCTCAATAAGACCTCCAAGAACAATTCCCATAATAATGGGTGCTGGGCCAAACCCATTTTTCTTTAAAATAAAGCCTACCAGGCCTGCAACGAGCATGATCCAAACATCCACCATGGATTGATTAAGGCCATATGCGCCTACAAAACATAGAGCAAAAACTGTAGGCCATAAAAAAGTTGAGGGGATAAGACTAATCCTAGAAAAAATCTTCGCTCCCAACAGGCCTATAAACAGAAAAAGAATATTTGCAAAAAGCATGGCAAAGAAAATTGCATACAATAGACCCGGTTGTTCTTCAAACAGGTATGGGCCAGGGCGTAAGCCTTGAACCTGTAGCCCCCCAAGTATTACCGCTGCCGTCGCACTACCAGGTATTCCGAGTGCTAGGGTAGGCACCATGGATCCTCCAGTCGCCGCATTATTCGCCGCTTCAGGACCAGCAACTCCCTCAATTACGCCTTTGCCAAATTCCTCAGGCCTGTTAGACCATCGTTTTGCTTCGTTATACCCGATCATCGCTGCCATAGTGCTACCTTCGGCAGGTAGGACGCCCACAAAAATACCGATTCCGCTAGAGCGTAGAATGGTATTTTTTACGCGACGGAAGTCATTAAGAGAGGGTAGCTTCACAGCTGATAAAGCAATAGCGATTTTTTTTCGATTGAGTTCTTGAGCCTGATTCAGTAGTTCAGTTACCGCAAAAAGTCCGATAAGAACTGGAATGAACTGAATGCCTTCAAGGAGTTCAGGAACACCAAAAGTAAATCGTTCAACGCCAGTAGTCAGATCAATACCTACTGTTGCAATAAGAAGACCAAGACAACCGCCAATTAGGTTCTTTATTGGAGCTTCGCCGCTAATAGATGCAAGCATAGATAGTGCAAAAACACCTAGGGCAAAGTATTCGGGTGGACCAAAGCTATACGCTATTCTGGCAAGAAAGGGTGCGGCAAAAAGTAGTACCAATAAACTAAGTATTCCCCCGCTAACGGAAGAAACCGCTGCTATTCCTAGGGCACGGCCGGCCTCGCCCTTTAACGCCATAGGGTAACCATCAAATGCGGTTGCTACTGCTGGGGGTGCACCTGGGGCATTGATCAAGATAGCGGTTATTGATCCTCCAAACGTTCCAGCGCAATAAAGTGCGGAGAGAAGTGCAATTGCTGGTATGGGATCAAGATAGAGTGAAAAAGGCAACAAAAGCGCTACGCCCATAGAAGATGATAGGCCTGGTAATGCGCCAATAATTACGCCGATTAGCGTACCCGCAATAATTAAACCGATCACAAGTGGATCGGTCAGGATTGGTAATGCGTACTCGAGACCAATATTCATGCTATTTACATCACCGCTTCCAGCACACGCCCAGCCGGGAACCGCACATCCAAACCTAACGTGAAGACAACATAAATGCTGATTGGCAAGCAAACAGCGAGTGCTGCTATTAGTTTATACCGACGTTCGCCCCAAGCGATAGGTAAAACCATCGCTATAACAGCAAGAGTAATTAGTATGCCAAGAAAATATGCCAGTATGCCCGCGGATATTATTATCCCAACCGTTTTCCAGAAGGAGGCTGGGAGAAATTCGGCAGGGTTTGGTTTACGTTCTATGCCCGTGAAAATCAAAATTATGCTTAATAACGCCATGATAAAAAGCACTAACCGTGGGAAAAAAGTAGGCGGCACGTTTTGAGATAACATTGCAGATACCTCACTAAAATCAGTTGTTAGCCAGTACGCGATTGCACAAAAGCCTAGTAATATTATTCCAGCAATAGTGTTTTCGTGCTTCATGATGAGATTCGAAAATTACTAATCGTCTTGAATGATTCCAAGGGAAATCATAGCATCGCGAGCATCGCTATATAGACGACGAACCTGGTCGTCCCAGACTTCTCGGTCAGCAATGCTGCTTGAATCTAATCCAGAACCCTGAAGATAAGACTGAAAATCTGGCTGCTGCATACCTTCAAGCATGCCCCGTTCAAGGATATCGATACGATCTTCAGGTGTTCCTTTTAATACAAGATATCCACGCACGGTCGAAAAAACTACGTCATAGCCCAGTTCTACTGTTGTTGGCACATCACTGATAACCGGGATTCTTTCTTCTGACATAACGGCAAGCGCTCGGAAATCACCTCGCGTAAGCTGATCTAAAGCTTCAGTAAGATTCAGTCCCGCAGCATCAACACTTCCGCCCATAAGGTTAGTTACGATTTCACCGCCACCTGCAAATGGCACTACGCTCAATTGGGTTTCTGCTTTTTGAGCTAGGATTGCTCCGGCCACATGATCTACTCCTCCAATCTGGGTAGTACCCCATTTGATTGGTTGATTGCGTCCCTCTATGATCAAGTCCTCCAAGCTTTGTAGCTGACTGTCGTTCCTGACCATGACGACGATAGGGTCATCAGTTGCACGAGCCACTCCTACAAGATCGTCAATTGACAATGGTCCCTGGCCCCTAGCTATAGCGAAAAGGTGAGTAGGTGTAATTGCAAGTACCGTATGACCATCCCGTGGGCGATTATTCACGTATGTCATTGCCACAACACCCCCTCCACCAGTTCTAGGAAGCACGCTCATATTGGTATCTAGAACTTGCCGGGTTCCCCGTAAAACAGCACGAGCTGTCGCATCCGTACCTCCACCCGGTGAGGTATGTGTAACAACATCGATGGGACGTAGAGGAAAAGCTTCCTGGGCTACAACAGCTGATCCAATGGACCAGCCCACGATGGTAGCAGCTAATACTGCTGTTATTTTGAAATGTCTATTCAACTGATTAACCTTCATATAGATAACTTTAGCACGGTGATCTTGCGGGGGTTTATACTATATAGAAGAACATAGGGGGCATCATGAGACGATTTTTTATCATTTTTTTGATCGGCTGGCCGGTCCTTTCTCAATCACAAGACCGATATCTTGTGGATTGGGAGGCAGTCGGTAACGAAGCATTAAGCCATTTTACAGAACTACTTCGGATAAATACTACCAACCCACCAGGCAATGAAACCGCCGTAGCAAACTATCTTCGTAATGCCCTTGCGAGGGATGAAATTGAAGGACGGCTTTATGCGCTTGAGCCTGGTCGCGATAACCTTGTCGCGCGAGTTACAGGTAACGGTTCAAAGTTACCTATTCTTATTATGGGCCATACAGACGTAGTGGGTGTTCAGAGAGAAAACTGGTCTGTTGAACCGTTTGATGCGGTAAGACGTGATGGGTATATTTATGGACGTGGTTCACTTGACGACAAAGATAGCGTTACGGCAGGTTTGATGTTGCTATTGATGCTAAAGCGTTATCAGGTTGAACTAGACCGTGATGTCATTTTTCTTGCTGAAGCTGGGGAAGAGGGGACACCTCATGTTGGCATTGATTTTATGGTTAATGAGCATTGGAATGAGATAGATTCCCAGTATTGTCTTGCAGAAGGTGGGGGTGCTGTAGCACGTGATGGTGAGGTGCGCTATGTGTCAATCGCAACCGCTGAAAAGTTTCCAATGCGTGTGCAGCTTGTAGCTCATGGTACTGCAGGACATGGTTCAGCACCCCGGGTAGATAATGCGATTGCTGCACTTTCTGCCGCAGTTGCAAAACTTGCTGCATGGCAACCGCCAATGAGATTAAACGATACAACCGAAGCTTATTTTGAACGTCTTGCCACTATAAGCCCAGAGGAAGATGCCATAAGGTATAGGGGAATATTAGACCCTGATCAACAGGCTCGGGTTCAGCAGTACTTTGCGACAAATGATCCACGACACTATTCCATTTTAAGAACTGGCATAAGTCCAACCATTATCAGTGGCGGTTTTCGTAGAAATGTTATACCGACCCAGGCAGAAGCTACGTTAGATATTAGAGCTTTGCCTGATGAAAACCCAGAAGACTTTTATGATGACATGGCTGCTGTTATCAATAATCCAAACGTAGAGATTATTCCTGAGGGAATCTATCGGCCACCAGGCCAACCATCGTCAATAGACAATGAAATGTTTCAGATGATTGAGTCAGTTAATAACAGGCTCTTTCCGCAGGCTATTACACTTCCCACTATGATGGCAGGTTCTACAGACAAAGCTCAAATGCGTGCCGCAGGTGTGCCATGTTATGGTTTTGGACCCGTCTTGAACGAAGAAGACCTAGCCGCCGGTGGTGGAGCTCACGGGGATGATGAGAGAATTCCAGAAGACTCCTTGCTTCAGATGATTCAGTTTCTTTGGTATACGATGATTGGTATTGCAGCAACACCATAGATCTACTTAGTTCAGATAGCAGCAAGCAGTTAATGTTTAACCAAAAATAAGTAAGGAATTAAATGCAAAAGCCCGAGATATTTTCAAAAGCTCCTTTTATGATGGATATAGATGCAGGTACCTTCTATTGGTGCGCTTGCGGTAAGTCTGACAATCAACCCTTTTGTGATGGATCTCATAAGGGTACCGAATTTAAGCCTCAGGCATTTACCATAGAAAAGAAGAGGCGGGTGGCTTTGTGTAATTGTAAACAGACTGAAAACAGTCCTTTTTGTGATGGCACTCATAAACGCTTATAGGTTCAAGAATGTTTTTAGTCTTGTTTATAAATAAACTTTGGTTGCAATAATTATTGATAATATAGATAGATGGATTTAAACATTGAATCGAAAGTGAATAACATCACCTTCTAGTAAAATGTAATCCTTACCTTCTAGCCGCATTTCTCCGGCCTTCTTCGCACCGTGTTCGCCTTGTTGTTCAATAAATGTTTCAAAAGAGATGACTTCAGCTCGTATAAATCCCCTTTGGAAATCTGTGTGAATTTCTCCTGCAGCATCGTATGCACT
Source organism: Gammaproteobacteria bacterium (assembly GCA_029243585.1). GTDB lineage: Bacteria > Pseudomonadota > Gammaproteobacteria > Steroidobacterales > Rariloculaceae > UBA6522. Next base: position 70,623 of record JAQWRR010000041.1, read on the forward strand.
AGAACCTTTGCGGATAGTCCAGGCTCTCACCTCCTGTGGGCCTGCTGTATAGAAAGTTTGCAGTTTAAGTAAGTTGTATGCAGCTCTTATCATTCTATTGAGCCCTGGCTCTTTTAAGTTGATTTCTTCAAGGAACGCATTTTGTTCATCTTTTGGTAGTTGTACGAGTTCTGCTTCAAACGCCGCACTAATAATGACAACCGGAACATCTTCGCGTTCTGCTAGGTCGAGCACCAACTTAAGATAAGGATTATTCTGTGATCCTGTTTCATCTAAATTAGCCACATACATCAGTGGTTTTGCGGTAATGAGTTGCAGGGCCTTAAGAGATTTTGCTTCGTTTATTTCTAGAGTGAGCTCTCTTACAGGCCGCCCTTCTTCAAGCCAGATTAGTACTCGTTTCAGAAGATTTCGCCAAGTTATCGCGTCTTTTTCATTGGTTTTAGCTTGCCGGTCAGCTTTTTCAAAGCTTTTTTGAACGGTTTCTAAATCGGCAAGGAGTAATTCTGTATTAATAATTTCAATATCGTTAATGGGGTCAATTGTTCCAGAGACATGAGAAATGTTTTCATCAACAAAGCAGCGCACCAAGTGTGCGATCGCATCTGTTTCTCGAATATGGGCTAGAAATTGATTTCCAAGGCCCTCTCCCTTGGATGCGCCCTCAACAAGTCCAGCTATATCTACGAATTCAATAATAGTTTGTACTGTATTTTTGGGATTAACGATTTTTGCAATTGCTTCGAGCTTTTCATCAGGGACAGTAACTACTCCGACATTCGGATCAATTGTGCAGAAAGGGTAGTTTTCAGCTGGAATTTCAGCAGCTGTTAAGGCATTGAAAAGGGTTGATTTTCCAACATTTGGTAATCCTACGATGCCACATTTAATATCCACAGGGAGAGCCTCTATTCTGACTTATCTGAATCAACGTTTTTATATGGCCGTGCTTTGATGCCCCTACTATGGAGTTTTGTTTTAGCCCGCTCAGGACTTTCATTTAAGAAGATAGGTAGGCTCTCAATAGCCGCCACAGCAGCTTCTATGATTGCATTCTGATCTTCTTTAGCGGGTTTTTTCAGCACATAGTTAGAGACTTGTTCTTTACGGTTGTGTCCTGGATGTCCAATGCCAAGACGTAGGCGCCAGAATGCCTTTCCAACACAGGATAGGATACTACGTAGTCCATTATGACCTCCATGACCACCATCAAACTTGAGTTGTGCTCGACCCGGGATAAGGTCTAGTTCATCGTAGACAATAAGCATATGGTTAAGGGGTGTTTTAAAGTAAGAAGACATTGCAGCTAGTGATCGACCACTATCATTCATGTAAGTCATGGGTTTTAGTATGCGTATCCGATGATCACTGATATTAATTTCAGCAACTTCGCCATGGAATCGATTTTCCAGGCGAAAGACGCCGTTATAATTTTGTGCGAGAAGATCCGCAAACCAGAAGCCGGCATTATGACGTGTAGCCAAGTGTTCAGCACCGGGGTTGCCTAAACCCGCAATTAGTTCGATAGGGTTGCCCATAACTGCATCCTAAACGAAAGAGGCCGCCTCCTGGCGGCCTCGAGATAGTATTTTGATATTAAAAATCAGCCCTTGGTTTCTTCAGAACCACTTTCATCAGACTTATCTTCTGTCGTTTTGCTGGACTCTTCTCCACCAATTGTGTCTGCTTCCAGCTCAGGTATGTCATCTTCCTCTTCTTTTCGAGGAGGATTAATGGTGACTATTGAATGATCCTGATCATGTGAGAGCGCCAGAATTTCAACACCTTCCGGAGCTGAGATATCTGAAAAACCCATTCTTTGGTTTAATTCTAGCTCTGAAATATCAACCTCTAGAAACTCAGGTAAGTCTTTTGGTAGGCAACTCACTTCTACATCTGAAACAAGAATAGCAACTTCACCACCCTGTTCTTTCACGCCAATAGCTGTTTCTTGGCCACTATAGTGAATAGGAACAATTAGGGTAATTTTTTCATCTTCTAGAATTCTTTGAAAATCCACATGAAGGACTCGATGCTTTGAGGGGTGGTGTTGCACATCTTTAATCACAACCGCTTGCGTTTCTTTCCCCATGTTTAGCGTCAAAATACTAGTATAAAAAGCCTCATTTTCCATCTGATGAAGCAGTTTGATGTGATCAAGAGCCACAGATGCAGGGGCCTTTCCGCCGCCATAAAGAACAGCAGGTACTTTGCCCTGTCGGCGTAATCGCCTACTATGACCGGTACCTAAATCATCTCTACTATCTATTTTCAGCTCAAACTCAGTGCTCATAGCCGTCTCCTCCAAGGGCGCGGGATAATAGCAGGGGTCACTAGTCCACGTATAGTGAACTTACAGACTCAGCATCACTAATTCTGCGAACGGTTTCCGCCAGAAGCTCTGCAACACTCAGTTGCCGAATTTTTTTACAGGCTTTTGCATCCTCATTTAGAGGGATGGTGTCGGTAACTACTAGTTCATCCATTACTGAGGCATTGATGCGCTCGATCGCGGGACCAGAGAGTACGGGATGTGTGATATACGCCACAACCCGCGTTGCCCCACGTTCTTTAAGAGTTGTGCATGCTTGGCAAAGTGTTCCGGCTGTATCCACCATGTCATCAATTAGTATGCAGACTTTATTTTCGACTTCACCAATAACATTCATAACCTCAGACATATTCGCTTGGGGACGACGTTTGTCTATGATTGCCAGATCAGCATCAGCCAGACGTTTTGCTAAGGCTCGTGCACGCGCCACGCCACCTACATCAGGTGAAACCACTACAATATCATCATATTTTTGTTTCCAGGCATCACCGAGAAGAACAGGAGATGCGTACACATTGTCTACTGGGATATCAAAAAAACCTTGTATCTGATCAGCATGAAGGTCTACTGTGAGAATTCGGTCTATTCCAGCTGTGCCAATTAATTTTGCTACCAGCTTTGCGGAGATAGGAACCCTAGAGGCTCGGGGTCTACGATCTTGGCGAGAGTAGCCAAAATAAGGTATCAAAGCGGTAACGCTTGCTGCGGAAGCCCGTTTGCACGCATCTGACATGACCAGCAGTTCCATGAGACTCTCGTTTACTGGTGGGCATGTGGACTGCACAAGAAAAATTTCTTTGCCGCGGATATTTTCCATAATCTCCACATTAGCCTCTCCATCACTAAACTGCCCCACGCTAATTTTTCCTAATGAGGTATGGAGATGACGTGCTATATCTTGAGCAAGTTTGGGATGGGCATTGCCTGAGAAAACAGAGATAGTTCCAGGATCCAAGCTAATCTCCTAATTGACGGTCTTAATTGTTAGTGTAATGGCTGGGGTGGCAGGGATCGAACCTGCGAATCACGGGATCAAAACCCGTTGCCTTACCACTTGGCTACACCCCAATCATATGTCGGTATTGTGATGCCGTGCCCCGGTCGAATTCAAGATAAAGGACCCCATTTATCCACAATAACTCTTAATTCTAGATTGTTATGGCTAAGGTCTATACGCCTTGGGACCATTATGTCTTCAAATAATTGGTAGCTATCATAAGTTAGTAGCCATAATCTTTGTTCTAGTGTTCTAAGAGCAGGACCTGCGCCAAATTCTTCTGTTGCGGAGAACTCTGGATCAGAGTATCCAAGCAACCAAGTTCGTAAACTTTTAACCGGTATCCACCAGCCTAATAGTGCTGAGAGCTCTGGTTCAGGGTCTAGAAGTTGCCATGTTTCGCCCTGTGCATGCACAATGAGTTGTTCAGATGAGCCAGTCATTTGGAGGATATTTGCGCCAAAAGGCCCTCTTATTGATAGTTCAATAACATCTTCAAATTGATGCCATTGAAATCGACCTTGAAAGGCGCGTTCGCCTGTATCAACCGTAATTCGTCCATCCATTTCCCAATTACCGATTGCTTCGAGCTGAGCCTGGCGTGTTGTATAACTAAAACCGTCTTTTTGGATCTGTGTATGTGTACATCCAGCGAGTGATGCGATGATTAATGTTTGCAAGATTTTGAACTTAATTTTTCGCATCATGGCGAAATGCGCTGCTTTAGCTCCTGAAGGTAGGGATTTTCTGGGTGTTTTTCTAAAGCGTCCCGGTATATTTGTATAGCCTTATCTTTCTTCCCTAGCGCCCATTGCAGTTCGATGATATGAGCAATCACCTCTGGGTCTGGAAACATTTCAAATGCCTGTTCTAGATAGCCTAAAGCTGCTTCATAATCCCCTAGTTTAAATAACACCCAGCCCATGCTATCAATGATTGCAGGATTATCAGGTTCTGTACTAAGTGCTTTTTGAATGTAAGCTTTCGCCTCCACATGTCTATCCATTTTATCTGTGAGCAGGTAACCCAGTGCGTTTAAAAAACCCGCATCATTAGGGTAATCCTCAACAAGCGACTCAAGAATGGTGACCGCTGGCCTTAGCTTGTCTTGTCCCTGGTAAACTATAGATTGGACATACCTTAGGGAAACATTATCCGGATAGGAATCAAGGCCATCATGCAAAATTCTGTTTGCCGTGTTGTAATCTTCTGCATCTATAGCAGTTTGAGTTTGCAGCATATAGAGTTGAGTTCGGGCTGCATGTAGCGTTTCATCATCCGGATTCTGATTTAGTTCCTCTGAGAGAATCTCCATAGCTTCAATCTGACGTCCCAGCTGAACAAGGACATTACTTTGCCCAACTAGCATCTCGCTTCTGTATAGGGGGTTCGCAGCTCCGAATTCTCTCAAGTGGATTAGAGCTCCTTCTTGATCATCAAGATTTGTGTATAAGAGGTGTGCGACTCTAAGCTGTGCCTCAATGGCGTTATTTCCTTCAGTTACACGAGAATACGAACGCATCGCTTGTAAATACTGTTCTTCTATTTCGGCAATACGACCAAGGTAGAAAAAAGCTTCATTTTTGTAACGCACGTCTGGGCGCAAAGTTTCAAAATATATTTTCGCTTCTTCGAGCTCATTCTCGTTTAACATCAAAAACGCCATTGCACGAATGGCTTCTGGTAGCTGTGGGTTTTCGTCTAGGACTAGTTCTAATAATTCTTTTGCCCTTGAACCATTTCCTGATGAGAGTAGTAGTTCAGCGTATTCAAGACGGGTCTCTAAGCTGGCTTCGTCTTCGACAAGTCGTTCCGATAAAGCTAAAGCTTCATCAATTCGGCCTGTAATAAGTAACGTGCGTGCATAAAGTAGCTGGGCCTCAATCCAATCTGGTTTGAGCATGGCCGCCTGTTCAGCATTTTCTAGGGCTCTTGTGAAATCATTATCACGCATGGCAAATCGAGCTAGCCCATATCGACCTTCTGCAATGCCAGGATAAGACTCAACCAACGCACTAAGAACATTAGTCGCTCCAATTTGATCTGTCTCATTAGATAGAATTTCAATGCTTCTTGAAATAGCTGCTTCTGTATTACTAGCCCCACTTATGAATGTTTCAAACTCTATTAATGCAGCGGCATCGCCAGAAGAACGTAGTTTAAATGCTCCAAGGTATAGGTGCGGCCTTGTGGCGTTGGGGCTTAATTCTTCCCATCGCTCAGCTGCTCGAAGGCCAATTTCACTTAGTCCTAACTGGTGTGACAGTTCTGTTGCTAGTTCGGCCAAGCTTGGATCTTCCGAAATTAGAGATGCTTCGAGATAGTGCTTCGCCGCAAGTTGGAGGTCCTGACCTTCTCTAGCAATTTCAGCCAACAAAAGGTGTGAGTCGAAGTCAACCCTACGGGCTAACTCCGGTGGCGTTACTGCACAGGCACTAAGTAATGCCATGCTCAGTATCAGTATATATCTTATCAGGGTTGGCATAGGCTTAAAGCTAGACTATACCTGATTGTGGTTATTCATAGCGCTTAGCTTGTTCTAACGTGAAGATTCTCCGACAATTCAACTGTGATAAAGCTTGTGTCATTACTTCGGTATACCAACAAATGGGGGAGAGTTTCGTGGAGAATCTATTAGGCGCTCTAGATGCTCAGTTAAATTCTGAGGCCATTTGGCTACTGGTAATCCATTGGAGTGGCCGTATTTTAGCTGCCTTGGTTATTTTTCTGATTGGACGCTGGGTGGCTAAAGCACTCATTGGTTTTTTTGTTCGTGCGGCAGCAGGCGCTGAGATGGATAAGACTCTCTCCCGCTTTCTTTCAAATTTAATAAATATAGCTCTAATGATTTTAATAGCGCTGACCGCGCTAAGTGCATTAGGAGTAAATACAACAAATTTTTTGGCTATTTTTGGCGCTATTGGATTGGCTGTTGGATTGGCTTTGAAAGATTCATTTTCTAACTTTGCAGCAGGAGTGATGCTTGTATTTTTTAGACCCTTTAAATCAGGTGATTTTATTGAGGCTGCTGGAATTTCAGGAATCGTACAAAGTATTAGTATCTTTAATACTGTATTAAAAACTCCAGACAATCGAGTCATCATTGTGCCTAATTCTCTAATTCATGCAGATACCATCACAAACCATTCTGCCGAGGATATGCGGCGGATAGATCTAATTATTGGTATTGGTTATAACGATGATATTGCGAGAGCAAAAGCACTAATCCAAGGGGTCTTAAGCCAAAATGACCGAGTTCTTGATCAGCCCCCACCTTCGATGATGCTTTTAGATCTGGGCGAGAGTAGCGTGGATATCGCGGTTCGCCCTTGGACAAAAAGCGCCAATTATTGGAGTGTTCGAAGCGAGCTTTTGGAAAATATCAAACGTGCCCTTGAGCATGCCGGTTTATCCTTACCCTATCCTCAACGTGACTTACACATTGTGGAAAAAGCACTTAAAGATCTTTCGTGAAAGATACTATAAAACAGAAGTTAATAACCTTGGTGGAGCGATTCGAGGAAGTTGAGCATTTGCTTAGTGATGCGGATGTAATTTCCAATCAAAACCAATTTCGCGATCTTTCTAAGGAGTACGCGAGACTTCATCCAGTGACTAAGGATTTTACGGAATATCTACAAATTCTTGATGATATTGGTGCTGCAGAGGAACTGCTGTCTAGTGATGACTTAGAAGATAGAGCGCTGGGACAAGAGGAACTTGAGATTCTAACAGGTCGAATTGAGACGCAAGAAGATGCGCTAATGTTGCACCTAATTCCAATAGATCCAGATGACAATGCGAATTTATACCTAGAAATCCGTGCGGGTACTGGTGGTGATGAGGCTGCGCTATTTGCCGGCGATCTTTTCCGAATGTACAAGCGTTATGCAGAAAATAATAAATGGAAGGTTGAAGTTCTAAGCCTTAGCGAGGGTGATCATGGCGGCTATAAAGAAATTATAAGCCGTGTTGTTGGTAACGGAGCTTATGCAAAATTAAAGTTTGAGTCAGGGGCTCATAGGGTACAGCGTGTGCCTCAAACTGAATCACAAGGACGTGTACACACTTCAGCATGCACCGTTGCGATTTTGCCAGAGCCAGAGGATGTGGAGGACGTAAATATCGATCCAAGTGACCTGCGAGTGGATACTTATCGTGCATCTGGTGCGGGTGGACAACATGTTAACAAGACAGACTCTGCTATTCGGTTGACACATATACCAAGTGGCATTGTTGTCGAATGCCAAGATGAACGCTCACAACATAAAAATCGTGCCAGGGCAATGTCCTTATTAAGTGCTCGTTTAAAGGATTCTGAAGTACAAAAACAGCAAGATGAGAGGGCTGAGCGAAGACGCAATTTGGTTGGGTCTGGTGACCGGTCCGAGCGTATACGTACTTATAACTTCTCAGAGCACCGAGTAGCAGATCATCGAATTAACCTTACCCTTTATAAGCTTAATGAGATTTTAGAAGGAGGGCTAGATCAACTCGTAGAGCCTTTGAATCGAGAACACCAGGCTGAGCGACTCTCTGAAATAAGCACATAATCCTAACACCATGTTTCCTAAGAAAAACGAAAACTCTCAACTAGAAATCGGTCAATTAATAGAGTGGGCAACACTGTCGCTTGCCACGAATAGCTCGAGTCCCCGTTTGGATGCTGAGGTGCTAATGGCTGAGCTTACGCACTACCCTAGGAGTACTGTTATGGCATTTCCAGAGCGAATGCTGTCTCAGTCGGTTGGAGAAACTTTTCAAGCATTAGTAGAGCTGAGAGGAAAGGGAGTTTCAATAGCACATCTTACGGGTCATAAAGAATTTTATTCTCTAGATTTGAAGGTTTCGTCTAACACGCTTGTGCCAAGACCCGAGACTGAGATGTTGGTTGATGGGGTTTTAAGCAAAACTGATCCCCTACAGGCGGCTAGTATTTTAGATCTTGGCACTGGCTGTGGTGCGATTGCTTTGGCTATCAAGAAGCAAAGACCTAATTGTCGAGTAGTTGCAGTGGATTTGAGTCTAGAAGCACTTCGTATTGCTGCAGAAAATGGTTGTCGGCTTGGTTTGGAGATTGAATGGCTTTGTTCAAGATGGCTTACGTCTTTGGGTAACTATAGTTTTGATTTTATAGTTAGTAATCCACCCTATATTGCGAGAGGAGATGATCATTTGTTATCTCAGGAGCTGTCCTATGAACCTTCTCTGGCTTTAGATGGTGGGACGGATGGATTGGACTCGATCCGTGAAATTATTGCTAGCATTCCTAATGCCCTGGCTACAGGTGGAATGGTTTTTTTAGAACATGGTCATCAGCAGGCACTAGATGTATCTAGGCTACTACAAGAGACTGGTTTTTCTGGTGTTGAGACAAAAAATGATTTGGCTGGCTGTGATCGTATAACGCTCGGAAACTGGTTATGAGTACAGATCGTTATGCGCGGCATTTGGCATTACCTGAAATTGGTGAAGCTGGCCAAAATATCCTAAGCAAGTCACATGTGCTAATTGTTGGTATTGGGGGTTTAGGTTGTCCAGCAGCTCAGTATTTAGCGGGAAGTGGTATTGGGACTTTAGTGCTTAATGATTTTGATCGTGTGGATGAGAGCAACCTTTCTCGACAAGTCCTATTTGAGGCAGATGCAGTTGGCGAGTTGAAAGTAGAGGCTGCTAAAAGGCGCCTTCAGCTTATAAACCCAGATCTTAGTATTTCTTGCTTCCCAGATCGTTTAGATGAGTCGAAACTACTCTCTGTTATTAAGTCGGTATCTGTTGTGCTTGACGCAACTGATAACTTTACTGCGCGACTTGCTATTAATCATGCAGCAGTTCAGGCACGTGTGCCGCTGGTGACAGGTGCCGCAATTCGTTTTGAAGGACAGTTATCAGTGTTCCCAAATAATGGTAGTGGTCCATGTTACCGATGTCTCTATGACGATGAAGATGAATGGCTTGGAAATTGCCAGGGTAATGGCGTTGTATCCCCAGTACCTGGAGTCATAGGCACGCTCATGGCCTTAGAGACGATTAAAGTTTTGCTAAAGTTAGATTCTTCTATCACCAATCACTTGCACCTATGGGATGCTAAGCAAGCTAGTTGGCAAGATATCGCAATAACTATTAATCCTAAGTGCCTTGATTGCCAGACATGATTAATTACCTACAATTTTTTTATGTGGTTAATTAATACCCTAAATTAGGAGATAACCATCGTTCCGCCTCAGCTAAAGTCCAGCCCTTACGTGAGGCGTAATCTTTAACCTGATCACGGCCAATTTTACCTACTGAAAAGTAACGAGACTCGGGATGAGAGAAATACCAACCGCTTACCGCAGCTGTTGGAAACATTGCAAATGATTCTGTTAGCTTGATGCCAGTTTGATTTTCAACGTCTAAAAGACCCCATAAGGTTCCTTTCTCGGTATGATCAGGACAGGCAGGATATCCTGGTGCTGGACGAATGCCTTGATACTTTTCCTTAATCAAGGAATCGTTATCTAACGTTTCTCGAGGCGCATAGCCCCATAAAGACTTTCTAACGTGCTCATGAAGCCGTTCTGCAAATGCTTCGGCTAGTCGATCGGCGAGTGCTTTTAGGATGATAGTATTGTAATCATCATGTTGTGCCTCAAAATATGCTGCTCGCTCGTCTAGTCCAATGCCTGTTGTGACTGCAAACGCACCAATATAATCATTGATTCCAGTATCTCTTGGTGCTATGAAATCGCTCAAGCAGTTATTTTGTAGATCAGACCGCTTAAGTTTTTGTTGTCTCAGGTTATTTAATTTTACATCTACTTTTTTTCTATTTTTATCCCCATAGATTTCTATATCATCTTCAACCGAGTTGGCAGGAAAAAAACCAGTAATACCGGACAATCTGAGCCATTTTTTATCTAAAATCTGATCTAGTAGTCGTTGAGCATCAGAGTAAAGTGCCCTAGCAGGCTCTCCAACTATCTTGTCTTTTAGAATATCAGGGAAGCGGCCATGAAATTCCCAAGCGTTAAAGAAAGGCATCCAGTCGATATATTCGACAAGATCTTCTAAAGACCAGTCGCTTATTTTAAATATGCCAAGATTATTAGGCCTGATGGGTTCATAGTCAGACCAGTCTATGGCCAGTCGATTTGCTCGCGCTTGGTTTAAGGTCAGTTTTGGAGCATCCCTACGTTTTTTTTCATGACGAGCCCGACGAGTATTATGCTGCTCTTTAAGAGTATTTTTGAATTCATCCTGGTTTTCACTGGTAAGTAGTTGCGCTATGTTTACTGACCGAGATGCATCTTTTACGTAGACCACGGGACCTTCATAAGCAGGATCAATCTTGACGCTTGTATGGGCTGGGGATGTAGTGGCTCCGCCAATTAATAATGGTAGAGAAAAACCTTGACGTTGCATTTCTTCAGCGACATAAACCATTTCATCGAGTGAAGGGGTTATAAGTCCTGAGAGTCCAATTAGATCTGCATTCTGTTCCTTTGCTGTACTTAGTATCTTTTCTGCTGAAACCATGACGCCTAAATCTGTGATTTCAAAGTTATTGCATTGTAGTACTACACCAACTATGTTTTTTCCGATGTCATGCACATCGCCCTTGACTGTTGCGATTACCATTCGAACTTTTTTTAGGGCTTCAGTTTTGTCTTCTTCGATATAAGGAACAAGATGGGCAACGGCTTTTTTCATGACGCGTGCAGACTTAACAACCTGCGGGAGAAACATTTTTCCCTCACCAAAAAGATCTCCAACGATATTCATTCCATCCATAAGCGGGCCTTCAATAACATCTAACGGCCGTTTTGATGATAATCGCGCTTCATCCGTATCCTCGATCACATGACTGTCAATCCCTTGAACGAGTGCATGTGCCAGGCGTTCGGATATTGGGTATGTACGCCATTCTTCAGCTTCTTTCTTTGTTTTCTGCTGACTATGGCTCTGGAATTGATCGGCTAAAGACAACAATCTTTCAGTAGCATCTTCTCGTCTGTTAAGAATAACGTCCTCGGATGCTTCTCTCAGATTCACTGGTATGTCCTGATAGACTGCTAGTTGACCTGCGTTAACTATCCCCATGTCCATGCCAGCTGCAACTGCATGGTAAAGGAACGTAGAGTGCATCGTTTCACGAACAATGTTGTTTCCACGAAAAGAGAAAGACACGTTGCTCACGCCACCACTTACTAGCGCATTAGGTAGTTCTTCTTTAATTTTACGAGTTGCCTCTATAAAGGCGAGTCCGTATCCGTTGTGTTCCTCAATTCCTGTGGCAACAGCAAAAATATTTGGATCAAAAATAATGTCTTCAGGCGGAAACTGCACCTCATTTACAAGTAACTTATAAGAACGCGCGCAGATGTCTAATTTTTTTTGTGCTGTATCAGCTTGGCCTTCTTCATCGAAGGCCATAACGACTACCGCCGCACCATAGTGAAGTATTTCGCGTGCTTGTGTTAGAAATGATTCTTCACCTTCTTTTAGACTTATAGAATTAACAATTCCCTTGCCCTGCAAACATCGCAGTCCTGCCTGGATTACAGACCATTTAGAGGAGTCAACCATAATAGGGACGCGGGCAATATCCGGTTCAGAGGCAATGAGTTTCAAGAACCGATCCATTGCCTCCTCGGAATTCAGCATTCCTTCGTCCATGTTGACATCAATAATCTGAGCGCCATTTTCAACTTGGCTACGTGCGATAGTTAGGGCCTCGTTATAGTCATTTGCTTCGATAAGTTTTTTGAAGCGCGCTGAGCCAGTGACGTTAGTTCGCTCTCCAACATTGACAAAGAGGCTATCAGGACCAATTTTGAACGATTCCATTCCTGATAGACGGCTAAACTTTGGAATTTGAGGGGTCACCCTGGGTGTGTGTTTTAACGTGGCTTTGGCAATTGCGTTGATATGTTCAGGGGTTGTCCCGCAGCATCCGCCAGCAAGATTTAGCCATCCATTTTGAGCAAACTCATCTATTATTTCAGCCATATTCTCAGGGGTATCATCGTATTCTCCGAATTCATTAGGTAAGCCAGCGTTTGGATAAACACTGACTGGGAACTCGGAGATTTGAGCTAGCTCCTTAACATAGGGTCTTAATTCATTGGCTCCTAAGGCACAATTCAGCCCTATACATAAGGGTTTTGCATGACGCACGGAGTTGTAGAAAGCTTCAAGAGTTTGGCCGGATAGGGTACGCCCAGAAGCGTCTGTGATAGTGCCAGATATAATAATTGGAATATTTAAGGACTTTTCATCGCATAAGCGCTTAATAGCAAATATTGCTGCCTTGGCATTGAGGGTATCGAAAATAGTTTCGACTATAAGCAAATCAGCTCCGCCCTCGATAAGTGCTTGTGTAGCCTCACCATAGGTTTCTACTAATTGCTCAAAAGTTATATTGCGAGCCCCAGGATCACTTACATCTGGGGAGATTGAGCAGGTACGGTTTGTAGGACCAAGTGCGCCCGCGACGAACCTTGTTTTGCCAGATTTAGTTGCTGCTGCCTCTGCTGCCTCGCAAGCTATTTTAGCGGCTGTGTAATTCAGTTCGTAAACTAACGATTCCATGCCGTAATCGGCTTGTGATGGTTTTGTGGAATTGAATGTATTGGTTGTTATTATATCGGCGCCAGCCTCTAGGAATTGAGTATGGATCGTTTTTATATGATCTGGCTGGGTAATTGATAGAAGATCATTATTCCCTTTTAATTCTTGTGGCCAGTCTTTAAATCTGTAGCCTCTGAAATCTATTTCTTTAAGTTTTAATGCTTGTACGCTTGTACCTAAAGCGCCATCAAGAACAACGATTCGCTCACTAAGTAATTTTTCTAGTTGAGTAATCTTATTGTTCAAGTTCACTACTCTTTTGTTTTTGAGTGTGTTTTAAGCCAAGAGAGTCACATATTGCATAAGTAAGTTCAGATCTGTTCAGAGTGTAGAAATGGAACTCATTAACGCCATGTTGTCTGAGTTCGTCAACTTGCTCTATAGCAAATTTTTCAGCAATCATTCGGCGAGCATCTGGATCTTTACCCAAACCAGAAAATTGTTCATGAAGTTTTGGTGGTACAAAAGCTCCACAGTCTTTCGCAAATTCTAAGAGTTTTGAGAAGTTGGTTATAGGTAGTATTCCTGGAATTATTGGAACACCCAAATTGATTGCATGGCAATAGTCTCTAAATTTCAAGTATGCCGTTGTATCTAAGAAGAACTGTGTGATCGCACGAGACGCCCCAGCGTCTATTTTGCGTTTCAGATTATCTATGTCAGTACTCGCACTGCTTGCTTCTGGATGTACTTCCGGATATGCAGCGACAGAAATGTCAAAATCTCCTATTGCGCGTAATCCTTTCACCAAGTCCACAGCATAGTCAAAACCCCCTTTAAAAGGTTTATAGGTTTTAGTACCTTTTGGAGGATCGCCACGCAGTGCAACAATGTTTCTAACCCCATTTTTCCAATAATCTTTAGCCACTGCTAGGACTTCTTCGCGTGGCGCTCCGACACAGGTTAAATGTGGAGCACAAATCATGGAAGTTTCTTTTTGCAGGCGTTCTATGACTTGATGAGTTCTATCTCTAGTTGATCCATCCGCTCCGTAGGTTACAGATACAAAATTTGGGTTAAGCGGCTCCAGTCGCTGTATAGAACGCCAGAGTGTCTCAGACATCTTCTTGTTAGCTGGCGGAAAAAATTCAAAGGATACTTGAATGTTAATGCTCATGGTTTTTTGATTAGGAGCTGCTCAACTTGCTTCGTAATATTTGGTTGACGTTCTGTGGGTTTGCTTTGCCCTTTGATTCCTTCATGACCTGTCCAACCAAAAACCCAATGACCTTTTCTTTTCCATTTTTAAATTGAATTATCTGCTCAGGATTATTGATAATTACATCATCAACCATTGCCTCAATAGTATGCATATCTGTTATCTGTTTCAGGCCATGTTTCTCGATGATGCTATCAACGTTGCTTGAGCCTCCGGTTTTCCAGATCTCATCAAATACAGTGCTTGCTGCACTAGCCGAGACCGTATTGTCTTCAATTTTTTGAGCAAGCTTCCCTATCATGGATGGAGATATTTTAGACCCTTCAATACTCAGCCCTTCTCGATTTAATGCAGCACTTAATTCGCGTTGAATCAGATTGCCAATTCTTTTTGCAGGGACATGAGGTGTATTTTTAGTTGCTTCTTCAAAATAGTCTGCGATCGCAGGCGAGCTAGTAAGTTCCTCTGCCATTGAGTCAGAAATGCCATGATCACGAATCAGGCGTTTAGTTCTCGCATTTGGTAGCTCTGGAAGTTCAGCGCGTACATTTTCTATCAGTTCATCATTAATTATTACAGGAAGGAGATCTGGGTCAGGGAAGTAACGGTAATCATTTGCCTCCTCTTTGCTGCGCATTGGTCGCGTTTCATTCTTATCCGCATCATAAAGACGAGTTTCTTGGGTGATCTTTCCGCCATCTTCGAGCAGATCAATTTGTCGCTCGACTTCTACTCGAATTGCTTTTTCTACAAACCTAAAAGAGTTTAGGTTTTTCAGTTCTGTGCGTGTGCCTAGTTTTTTATCACCTTTTTTTCTAATGGATACATTAGCATCACAACGGAAAGATCCCTCTTGCATGTTGCCATCTGAAATGCCTAGATAACGAACAAGCTTGTGAATAGAGCGCATATAAGTTCCTGCTTCTTCAGCTGATCGCAGGTCTGGTTCTGAAACAATCTCCAATAGTGGTGTTCCGGTCCGGTTTAAATCAATGCCGCTGAGGCCCTGAAAATCTTCATGTAAAGATTTTCCCGCATCCTCTTCAAGATGGGCTCTAGTTATTCCTATAGTTTTGATATTGCCGTCATCGAGCACAATGTCTAGGTGGCCGCTATGGACTATGGGTAGTTCATATTGGGAAATCTGATATCCCTTAGGCAAATCTGGGTAAAAATAATTCTTGCGAGCGAAGACTGAGCGACGAGAGATTTCGCAATCTGTAGCGAGACCAAATTTGATCGCCATGTGCACTACGCTTTGATTTAAAACTGGTAGCACCCCAGGGTAGCCTAGATCGACTAGTGAGGCTTGGCTGTTTGGTGTGGCGCCATATTGGGTTGGGCTACCCGAGAAGATTTTACTCTTTGTGGCTAGTTGAGTATGAATTTCTAAACCAATTACAATTTCCCAAGCCACTATGCTTCGTACCCCGGTGGCACAAAGTTATGCCAGTCGGTCTCCTGTTGGTAATAGTACCCAGCCTTAAGTAGTTTTTCTTCGCTCAAGTGGGGTCCAGTTAGTTGTAAGCCAACTGGAAGGTTATTTATAAACCCGCATGGCATTGAAAGGGCTGGTAGACCTGCGAGTGGAGCGCCAATGGTATACATGTCGTTCAAATACATTTGTATAGGGTCATCTGTTTTTTGTCCAATACGGAATGCTGGCGTTGGTGTTGTTGGGCCTGCAATGACGTCCACAGTCTTAAACGCTTCAGCAAAATCCTGGCTTATAAGTTGGCGGACTTTCTGAGCTTGCAGATAGTACGCATCATAATATCCAGCAGAGAGAACATAAGTGCCTGTAAGTATTCTTCGCTTAACCTCTGAACCGAACCCTTCTCCTCGAGTTTTCATGTAGAACTCTGTTAGATTTTCGGCGTGTTCCGAACGGTGACCAAAACGTACGCCGTCAAAGCGAGATAGGTTTGAAGATGCTTCGGCTGGAGCAACAACATAATAAACGGGAACAGAGAGATGAATATGCTTTAAATGAATGTCCTTGATACGGGCACCGAGTTTCTCGAAAACAGACAATGCTTCTTTGACTAGCTGCGCGTTTTTTGTGTCTAAACTATCATCAAAAAAATTGTCTGGAACACCAATGGTGATGTTTTCCCATGCGCTCTTTTGTGCCTTTGAAAAGTCAGGCACAATTGCTGATAGCGATGTTGAGTCTCGTTCGTCGGCTCCAGCCATGGCTTGTAGCATAAGGGCAGAATCTTCTGCTGTTTTTGTGAGTGTTCCGGCTTGATCAAGACTGGAAGCGAATGCAACCATACCGTAGCGGGAAACTCGGCCATAAGTTGGTTTTAGTCCAGTAATGCCAGTTAGTGCAGCTGGTTGCCTTATAGAACCACCTGTATCTGTGCCTGTTGCGCCACTGACTAGTTGCGCAGCCACCGCTGCTGCTGACCCTCCAGACGAACCGCCTGGTACTCGGGTAGTATCCCAAGGATTATGCACAACTCCATAAAAACTTGTTTCATTAGACGAGCCCATCGCGAACTCATCCATATTTGTTTTTCCCAACATGACTGCTCCAGCAGCCTTAAGCTTGGAAACAACAGTTGCATCATATGGGGAGATGAAATTATCTAGAATACGCGAGCCACATGACGTTTTTACCCCTTCCGTACAAAAGATGTCCTTATGTGCTATCGGAATTCCAGTGAGCGGAGTCGCGTCACCAGTCGCTAGTAGTTCGTCAGCAGAATCAGCCTGAGCAAGAGCTTCTTCCTCGCATACAGTAATAAAAGAATTAAGACTAGTGTCTAGGCGCGATATTCGCTCTAGAAAGTATTTCGTTAGCTCTTTGGACGAAACTTTTCGGTCCTTGAGGCTTTGAGCTAGGTGAGCAATTGTCGCTTCATGCATGCTTGAGGGTACTTATCAGCTGATAATTTACAAAAATGAACAGCTAATCTATAACTTTTGGGACTAGGTATAGATCTCGTTCCACTAGTGATGCGTTTTGCTGATACTTTTCATGGTGGTCTGTTTCAGTTGCCTTATCCTCACGCATCCGTTGAGCTTGGTCTAGTGGATGTGCCATAGGTAAAACTCCTGTGGTTTCAGCAGCCTGTAGTTGTTTCACCATATTAACAATATCTGAAAGCTTAGCCGATACATCCTCCATCTCCTCAGGAGTGATTTCTAGGCGGGACAGCAGACACAATTTTTCCACGTCTTCTCGATTGAGCAGCATGGCCTTTGACTCAGAATGATTGACGAATAACTATACACGTCAACTTGCCCATTGTTCTACCCATTGTTAAAGTCGTAGTTCTTTTATTAATCTCCATCTTGGCGCTCAATGTTAAAGAGCTTTCTCGGTTATTTTTCTAATGATCTGTCTATTGATCTGGGTACGGCAAATACCCTGATCTATGTTCGTGGCAGAGGTGTTGTGCTTGACGAGCCATCTGTCGTGGCAGTTCGTGAGGAAAGTGGTCGAAACGGGAAGGTTCTTGAGGCCGTAGGCGCAGGAGCTAAAAGCATGCTAGGCCGGACTCCTGGTAGCATTACAGCCATCAGGCCAATGAAGGATGGTGTGATAGCAGACTTCACTATTACCGAGAAGATGCTTCAGTATTTCATCAAAAAAGCTCATGGGTCACGTTATTTTAGGCCAAGTCCAAGAGTACTTGTTTGTGTGCCTTACGGAGCTACACAAGTGGAACGACGAGCAATCCGAGAGTCAGCAGAGGGTGCTGGGGCTCGGAAGGTTTATCTGGTTGAGGAGCCAATGGCTGCTGCAATCGGCGCGGGAATGCCTGTTCATGAGGCGCGAGG
The DNA here is from genome assembly GCA_029243585.1 of Gammaproteobacteria bacterium. Taxonomy (GTDB): domain Bacteria; phylum Pseudomonadota; class Gammaproteobacteria; order Steroidobacterales; family Rariloculaceae; genus UBA6522. The sequence continues at coordinate 88,515 of JAQWRR010000041.1, forward strand.
GTCTATGGTTCTTGATATAGGCGGTGGAACCTCAGAGGTTGCTGTAATTTCCTTAAACGGTATTGTTTATGCAGCATCTGTAAGAATTGGAGGTGATAGATTCGATGAGGCGATTACGAGTTATGTGCGTCGAAATTATGGCATTCTGATCGGCGAGGCAACTGCGGAGAGGATAAAAGAGGAGGTTGGCTCAGCTTACCCAGGCCAAGAGGTAAAAGAGATATCAGTAAAAGGCCGAAACCTTTCAGAAGGAGTGCCCCGTAGCTTCACACTCAATAGTAATGAGGTTCTCGAGTCCCTCCAAGAGCCATTGCAAGGTATTGTTAGCGCGGTAAGAGCAGCATTGGAGCAGACTCCTCCCGAGTTGGGGGCAGATGTGGCAGAGCGTGGAATTGTGCTTACAGGCGGTGGCGCGCTGTTAACTGACCTAGATAAGCTTCTTACGGAGGAGACAGGGTTGCCAGTTGTAATATCTGATGAGCCACTGACATGTGTGGCTCGCGGTGGCGGGCGCATATTGGAGTTGCTGGACGAATACGGTCCTTCAACATTTACTATTGACTGACCTTAATGGGCGTTAGCCTGTGGGTTTGGAGTGAGTGCAGACCATGAAAGCTCCAGGAGGAATAGGCGGAGGTCGAGAAGCGCCCTCCATAGGTCTTAAATTTCTTCTGCTTGCAGCTATTAGTTTGGGATTCATGGTTATAGATCATAGAAATGATCATTTATCGCAAGTTCGTCAAGTTTTTTCCATAGCCGTCTATCCAATAGAAATAGCCGTTAATCTTCCCTTTAAGACTTGGAGATGGGCAACTATTTCGCTGGCTGAGCGCGCGACTCTGCTTAGAGAAAATTCAGAGTTAAAAAATTTACAACTTAGGTACGATGTGCGTCTACAGCGCATGGCGGCTATAGAGGCAGAAAACGTACGTCTTCGTGCTATGCTCGATTCGAGCGCTCAAATTGATGATCGTGTATTAGTTGCAGAGATATTGGCTGTAGATTTGGATCCTTACCGCCAGCGTTTCTCGATTAATCGAGGTCTTCAGGATGAAGTTTATGTTGGTCAAGCGCTTTTGGACGCTAATGGAGTTGTTGGTCAGATTGTTGGGGTGGAAGTGTTTACTTCTGAAGCTGTATTAATAAGTGATCCCGATCATGCTGTACCGGTTTCGGTGAATCGAAACGGATTGAGGACAATCGCTGTAGGAACTGGTGATAGTGGGAGTCTGAGATTGCCTTATCTTACCAATAGTGCAGATATTGAAACTGGTGATTTGCTTGTATCTTCTGGTCTTGGAGGTGTGTTTCCGTCCGGGTACCCTGTTGGCCGAGTTATCGAAGTGGAACGTAGACCGGGCCAGTCCTTTGCAGATGTAATTGTTAAGCCTGCATCTGAACTAGATCGGGATCGTGAAGTGCTGTTGGTTTGGTCAGAAGAAGATCCAGATAAGCAGTATGATGAAACTAAGCTTGTTGAGACTGATCCATGAGAGATACAGCCAATACATTAGTCTGGCCTGCATCTACATTTATGATAGCGCTTATATTATCTGTTGTTCCAATGCCGGATGTAGCCGTAGCTATTCGTCCGCCTTGGCCAGCTCTTGTAATGATTTACTGGACCCTTGTTGCGCCAGAACGTTTTGGTTTAATGACTGCAATGGCCCTAGGGCTAGCTGTTGATACTTTGTCAGGAGCGCTATTGGGACAGAATGCTTTCGCGATGTTAATAATCACTTACTTTGGTCTTAAGTTTCATCTTCGCCTGCGGTTTTCTCCAATTTCTCAAACGACGATAACAGTATTTGGAATGCTCCTAGTTTATGAATTTATCTTATTCTGGGTTGACGGGGTGGCAGGTAGGACAGTGCCTTTTTCTGAGCGCTGGATGCCATTATTGATAGGAACATTATTATGGCCGTTAGTCCTAGAGGTGCTTGATCGAATACGAAAGCATGATCAAGCGCGAATCGAAGTATGAATTCTACAGTTACACTTAAAGATCATTGGAAAGAGCAGAGGCTTTTTTTATCTAGGTTGATTGCGGCTGGGATTATTATCTTGGTCTTAACTGGCGTTCTTATTTGGAGGCTGGTTCAGCTGCAAGTGGTTGACCATGAGTTGTTTGCTGAGCTTTCTCAGGGTAATCGGTTACGTATTCAGCCTTTAGCGCCAACAAGAGGTCTAATTTATGACCGTAATGGCATCGTACTGGCTGAAAACCTACCTACCTGGGAATTAACAGCGACTCCTGAGCAGGTTTTAGATTTAGATTCGAGACTACAAAGTCTTGAAGACCTTGGGCTTATTAATCTTGCGGCTTCTGAACATTTAATAGAACTTGTCCGTTCGCATCGGGGTTTTGAACGGGTGAAATTGGCAAACTTATCGGAGACCCAAGCCGCACGCTTTGCGGTAAGACGACATCACTTCTCTGGAATTGATATTCAAGAGGGTCTAATGCGTAGCTATCCATTGGGCGATCTAACTGGCCATGCCGTAGGTTATGTATCTAGCATTAGCGCATCGGATCTGGAGAGGATAAATCGTAGCGACTATGCAGCAACCTCTTTAATTGGTAAGAGCGGTATCGAGCGAAGTTATGAGGTCACATTGAGAGGCAGTGTTGGTTACCGTCAGCAGATAGTCAATGCTCAGGGGCGAATTCTTTTAGACCCAGTTGCAGTTGACGCATTACCAAGCTCAGATTCTTCTCAAGGAGCTCTTGAGACACGATGGCCAACTCCAGGTAAAAATATTTTTCTTGGTTTGGATGTTCGTTTGCAACTTGCAGCCCATAGAGCTTTAGAGGGCAGAAGAGGTGCCGCAGTTGCCATTGAACCACAAACTGGCGATATTTTAGCTTTAGTTAGCATGCCAACTTTTGATCCTAATCTTTTTGCGGTAGGTTTAACTCAGGCTGACTTTCAAAAGCTAAATAATGACCCTGATAAGCCTCTTTTTCAGAGAGCCTTGACTGGTCATTACCCGCCGGGTTCTACCGTCAAACCATTTTTAGGACTGGCTGCTCTTCATTATGACGTGATTGATCCTGATAGTCGTGAAATGTGTCCTGGCCATTTTATTTTGCCGGGAACATCCCACCGTTACAGGGATTGGAAGCCTGAAGGGCACGGACCGATTGATCTCCATCAAAGTATTGTTCAGTCCTGTGACACTTACTTTTACCAGCTAGCTGTGAAGCTTGGGATTGATCAGATACACGGGTTCCTTAGGGGTTTTGGTTTTGGTGAGCGCACCGGCATTGATGTGATGAATGAAAATGCGGGAGTTATCCCTTCACGAGAATGGAAACGGACGCAATTCACTCAGCGTGAAGACCAAACTTGGTATCCAGGAGAAACTGTTATTACAGGTATTGGCCAAGGGTTTACTCTTGTTACCCCTTTGCAACTCGCTCATGCGACCGCAGCTTTAGCAACTAGTGGTCAGCGATTTAAGCCTCGTCTTGTTATAGCTACTGAGGATGCCGTAACAGGGAAAATTGCGAACCATGAACCAGTTTTGCTGGATATTATAGGTAATGTGGAAGAACCTCATTGGGAACGAATCACACAAGCAATGGTTGGTGTAACAGAGGAGGCACAGGGGTCAGGCCATAACGCTATGCGAGGAACCGAATACTCTGTTGCCGGAAAAACAGGGACAGCACAGGTTTTCTCGTTGGCAGCTGATGAGACATATGATGCAGAAGAAATCGATGAGAGTTTGAGAGATCATGGTCTATTTATAGCTTATGCGCCTGTAGAAAACCCAACAATCGCTATTGCTGTGATAGTGGAAAATAGTGGTGGTGGTGGTGCCACAGCTGCGCCTGTAGCCCGGCAAATATTAGACGCTTATTTTTTAGAGGGTCCTAATGGCTCTAAGAAATATTGATATAGGAGCAGGGGCTTCGGCGTTCCTAGAACCGGAACGAAAAAGAGGTATAGTAATAGATATTCCTATTTTGCTTGCTACTCTTTCTATCGCAGGCTTAGGTTTTATTATTCTCTACAGCGCAGTGGGAGAAAACTCATCAGTGGTGTTGCGCCAAGTTTTACGGTTTGGTGTGGCGCTTTTGGTCTTTGGCGTTCTAGCGCAGGTATCACCCCGCTTATTACGAATTTGGTCCCCTTGGGTTTTTTGTATAGCGCTTGTTTTTTTATTGATGGTGATGTTGAAAGGTGAGATGGGTGGCGGCGCTCAGCGATGGCTAGATATTGGCATCATTCGATTTCAGCCATCTGAAATTATGAAAATTTCTGTGCCAATGATGGTCGCGTGGTTCATGCATGAACGTCCACTTCCACCCACCTTTATGCAATTGCTTATTCTCTTATTAATTTTTTGTGTGCCAACTTTTCTGATTTATCAACAACCTGATTTGGGAACGGCTCTATTAGTAATGTTTTCTGGTGGGTTTACGGTTTTGCTAGCGGGGTTAAGTATTCGGTTAATTGCCATTTTAGGGGTGTTTTCTCTGAGTTGTATTCCGGTGCTTTGGAGTTACATGTTTGACTACCAACGCGCCAGAGTTTTAACCTTTCTGGATCCTGAATCAGATCCGTTAGGAGCAGGCTACAATATTATTCAATCAAAGATTGCTCTTGGTTCTGGCGGTCTTTTTGGCAAAGGTTGGTTAAATGGGACTCAGTCTCATTTGGAGTTTTTGCCAGAACGTTCTACTGACTTTATTTTTGCTGTTATGGGCGAGGAATTTGGTTTACTTGGGTTGTTGTTTTTGATTGGACTTTATTTGGTACTAGTTGGAAGAGGTTTATATATAGCATCACAGGCTCAGGATACCTTTACACGATTACTTGCAGGCGGACTAAGCCTAACTTTTTTTGTCTATGTATTCGTGAACTCAGGTATGGTTTCAGGACTATTGCCCATAGTTGGAGTGCCTTTACCTTTGGTTAGTGCGGGGGGCACATCGATGGTGACGTTGATGGCGGGTTTCGGTATTCTCGCGTCCATTCATGGTAACCGGAAACTATTGGCTTCATGAAAATCAATTTCAGATATCCCTTTTTTTTGATTTTCTTATCAAACGCCTTACACGGCCAAGCAGTGGAGGTCGATCTGCAATCGGTGGATCAGGAAAGAGAAGCTTTTATTGAGGAAATGGTTGAAACACATGATTTTTCTCGACCTCAATTAACCAGAATTTTATCTAATATAGATATTAATGAGCGAATATTAGAGGCAATATCACGTCCGGCTGAGAGGGTGTTACCTTGGCATGAATACCGCCAAATCTTTCTTAATGATGCACGCATTAATGGTGGCGTTGAGTTCTGGATAAATCATGCAGATACGATTCAGAGGGCTAGCGAGTTTTATGGTGTTGCACCTGAAATGCTGGTATCTATATTAGGGATAGAAACCTATTATGGCCAGCGTACTGGCAATTATCGTGTGGTTGATTCACTTGCAACGCTAGCTTTTGCCTATCCTCCTAGAGCTGGTTTTTTTAGATCAGAATTAGAGTCTTTTTTTCTGTTAGTAACAGAGGAGGACATTGATCCGAGTGTGGTAACGGGCTCATACGCAGGAGCAATGGGAGCAGGGCAGTTTATTTCTTCAAGTTATAGAGCGTACGCTGTAGATGGTGATTCAGATGGACGGAGAGACCTTTGGCATAATTGGGATGATGTGCTCTCCAGTGTTGCTAATTATTTTAGTGCACATGGTTGGCGACCAGGGGAGCAAGTTGCTATCCGGGCTTCCGCATCACAAAACCGTTTAATGAATGTGATGACTAATAGTATGAGTCTTGATGAAAGTATTGGTTCATTAAAGGACGCAGGCTATGTTTTTTCTACAGAGTTATCAGCAGAAACACCGGCCACAGTTCTATCTTTGCAAGGTGAAAATGGTCAGGAGTATTGGGTGGGATATCATAATTTCCATGTTATTACTCGTTATAATCATAGTGTGATGTATGCCTTAGCAGCCTACCAGCTTGGCGAAATTATTCGCACTGGATATGAGCAAGCTCTAAATTAGGGATTCCCTATGGAAAGCAAATGATCTTTCAAGAAAATTTTATGGCATCAAAACGTTATCCACTATTTGGATTTATTATTATCTCCGCGAGTTTAATGTGGGGTTGTGGGCCGAGTCGATTTGAACAAGCGCATGAATCAGATCAGAGTGAAGCTATTATAAATACAGCACCCAGTGCTCGGGGTAACCCGCCTTTTTATGATGTGCTAGGGCAACGATATTACGTGCAGGCATCAAGCGTTGGGTATCGTGAGACAGGTGTAGCTTCATGGTATGGCCCAAAATTCCATGGGCGTCCCACTTCTAATGGTGAGACATATGATATGTATGCTATGACAGCAGCTCATACAACTCTGCCAATACCCACTTGGGTAGAGGTTACAAACCTTTCAAATAATCTGCGTGTGGTTGTTCGAGTAAATGATCGTGGCCCATTTTTACATGATCGTATAATAGATCTTTCATATACTGCGGCCTTACAGTTAGATATGGTTCAAGACGGTACCGCACAGGTAGAGGTGCGAGCTCTTGATGCTCTTGGTGCATCACAAGCTGCTTACATGTCAGAGCAGGTCTATATTCAGGTAGGGGCCTTTTCTATCCAGCAAAATGCAGAAGATTTTGCGTTTTCACTTGAAACAAAAGGATTTTCTCGTGTATTGGTAGACTCTGATCAAGGAGGAGCCTCTAGATTGCACCGTGTGATTATTGGGCCTTTTGATCGGTCGGAAAAAATTGATACCGTATTTGATAGTCTTTCATCAGCAGGTTTAGGTGAAGCGCAGTTGGTTATAGGGCATTGAGCATAAAGTACAATATGGATCTGGAAAGCTAGGCCGATCAGGAGCCGCCAATGATTAAAATCTGGGTTATCCTCGCATTAATTATACCGTTCAGCGTGTTTTCGCAGAACGTTCCAATTCCAGCACCTCCTCAACTTGGTTCTGAAAGCTATTTGCTTATAGATTTCTTGACTGGTCATGTTATAGCCGAGTCATCATCTGACGAGATTTTGGAACCTGCTAGCCTCACTAAACTGATGACCGCATATGCGGCATTCAAAGCTTTGGAGCAGGGCCAAATCAGTTTGGATGATCAGGTTTATGTAAGCGAGAAAGCCTGGAGAACGGATGGTTCTCGAATGTTCATAGAGGTTGGTACATACGTGTCAGTTGAAGATTTGTTTCGAGGCATGATTATCCAGTCTGGTAATGATGCAAGTGTTGCATTAGCCGAGCATGTGGCAGGATCAGAAGAAGCTTTTGCTGGATTAATGAATCAACATGCGCAATTACTAGGAATGAATTCAAGTTCTTTTAGAAATAGCACTGGTTTGCCAGACACTGACCATTATACTACCGCACGAGATACCGCCGTTTTGACAAGAGCGATTATTGCTGAATTTCCTTCCTACTATTCATGGTATTCAGAACGTGATTTCACCTATAACGAGATCACACAACCAAATCGCAACTCGTTGCTGTGGCGTGATTCGTCGGTAGACGGTTTAAAAACCGGCTATACAGATGCTGCTGGTTATTGCTTGGTAACTTCGGCTCAACGTTCAGGTATGCGTCTGATATCTGTTGTTATGGGGGCTGATAGCCCCGAAGCACGGGCCACTGATAGCCAAGCCCTTTTAAATTATGGGTTTCGTTTTTATGAAACGCACAAGCTTTATTCACAGGGGGAAGAAGTTACTACTGCCCGAGTTTGGATGGGGGATCCAGGGTCTGTAGCAATGGGAATTGTTGAAGATCTTTATCTCACAATACCTCGTGGTAGTTATGATTCTTTATCTGTTTTAATAGATGTGGAGGCTGAATTGATAGCGCCACTTCAGATAAATAGCGCAATTGGGCATATAAGGATTTCCATAGATGGAGAGCAAGTCTCAGAGGTGCCTTTAGTTACACTGCATGAAGTTCCAGATGCGGGTTTATGGGTGCAGATTAAGGATCAAGTTATGCTATGGGCACAATGATTCGTCAGATTTGATGAGCGAGGGCTCCTTACTAAACTTTCCCTGTGATCTTTTTGTAAAAGTATTGGGTCGAAATAAAAGTGACTTTCGGTCTGTAGCTGAGGCAATTGTAAAAGCACACTATGCTGATCTAGATATTGAACAAATAAAGGAGAAGGCTAGTAAAAATGGGCGGTTTTTGAGTCTAACTTTTGCTGTTTATGCTCAGAATAAAGATCAAATAGATGCCCTCTACCAAGAACTTGTAGCAAGTGAAGATGTTTTGCTGGTCTTATGAGATTGCTTACTTTTCGTAACATTGGTTTCAGGCCGCTCCCCGATGTTTGGGAGGAGATGAAAAAGTTTACTGATGAGCGTAATAGAAAAACACAAGATGAAGTTTGGTTAGTTGAACATCCCCCTATATATACCCTTGGCCTTAACTCAAACCCGGATCATGTATTAGAAGCATCTAATATACCCATTCTTAAAATCGATCGTGGTGGGCAGGTGACTTACCATGGGCCCGGACAGCTTATTGCCTACGTTATGTTAGATCTTCATAGATCAAGATCCAGTATACGTTCTATTGTTGAAGCGCTTGAGGCAGCGGTGATCGGGACAATGGCTATCTATGGGATTGAGGCTCAGGGAAGGCGAGATGCACCTGGTGTCTATGTTGGTGATAAAAAACTTGCCGCTATAGGACTGCGGGTTCGTCGCCACTGTACTTATCATGGATTGGCAGTCAATGTGAATATGGACCTTACACCATATGAAAGGATTAACCCTTGTGGCTATGAAGGTTTGGAGGTTGTTCAGCTCAGAGATTTATGTCATGGGATTGATATCTCAAGAGTGCGAAAAGATTTGGAAATGATGTTAAGAGCGAGTCTTTCATAAGCTAGATATGAGAGATATAGCCAAGAAAAATCATGCTGAGAATTTGCTTAGGGGAAACAAAGAGATTGTTTCTGAGGTTACTAAAAAACTACTCAAGCTAACTACAAATAATTTTGTAGAGCGTCCATGGGGAGGTATGAGCATTCGAGAGTTTAAGGGACTTTGCCCATTGCCAGATCAATTTGTAGTCAACGGTATGGGGTTGGGTGAGTCTTTTGAGCTTTCAGCCTGGGATGAGGATGGTGAATCCAAGATGTACCCAAGTCTACTAAGATTTGCTGATGGTTCGGAAGTTCCACTATCGGAACTTTTGAGAGTGAGAGCAGAAGAAATCCTTGGAGATGAGTTTATAGAGTCCTACGGTAAGGCGTTTCCGCTATTAATAAAAACCTTAGATATAA
>JAQWRR010000085.1 GCA_029243585.1 Gammaproteobacteria bacterium
TTGAGGAACAAGCTGCAAAAAGCAGCATGATAGAAGTTCCAAAGGGAGATACCAATTATAGAATTGGTGTTATTGATGTGCCCAGCTTCTACCAGGACTATGCAGCACGCTCTCGTGGCGATGAGAATTACACCAGTACTACGCGAGATGTTGCACGCCTAATACAAGAACTAAGTGAAGAGGGGATCGACGGATTAGTGGTTGATCTAAGACAAAATGGTGGTGGTCATTTGTCTGAGGCTACAGAACTTAGTGGACTATTTATTGATCAGGGCCCTGTGGTTCAACTCCGAGAAACACGTGGAAACATTCAAGTTCTTGATGATCCGAACCCAGATTCAGTGTATGACGGACCATTAGCCGTCCTAGTTGATCGTTATAGCGCTAGTGCTTCAGAGATTTTTGCAGCAGCAATACAAGATTACAAACGGGGCGTTATTGTTGGACAACAGACATTTGGAAAAGGTTCAGTTCAGAACCTTTTTGATCTAGATCGTTTTATGCGAGGATCAGGCTATGGACAGCTTACACTTACTATAGGCAAGTATTATCGTATTACAGGCGAAAGCACCCAGCACCGTGGAGTAATGCCTGATATTTCACTTCCATCTATGGTTGATGCATCTATTGTTGGGGAAAGCACTAGGGATTCTGCATTACCGTGGGATAGGATCCAACAGACCTCATTTATGACAGATGCAGACTTGGCCCCCTACTTACAACTTTTACAAACCAGGCATACAGAACGTGCAACAGAAGACCCCGACTACAATCATCTCGTTGATAATATTGAAGCGGCAGATTTTTTTCGCAATCAGGATGAAGTATCGTTAAATATAGATGTGCGTACTGCAGAACGTGAAGATATTCAGGCTCAACAACTTGCTCGAGAAAATGAACGTCGTATTGCGCTAGGACTTAACCTAATCGGCAGTATGGACGAACTAGATACTAGCGAACCTACAGATGTTTTATTAAAACAGGCAACACAAGTTGTAGTTGACATTGCCACCCTATCTACATCAACTGGGACATCCATAATCGGATCTGAAACTGCCTCAATTCATTGAGTTTAGGTGTTTCAGGATACACGCGAGCACTAACTTACAAAGTTATCATTTATTAACTAGTCAAATAAAGCTAAAGCCTTTCATATATCCTTTAGTCTTCTATATCTTCCACCCTTTCGGAGGTTGGCAGTGGTAAAATCTCCGCAGATCTAGCTTCGGGTAACTCCTCCACATCTTTTAGCTTTCTCTGCATTACCCTAGTTCTGACTAAAACCTTTTCATCAATTGTGCGAGATGCTGTTTCCAACTGCGTTCTGACTCTAGTAAGAATATCACCAAACTTACCAAACTCTGTCTTAACGGCAGCAAGAGTCTGCCAAACCTCGCTTGAACGTTTCTGAATTGCAAGAGTTCTAAAACCCATATTCAAACTACTAAGTAATGCTGAAAAAATTGTAGGGCCAGCAGGGACAATATGGTATTTATTTAATAGTTCTTGTTGTAGTCCAGGTTGCCGGATGGCTTCTGCATATAAACCTTCAGTGGGCAAAAACATAATTGCAAAATCCGTAGTATCAGGAGGATGTATGTATTTTTCTTTAATATCTTTTGCTGAAACAATAAAGGCCTTTCTCAATGCTTTGGATGCTTCCTGTACCCTCACATCATCAGCCTCCTCAGAGGCCTTCATTAGTCTTTCATAGTCCTCTATTGGAAACTTTGAATCTATAGGGAGCCATAGTGGCTCTTCAAGATTTCCAGACTCTCCGGGCATTTTTATTGCAAACTCTACTCGCTTTCCGGAACCCGCTTTAATCTCAACATTGGCCTGATATTGTTCTGGAGTGAATATTTGTTCAAGCAAAGCCTCTACCTGGTATTCGCCCCATGTGCCTCGCAATTTTACATTTGTAAGTACCCGACTAAGATCACCAACACCAGTTGCTAATGCCTGCATCTCTCCCAAACCTTCATGCACATCTTTTAATTGAGTTTGAACCAATTTAAATGATTCGCTTAATCTCTTCTCCAAAGTGGACTGAAGCCTCTCATCCACCGTCTTACGCATTTCATTCAATTCTTTTTTATTATCTTTACGCAAAGCATCCAACTGCTTATCGACAGTAACACGTAACTTATCTAGTCTTGCTTCAGTAGATATAGCAAGAGTTTTAACGCGGCTTTCAACACCCTCTAAATGCTTGGCCTGGCCTTTTCCAAGTTCACCAACTGTATTAAGAACGGTATTTGTTAACTCCTGCCGAAGCTGGCTCCCACTCTCACTTATTTCTTTTCTATGTCCTTGAAGCTCAGCTCGAATAGCATCATCAGAATTTAAATGGTTGAATTCACCCTGACGTTTAATAAGCATGAGAAGCAATATAGCCATAACAGCTAATAGAGCTAATATCACCCACATCATTTCCATATTTTTACACCATTATCGGCAACACTTAACGGACGCTAGCAATACCGTTCCATATCAAGCCTCTGAACAAATAGAAAACCCATGACCAACTTCAAGAAGATAGTCTAACCATTTATTTAGCATCATATTATTTTTCCAACGAGCATCTAGCTCACAGGAATGGGTTTTATGTAACTCATGTAGTTTTTGGTGTCGATGTTCTTCCAATCTTTCCATAACCTCGATCAACTTCGCATCATGATAAACACGAATTGTTAAGTCAGGATCCAATACTGGCACATTAACCCCGATTTCATCTTCCACATATAACAAATAGGTAAGGTTAAGAGTAGTTGTATATTTTTCTTTAAGCTTTAGCTCTAATTGTAAATCACAATCTAAATCTGTATGTGAAATGATTCTTTCAGGACCTTTTTCCATAAAAGTCTCAAAATCTTCTATTAACTGAAGAAGCTTTACATAGTTACTCTCATACAATGTCATCAAGCCAGTAAATGTGCCTGGACGAAAGATGCACTCAGGTACAATGAGACTGTCTGTGATTATGGCATTCTGGCTCATTATCCTATTTGCCCAGACAAACAAAAAACAACACCAATCATCGACTAACTCTCCGCTCCAAGGCAGTTTCATTTAGGATCGTACTTGCAATTTCTTCAATTGAACAATGAGTTGTGTCAATAAAAGACAAACCAATTTTTTTATATAAACTCTCTGCGGATCGAAGTTCAAAACTAACTTGTTGAGCAGAAGCATATCTACCAGTCGAGCGTCTCTCGAGCCTTATCTGTCGAAGTCGATCGGGCGAAATTGTAAGCCCATATAACTTATCACGGAAAGGGACAAGAACCTGAGGTAATCTCCCCGATTCAAGATCATCTTCGGTAAGAGGGTAATTAGCAGCAAAAATACCATATTGAAGCGCTAAATAAAGACATGTAGGTGTTTTCCCAGACCTAGAAACACCCGTTAATATCACATCAGCTTTATCATAATGATGGACCCTGTGACCATCATCAGCATCCATTGCAAAATTAGTTGCCTCAATTCTCGCATCATAGGTTAGAACATCAACCATGCCATGTGCTTTTCCCAGTGTATGAGAAGACTGTATTTTTAGTTCGGACTCAAGGGGACTAAGAAACGCCTCAAAAAAATCCAGTACTAGGCCCTTTGAATCAAATAATGGTGCTCGTACTTCATTTTGAACAAAACTAGTAAAAACGATAGGTCGAATACCTGTTCTATCCATCTCTATATCTATACGCTTAGATATCTCTTTTGCTTTGTCAACGCTATCAACAAACGGCACAGTTAAACTGTTAAACTCAATTCCATCGAACTGGGTTAGTAGACTGTGTCCAAGCGTTTCGGCAGTGACACCAGTTTGATCAGAAATGAAGAATACCGTTCGTTCTAACATTAGAGCTCCATATAAATATCTATACTAAGAGGAGTATAGCTTGGAAAAGTATGTCGTTAAGCTGACTGATATCAAAAAACAAGATATTGAACATGTAGGGGGCAAAAACGCCTCTCTTGGAGAATTACTTAATAATCTTGATCAACTTGGAATTAGAGTACCTGATGGATTTGCCACCACTGCAAAAGCTTTTTCTGATTTCTTAAAACAAGATGACCTCGACAGAAAAATTTATTCTTTATTAGATAATTTAGATGTGTCTGATGTACCTTCCCTTAACCGAATCGGCTCCGAAATTCGAAAAACGATCATGGAAACTCCATTGCCAGATCACCTAATAAAAGCTGTAGAAAATGAATGGGATAACTTAAAAAATGATCAAGAAATAACCGTAGCTGTTCGGTCTTCAGCAACAGCAGAAGACCTTCCTGATGCATCGTTTGCTGGCCAACAGGAAACTCTTCTTAATGTAAGTGGCATAGATAATGTGATCTCAGCAATACATGAAGTCTATGCTTCACTTTTCAACGATCGTGCAATTGCATATAGAGAACATCAAAACTTTGATCATCGAGAAGTATCGCTCTCAGTCGGTATACAAAGAATGGTACGTAGCGATCTTGGCTCATCAGGCGTCATGTTCACTCTTGATACAGAATCTGGTTTTCGAGACGTAGTTTTTATCACTTCCAGCTATGGTCTTGGGGAAACTATTGTTCAAGGCGCTGTCAACCCAGATGAATTTTATGTTCATAAACCTGCACTCGCGTCTAAAAATAAAGCAATTATTCGGCGAAACCTAGGAACAAAAGCTATAAAAATGGTTTACGCGGATAGACCAGAAGAGCGTGTTACGACAATCAAAGTACCAGAGAGAGATCAAAAACAATTCTCACTAACAGATGAAGATATAGAGAATCTGGCGCAACAGGCTGTACTAATCGAAAATCATTACGATGGACCAATGGATATTGAATGGGGCAAGGACGGTCTCGATGGTCATCTCTACATCCTACAAGCAAGACCTGAGACTGTGCAGAGCCGTGCTACTCAGGTAATGGTCCGATATTCCCTAAAGGAACGGTCAAAGGTGATAACTAAAGGACGCAGCATAGGGCAACGCATTGGCACCGGAATCGCAAAAGTAGTGAAAAATATTGGTGAAATGAATCTCATACAACCCGGTGATGTCCTAGTAGCTGATATGACTGATCCAGATTGGGAGCCAGTCATGAAGCGTGCATCGGGAATTATCACTAATCGCGGAGGACGTACATGTCATGCGGCTATCATCGCTCGTGAACTGGGGATACCCGCAGTAGTTGGATGCGGCTATGCAACTGAGGATATCTCAAGTGGAACAAAAGTCACTGTTTCCTGCGCAGAAGGAGATGAAGGCTTTGTATATGAAGGCATTTTAGAGTATGAAGAACGAGAGATCCGCCCTGGAAAACTCCCAGATATTCCTATAAAACTAAAAATGAATGTTGGCAACCCGGACCGGGCCTTCACCTTTGCTGGAATTCCAAATGATGGAGTTGGCCTTGCCAGACTAGAGTTTATTATTAACCGAATGATTGGTGTACACCCTAAGGCATTATTGGAATATGATCAGCAGAACCCGTCCATACAAGAACTCATTAATGAACATATGGCCGGCTATAAAGACCCCGTATCATTTTACATAGACAAACTAGCTGAAGGCATAAGTACAATTGCAGCAGCGTTTTCTCCAAAACCCGTTATTGTGCGACTATCAGATTTTAAATCAAACGAGTATGCAAACCTAATAGGTGGAGACAGATACGAACCCACGGAAGAAAATCCGATGTTAGGCTTCCGAGGAGCCTCACGGTATATTGATAAAGAATTT
>JAQWRR010000019.1 GCA_029243585.1 Gammaproteobacteria bacterium
AAGTGGTCACCGCGTCGCGCTAGAGTATGTAATGCCAATTCAACAAGATTTGAAGGGGCCCCAACTCAAAGCAGAAAACCAGATGACGTTAGGGTATCAATTTACCTTTTAAAACCAGCTCGGGTTGAGTCAAGCTAACGCTCCAGCCCGAGTATTCCTTTCTAGTAGATTGGTGCGACTGTCACAATCAATCCATCTAGCTCTTCTGTGACCTGAATTTGGCAAGTCAGTCTACTATTTTTTTTACGTTCAACTGCTGCTTCTAACATTGAATCTTCCATTCCGTCCATCTCTGGGATTTTTAATACCCATGATTCGTCTACATAAACATGGCATGTTGCACACGAACATGCGCCACCACACTCCGCCTCAACGCCTTCAACACCATTCATCGTGGCACCCTCCATAACGGTATAGCCTACCTCGACTTGTAGTTCCTTTCGCGTACCGTCAGCCTCTATATAGACGATCTTTGGCATGAGTTGTTTCCTGATCAAGTTTTAACAAACGTTGCATCCTAACGTTGGACTGCCGCCTTAGGAAGCCCTTAATAAATTTTTATTAAGATCCAAGTATCTAAGTCAATGTATAATAAAAAAACAATAACTAATAACTTTGGAATGGGGACAACCAAAATGTCTATTAAACGCATATTTTTTGCAAAAGCTTCAATCTTTGTGCTCACAATCCTAAGCCTCCCCGTAGCCGTTTTTTCTCAAACGCTTGAAGAAAATCCCCAACACTACTGGCTTAGCATGAAACAGGTAGGTGACGAAATGCCTGCAACACTCGAAGCTGATATCAAGCGCGTAACTGAACAGGGAACACACTTTCGCGATACCAGTCCTCTTTACAGTGCCCAGCCAAGAGTTTACGACCTAGAACAAATTGACGTTGCAAAAAATCTGCCTTATGGAACCCACGAGCGTCATATCCTCGATGTCCATACACATAAGTCTCGCAGTACAAATACATTAATGCCTGTAATCATCTATTTCCATGGAGGTGGATTTGTTCGGGGGAATAAGGATGGAAATCGTAATGTGGCCGATTATTTTGCAAGCCTAGGACTTATTGGAGTTAATGCTACCTATCGGCTAGCCCCTGAAGCAAAATGGCCAGATGGCGCTAATGATATGGGCGCAGCTGTAGCCTGGGTAAAAGAAAATATTGAAGACTTTGGCGGTGATCCAAGCCAAATTTTTGTAGTAGCAAAATCTGCGGCAGCTGCACATGCAGCCACCTATGTCTTTAGACCTGATTTGCTTGATGCTGGAACAGTAATGGCAACGGGGGTGATTATGGTTTCAGGTACCTATGATGCTGATACTACTAGAGCAGGTCAAAACCGTATAGATTATTTTGGTGAAGACCTCTCCCGTTGGCCTGAAATATCTACTATTGGTAATGTCAGCAATGTTGAAACCCCTGTGATGTTCACCGTCTCAGAGTTTGACTTGAATAGTTCTCTGGTAGGCACTGCAGCTTTGATTAATGAGTACGCTGAGAAGGCGGGACAACTACCTCGGTTTGTGCAGCTAATGAGACACAATCATTATTCTCCAAACCCAAGCATTGGCACTCAAGACACACAACTGAGTGCAGCCATTCTTCAGTTTGTGAGCTCAGTCATAGGCGACCAGGAATTGCTGACCGCACGGTAGAATTACATTAGGATCAAGCATTATAACGCGTATTTGCTTTGATTGGAGAAAACGTATGATCAGAGACATCTCTCTTGTCATAATTACCACAGCAATAGTTGCTGTTGGATTCCTTGTTTTCTTGCCAAATGATAGTCCTAACCCCAGCTTTCAAAACGCCTCCACTGAAATGTCTCGAAGAGCTGATGGCAAACCCGACTTTAGTGGTATCTGGCAAACAAATAGTACGGCGAACTGGGATCTCCTGACCCATGGGCCCCGACCAATGGTTGGACAACCGGGTATCTACCCAGATGAGCCTGTTTTAGCCGCTCCCGTTGTAGCACTGGGAACTGTTGGTTGGGTACCTCCAGGTCTAGGAGTAGTGGAGGGAAATGAAATTCCCTATCAACCCTGGGCCGCCGAACGTAAACAAGAAAACCTGGCTAATTGGCTGGACCGTGATCCAGAACTAGGATGCTACATGCCAGGTGTGCCTCGTGCCATGTATCTACCATTCCCTTTTCAAATTATCCAGGGTAACAATAAAATCATGATGGTTTTTGAGTTTGCAAACGCACAACGCACAATAAATCTGGATACCGTAGAACCTTATCCCGGTTTTGCATATATGGGGTACTCCGTTGGTCGTTGGGAAGGGGATACTCTTATCGTTGATGTAACAGACTTCACGTCTTACACATGGTTTGATAGGTCAGGAAATTTTCATAGTGATGAGCTTCATGTAGTTGAACGCTATACGCCCATTAGCAAGGATGTGATCCAATATGAGGCGACCATTGATGATCCTCAAGTATTTACTCGTCCATGGAAGATTAGTCTGCCTCTCTATCGACGTTTAGAATCAAATGCACAGCTAATGGAATTTAGGTGCTATGAGCATGTGGAAGAAACAATCTACGGACATCTACGTAAAGAACCCCTAGTGCAACGCTGGGAAGGCGAAACAATGACAATTGATATTACGCGTAAAGTGCCTCCCGGCGATACGGTATACGAATTATTATTATCAGGAAATCCACCTGACCCACAGTAAATATCTGATAGAGGATGGTTTCTATGAAAATAAAGTTTATTGGTACAATTTTCAGTGTAGGAGTTATTCTTTTCCTAGGTACTACTACCACCAAAGCACATCATTCATTTGCTGCCGAATTTGATGCTAACCAACCAGTAAACTTCACAGGTACTGTCACACGCATGCAATGGACAAATCCTCACGCTTGGATTCACTTGGACGTGACTCAGTCCGACGGAACAGTGGAATCATGGGCTATCGAAGCAGGCACCGTGAACGTGCTGTTTCGGCGCGGCTTTACAAAGGATTCTCTCCGGCCAGGAACTGAGATCGTTGTCGATGGTTACAGAGCAAAGGATGGTTCAAACCGTGCAAATGGGAGGGAACTGAGCTTTCCCGATGGACGCACATTATTTCTTTACTCGCCCGGAACAGGGGCACCTTCAGAACGACCTTAACTCAGTCAGGCAACGTATTAACGAACGACTGCGTCTGGAGCAGCGCTTATTACCCCTCCACCAGTGGCGCTATCCTGGGTAGCGGGATCTGGACCTTCGCCTTCGGCGAAAGCTCTTTCTGCAGCGCGGGTGTTCACAAGCATACCTATCATGCCGTAATTACCCTCATGACAGGCACCTTCATAAACCTGATTTTCCAGGTCGCTATTTTTTGTCAGCTCCTGAATAACCGTGAAAGGTCTAGTAAAGGTTGTTGGATCTTCGATCGTAACTCTGATCTCAAGGGTGTTCATATCAATCCGCCGGTAACGTTCGATCAAATGCAGATTCTCGCGCGAACCTTGGAAATTCGTTTTTTTAGAAAAATTCGTGATGTTAACTACTAGCGTGTCACCCTCCCAATGCCCCCGGGCATCACCGTAACGTTGACGGACATGACTCGGGAGATGGGGGTTATCGGTGATCGGAATGACCCTGCTAAAACCAAGGCCCTGACCCATATCGTAGTTTATGCCAACAGCGTCGTGAGACTGGACAATTCTCGCAACACCACCAAAGGTGCCAGATTGCAGAAATACCGGGAGATTATAGCCAAAGCACCTCTCGCCACTACTTCTATCCTCAGGACCATCTGCACGATTCATTCGGTCCAAGTTATAATCCGGAGACCGCTCAGCACGCCGTGGTGATATCGGTCCCGCTCTACCGCCTGAGGTTCCCTGAAGTAAGGCCTGCAAATACTCTGTTTTCTCAGCAATACTGCCTTGGGCTGCCAGAGTTAGGGCGGGAATTCGCCCGTCTAGAGGATCAATAATCATTGAGGTACGTCGACCCCTTCTGAGGGATGGGTCACCAAACCAGTGATCTTGATACGCGCGGGCCACATCTCGCTCAGTTCCAGAACCCTCCCGATTATCGCGCCCGAGCTGTTGCGAAAACTCAAAAATCTCAGTCTCTTCCGTCGCAATCTCATCAGTCGTAAGAAACTCTCTGGTCCCATAGACCTCTAACCGCTGCAATGGCGTAACAACTGGGTTGCTCCATATACCCTGTAAATCAGGGTCGCCCCATGAAGTCTGTATCTCCTGGCCTACAACCAGTAGCGGAACTAATGAAGCTACCATGGTTTGTAGCAAAATAAAGTTCGCCATCCTCATAACCACTCCCCCCTTATTAAAACTTATAGTAACAGGGACCACACTAAGCTCTCATACATTCCTCTTTATCAATAGGTTTTATTGCTGATCGGTGAAGTATGCCAACATACTATGAATCAAACATGAAACCCGGCCAATTGAGTTAGTGACTTGCCGTTACTTGTATCTCTAAGACGACGGTCAGCTAACTGATCCTGTAAATGTTTTGGCACGATAGTCTCCTCAGCAAATTCAGCGCGCTTCTTAAGGTCCATATACCAGGCATCAAGCCTAGGGTGTAGTTTCTTCACAGGGTATGAAACTAACTTAATGCGAGTCACGTAAACAAACCATGCAACATCTAATAAAGAAATCAGATCGCCAAATAAAAAGTTTTGTTTTAAAAGTATTTTCTCAAGGGCATTAAATTCCTCACGAAAACGCCATACAGATTCTCTAACCTCATCATCTGTCACACCGCCATTTGCATTAAAACGTTCCCAGTAGTCTAGTTCTATAGGCCTTCTAGTGTCAGATTCACCTAGAACTGTCCCCGAACCATATTTGCGATATTTCGCTAACACCTCTGATGACTTACCAACCACATCAGCTGGTATTAGATAACGCATCGTTAAATTTCGAAGGTCTACATGCAAACTGTCTTCATGCTTAAGCAAGCGCATCATCTCATTCTCACGTCCTGCAGGAACAAGCTTTGGTTGGGGATATTGCTGATCCAAGTACATAACAATATCGTCACTTTCGATATGTACCACACCATCATGAATTAAAACTGGTAATAAGCCTCGTGGATTGATTCCAAGGAACCATTCATCATTGTTCTGTTTTTTGCTGATATCAACAATATGTGACTCCCAGTTAACACTTTTCATATTGAGAACAATGCGTGTCTTTTGAGAGCAGCTGGATGTAGTGTAGTGAAGAAGATGTATGCCCGCCCAGTTTAGAACCTCGCGAGTCTGTACATCAGCATCGATCAGTTGAACCATAATTTTTCCATAATAATGATCACAATTTTTAGAATTATAAACATCGCCGTATTATTACTGTAATTAGAAATAATTATTAATCATTAACCTTTTCAAACTAAAAATTATCAATGATAAAATCTGGAATTTTCTAATAGATTTAATAGTTATAAAAATTACGACCTCAAAGTTATAAGCAATTTT
>JAQWRR010000007.1 GCA_029243585.1 Gammaproteobacteria bacterium
TCTTTTAGCTCATAGGGAACATAGCAGATTGGAGTTGCAGCGGAAGCTGTCTTCCCGAGCCTATAGCCAAGACATAATTGATGGAGTGCTTGATGTTTTGGAAGCTGATGGACTTCTTGAAGAAGCAAGATTCGTAGAAAGTTTTATACGAGGGCGTATAAGTAAAGGGCAGGGTCCGACGCGTATTCAAGCAGACCTTATGCATCGTGGTATTAATGAGGCGAACATTCAGACAGGCTTAGAAGACATTCAACAGGATTGGGGTAAGTTGGCCTCAGATGTTAGATGCAAGCGTTTTGGGATAACAGGGCCGAGGGAGTTTTCTGAGCGAGCACGCCAAATGCGGTTCTTACAATATCGTGGTTTTGAGAGAGACCAAATAGATATCGCACTAGATCTGGCAGCCGATTCTGATTAGCTTGCTGAATTGGTTGCCGTTAAAGAAGGACATATGAATCGGACTACAAGCGAGCTTCGCCAAGCGTTCCTAGATTTTTTTGAGCATCGGGGTCATGAGATTGTCCCGAGTTCTTCGCTTGTGCCAGCAAATGATCCAACACTTCTTTTTACTAATGCCGGTATGGTCCAGTTTAAGGATGTTTTCCTTGGCCAGGAAAGTCGAAAGAGTCTTCGAGCTGTAACTTCTCAGCGATGTGTTCGCGCTGGAGGCAAACACAATGACCTGGAGAATGTGGGCTATACAGCTCGGCACCATACGTTTTTCGAGATGATGGGTAATTTTAGTTTTGGGGACTATTTTAAACGTGATGCGATTCACTTTGCTTGGGAGTTTGTTACCGAGGTATTGGAACTTCCTCCTGAAAGATTATGGTGCACCGTTTATGAACAGGATGATGAGGCGGCAGATATTTGGTTAAAAGATGTTGGCATTAACCCAGCACGATTTACTCGCCTTGGTGAGAAGGATAACTTTTGGGCCATGGGCGAGACAGGCCCATGTGGCCCTTGTAGTGAAATTTTTTATGATCATGGTCCAAGTGTTGATGGCGGACCACCAGGTTCACCGGATGAAGAAGGTGATCGTTATGTCGAGATATGGAATCTCGTTTTTATGCAGTTTGAGCGTGATGCATCAGGCAAATTAACTCCTTTGCCCAAGCCCTCGGTGGATACTGGTATGGGTTTAGAGCGCGTCGCCGCAGTTATGCAAGGAGTACATTCAAATTACGAAACGGATCTGTTTGCAAGTCTGATTCAGGCCGTGATGAAAGTAACGAATACTAAAGATTCGACAGATAAATCCCTTTGTGTGATTGCTGACCATATACGGGCCTGCTCTTTTCTAATAATAGACGGTGTAATACCTGGAAATGAAAAACGTAGTTATGTGCTTCGTCGGATTATTCGTAGAGCAATTAGGCATGGTTACATGCTTGGTATGGAGAAGCCTTTCTTTCACAAACTAGTGAAGTCTCTTGAGAGCGAGATGGGAGATGCTTATCCGGAATTGAGGTCTCAAAGAGAACATGTTGAGCGGATACTGCTTCAGGAAGAAGAACGGTTTGCAGAGACTCTTTCTCAGGGCATGAGAATTTTGGAGTCAGTTATTGAAGATCGCCCTGAGGGTGGGGTGGTATCAGGTGAAACCATTTTTAAACTTTATGATACTTATGGGTTTCCAAAAGATCTTACTGCTGACTTCTTGAGGGAACGGGACCTCAGTATTGATGAAGCTGGATTTGAGAAAAACATGGCAGCTCAAAGGCAGCGTGCCCGTGATCAGAGTCGTTTCAGCGCCTACGGTGAAGAACGACCGTCTCTTGAAGAGAAAACAGAATTCCTTGGTTATGATGCCCTCGAGGCAATAGGAACTGTTACGGCTCTATTCTCAGAGGGAACGTCTGTTCAGGTTCTTGAACCAGGAACTACTGGTGTTGTTGTTCTAGATAAAACTTCTTTTTATGCGGAAAGCGGCGGTCAAGTGGGTGATGCCGGTACTCTTAGTGGCCAAAGTTTGGCTTTTCGTGTTGAAGACACTATTAAATTTGGCCAATCCTATGGGCACTTAGGTGAAGTAGGAGATGACCGTATTGAGATTGGAGATACCTTAAAAGCTTCTGTAGATGAAAAACGCAGAACAGCGATTGCCTTGAATCACTCTGCTACCCATCTTTTGCATGCTGCGCTTCGGAATGTGCTAGGCAATCATGTTCAGCAAAAAGGCTCTCTTGTTACCCCATATAGGTTGCGTTTTGACTTCTCACATAATGAGGCAGTTAGCATTAATGAGTTGAATACAATAGAGGCATTAGTCAATGAGCAAATCCGTTTGAATTTTTCTGCAGAAACAAAAGAGATGAACTATAAAGAGGCGATTGACAGTGGAGCAATCGCTTTTTTTGGTGATAAGTATGCTGAGGATGTGCGTGTTTTAAAACTCGGGAGTTTTTCTATAGAGCTATGTGGAGGAACACATGTTGGGCGTGTAGGAGATATTGGCCTATTCAAGATTATTTCTGAGGCGGGTATTGCCTCGGGCGTACGTAGAGTTGAGGCTGTCACTGGTTCAGGTGCATTGGAATGGGTAGATTCAAGCGAGAAGCTGCTCGGCAATATGGCCGAATTGGTTAAAGGCGCACGCGAAGATCTTGTGGACAGGGTTACCCAACTTCTGGACCGTAATCGAAGTCTTGAGCGGGAGGTGCAGGCGCTTAAGGGGAAACTTGCAAGTGGTGGTGCACGAGATCTAATTTCTGAAGCGGTAGAGATAGAAGGCATAAAAGTTATAGCAGCAAGAATTGACGGTGCTGATTCCCGCGCTCTACGTGAGGCGGCTGATAAGCTCCGTGATCAGCTGGGTTCAAGTGTTGTGGTTCTGGGTGCTGTGGAAAATGAGAAGGTAAGGTTAGTGGCAGGCGTGTCTAAAGATCTTACTAATTCTTTGAAGGCGGGCATCCTTATTGGGCCTATAGCAGAATGTGTAGGAGGAAAAGGTGGGGGCAGACCCGATTTTGCTCAAGCAGGCGGCACCCTTCCTGACAAACTAGATGAGGCGCTTGCTCTTGTTTCTGGACAGATTTCTGCTTCATTAAATGGGTTGCCTTAGACGTTGTCTAACTTTTAAACTTCTGTAGCTAAAATGCATTACCATAGTGCTACGAACTTTACTTAAAGGAAAGTTTGGGTAAGAAGGTAGATTGGCTTTAAAAAAATTACAGAATATAGGCTAATCTAGCTATTAAACTGTACCGAAGAGTGCAGGAAAGGAATCGGTAGCAATGACCAAGAAGGAGTTTGGCTATGCTTATTTTGACTAGGCGTGTGGGGGAAACTCTTGTGATCGGAGATGATATAACTGTCACCGTTCTCGGGGTAAAAGGGAATCAGGCTCGTTTAGGAGTTAATGCTCCTAAAGAGGTTGCGGTTCATCGAGAAGAAATTTTTAATCGCATAAAACGTGAGCAAGCGGATGGAGAGTCGATTCGGCCGAGAGCTGTAGGTATCGATCACTAATTTGCAGTAGTAGTTTTTGTGATGTGAGTAGCCCATTAGCAACTCAATTATTCTGATTGCATATCTTATATGTTTAGATTTTGGTGTCTGATTTTTATCCAAGCCTAGACGTATTTAGGTCTTATTATCATACATTGGCTCACAACCAGAACTGGTTAAAAAAGTGTGCGCAGTAGTTATATATTCCACCTAACCCTTATGACATCCTGTATACCCTTTCAAGTATTTAGATCAGATAGTAGAAGTGGGAAGAGACTATGAAAAACGCTGTAATATTATTCTTAGGATGCGTTGTCATATTTTATATTTTCAATGAAATCCCTAATTATCTTGATACTCCAAAAAAAATAGTGGCGGGAGGTTTTCTTCTCGGTTGGGTTTGTTGTTGGTGGGTTATGTACTTTAGTAAATTACAAAAAAAAGCAAGAGAAGAATAGTAGTAGTTATATTTCCCACCTGCCCGGCATACTGATCTGCCTACCCTTCATAGCGTTTAGATCATATAGTTGGAGTAGGGATAGAATGATTTATACTGTCGATAATAAGAGTTGATTTCTATACGAACTAAAGCCCTTTGACATATTATGATAGAGTCAGAGCGGTCTAATAAAAGTAAAAAATCTAATATAATCAATAATTTGGAGAGGTGGCTGAGTGGCTGAAAGCGCTCCCCTGCTAAGGGAGTAAGGGTTAATCGC
>JAQWRR010000042.1 GCA_029243585.1 Gammaproteobacteria bacterium
TAATTTAATAAATGATTTAAGAACATTGGCTCATGAATTTGCAGATACCCCTATGCTATCTCGAACTCATGGCCAACCAGCATCACCAACCACGCTTGGAAAAGAATTCGCAAACTATGTTTATCGTTTATCAAAACAAAAAGAAAGCTTTAAGCAAGTAGAAATTTTCGGGAAATGTAATGGGGCAGTAGGTAATTTCAATGCTCATATAGTCACTTACCCTGATACTGATTGGATAAAACTCAGCACAGACTTTATAGAGTCACTTGATCTAAAGTATGCGCCGTATACAACGCAAATTGAGCCACATGACTGGATGGCCGACTATTTTCAGGCGCTTACCCGCTACAACACAATAGTATTAGACCTTTGTCGTGATCTTTGGGGTTATGTAAGCCTGGGTTATTTTAAGTCACGAGTAATAGAAGGTGAAGTTGGCTCTTCAACCATGCCTCATAAGGTGAACCCCATCGAGTTTGAAAATGCTGAAGGCAATATGGGCATAGCTAATGCACTTTTAAATTTTTTATCTGAAAAACTACCCCAGTCAAGATGGCAAAGAGATCTCACCGATTCAACCGTACTAAGAAACTGTTCTGTTGCATTAGGGCATGGTTTTATTGCTATAGCATCGTGTCGCAAAGGACTGTCTAAGCTAGAAGCGGATTACGCAACAATACAAGGGGATCTTAATAATAGCCCTGAAGTATTAGCAGAAGCTGTTCAAACAGTCATGCGAGGCTACGGTATTCCAGATGCATATGAACAACTTAAAGCATTAACACGCGGTCAGAACATTACAGCTGATAGTCTCGAAAAATTCATAGCCGAACTTAATATTCCTGAAGAAGCTCGTTCTCGTCTTAAAGCATTAACTCCATCTGACTATGTGGGGCTCGCGGCCGAACTTGCACGTAACGTCTAGCTAAAAAGCTAATGCCAACTCTTTATCGACACTAGTTGATTTTTCTATGGCTAAAAATGAATTAGTAATAGTTGCCTTGTCTGGTGGAGTAGACTCTGCTGTAAGCGCACTGGTTTTACAGAACGCAGGCTATCAAGTCGAATGCTTGCACATGAGCAACTGGGAAGATGACGGTTACTGTGAATCTGCAAAGGATTTTCAAGATGCTCGACAGGTGTGTCAAAAGCTAAATCTACCATTACATCGTGTAAATTTCTCGGATCTATATAAAGAAAAGGTTTTCTCAAACTTCCTCGATGAGTGTCGTTTAGGGCGAACACCAAACCCTGATGTACTGTGCAATAAAGAAATAAAATTTGGAGTTCTTTGGAAATATGTCAAGCGTTTAGGTGGGCATAAGCTGGCAACAGGTCATTATGCACGTACCGTTGATTCTAGGAATCAAATAGAACTCCACAAAGGATTAGATACTGAAAAAGATCAGAGTTATTTTTTGCATTCTGTCAAAAAAGACAGCCTAAAAAACGTAATCTTTCCATTGGGTGATAAGCTAAAAACCGAAGTAAGGACGCTTGCTCGTACAGCCCTTTTACCCGTGTCAGAAAAAAAAGATAGTACTGGTATTTGTTTTATTGGAGAAAGACCATTCACAAAGTTTTTAAGCGAATATTTTCCTGACAACCCTGGAAATATTAAAGATTTAAAGGGCCAGACTCTTGGAACCCATCAGGGACTTCAATACTATACTTTAGGACAACGTCAGGGACTCGGAATTGGTGGTCTAGCAAATCAGGACGGAGCCCCATGGTACGTCACTGATAAAAAGCTGGGCACTAATGAACTTATCGTTGTACAAGGAAAAAATCATTCCTCACTCTTCAAAAACTGGCTAAAAGCTAGCTCAGCTAGTTGGGTTAATGCCCCTACATCTGGTTTAGTAGAGGGAGCTGCGATTAAATGTTGGGCAAAAAGTCGTTACCGACAAACTGACCAACCATGTACAGCAATTCTAAGAAAAAATCAGACAATTGAGGTTTACTTTGAAAAGCCTCAAAGAGCAATGACTCCTGGGCAATACGTGGTTCTTTATCAAGGCACCCGATGCCTTGGTGGTGCTACTATTGATGAGATTGGAATGCGTGATATGCGCCTAGGGGCAGCTGGTTAATTCTAGTCTAAAGGAACCTTTTTTCACCCCTTGCTATAATCCGCGCCGCCTGATTAAAACGTTATTAATTAAGGGATAACTCATGACAGTTCGTTCTAGTGCATTTCAACCGCTAATGGTTAACGATACGGAATACCAAATCTTTCGGCTCGATTCTGTTGGAAACGATTCGGTTAACCAACTTCCATATACATTAAAAATACTCCTCGAAAACCTGCTACGGCATGAAGATGGCGTCAATATCACTGAGGACGATATCCAGTCCTTAGTCTCGTGGGATGCAAATGCCGAACCAGAGACTGAAATAGCATTCACTCCAGCACGCGTAATATTGCAGGACTTTACCGGCGTACCTGCGGTGGTAGACCTTGCTGCTATGAGAGATGCTGTTGTCGCTCTTGGAGGTAGTGCATCAGCAATAAACCCACTCTCACCTGCGGAACTTGTTATTGATCATTCTGTACAGGTTGACCATTTCGGGACATCTACCAGTCTCAGTCAAAATAACGCGATCGAATTTGAGCGTAATAAAGAGCGCTACTCATTCCTCCGTTGGGGACAAGAAGCATTCGCTAATTTTCAAGTGGTACCGCCCAATACTGGCATTGTCCATCAAGTAAATCTTGAGTTTCTAAGTCGTGTTATTTTTGACGCTCAACAAAATGGAAAACGATTGGCTTATCCTGATACCTTGGTAGGAACTGATTCTCATACAACCATGATTAATGGTCTTGGCATTCTTGGCTGGGGCGTTGGCGGCATTGAAGCAGAGGCGGCGATGTTAGGACAACCAATAACAATGCTGATTCCGCAAGTCATAGGCTTTGAATTAAAGGGCAAGTTAACAGAAGCTGCCACAGCTACAGACCTTGTTCTAACCGTCACACAAATGCTAAGAGAGCATGGGGTTGTTGGAAAGTTTGTAGAATTTTTTGGTGATGGGCTCGATCACTTACCCTTAGCAGATCGTGCAACTTTAGGAAATATGTCACCAGAATTTGGTAGCACCTGTGCGGTTTTTCCAATCGACATGGAAACCCTTCGTTATCTGGAGTTGTCAGGAAGGACTAAAGAACAAGTAAAGCTAGTAGAAACCTATGCGAAGGCACAGGGACTTTGGCGCGGACAACATCAAGCTAAATATAGCGATACTCTGGCACTAGAACTCGACTCAGTTGAACCTAGCTTAGCAGGACCAAAACGCCCACAAGATCGAATCCCATTACGCAGTGCGTCCTCCAAATTCGCAAAACTAATGGAGCCAATCACTACAGAACGTGGTAACACGCCTGCGCCAACACCGAAAGTCGAAATGGACGATGAATCTTTTATAGTCAGTGATGGTGCGGTTTTAATTGCGGCTATCACAAGCTGCACAAATACCTCAAACCCAGCCGTAATGGTTGGTGCCGGACTCTTAGCCAAAAATGCGGCTGCAAGAGGCCTCAAACCAAAACCATGGGTCAAAACTTCTCTTGCACCCGGGTCTAAAGTGGTCACCGAATACCTTAAAGAAACGGGATTATTAGATGACCTAGAACTACTTGGTTTTAATATAGTGGGATATGGTTGTACAACCTGTATCGGCAATTCTGGTCCACTCCCCAAAGAAATTGCAGATGTAACTCAAAAAAGTGACATTATTGGTTGTTCGGTTGTCTCCGGAAACCGTAATTTTGAAGGCCGGATACACCCACTTATTCGTATGAATTTTATAGCCTCTCCTCCCCTAGTAGTTGCCTACGCCTTAGCAGGAAACATGGATGTAGATCTCTATAAAGCTCCGTTAGGAGAAGACAAACAGGGAAACCCAGTCTATTTACGAGACATTTGGCCTAGTCCTCATGAAGTTCAAGACCTTATCTCTAAAAACATTGATGCCAACATGTTTGCTAGAAGTTATTCCGGAGTATTTGATGGAGATGATAATTGGAATCAACTCCAAGTTGCCGCAGGTGAAACCTATGCTTGGGATAATACATCTACGTATGTAAAGAACCCTCCTTACTTTGATGGTATGACGCTGGAACCTCAATCAACTGGTGATATTCATAATGCTCGGGTTATAGCCATGCTTGGCGACTCAGTAACAACTGATCATATTTCACCAGCTGGTGCAATTGCTACTGATGGTCCGGCAGGTGATTACTTACGTGCTTTAGGCGTAGAGCCTAAAGACTTTAATTCATATGGTTCACGGCGAGGAAACCATGAGGTAATGATGCGAGGGACATTTGCAAATATACGTCTCCGCAATCAGCTTGCACCAGGAACAGAGGGTGGCTGGACAACTCATATCCCTAGCGGAAAACAAATGAGTATATTTGAAGCATCAACCACCTATCGTGATGAAAACGTACCACTGTTGATTATTGGAGGTAAAGAATATGGTTCTGGCTCTTCAAGAGACTGGGCTGCTAAAGGGACACAACTGTTAGGTGTAAAGGCGGTACTTGTTGAGAGTTTTGAACGAATACATCGTTCTAACTTAATTGGTATGGGAGTAATCCCTCTACAATTCTTAGATGGCGAAAATGCTTCATCAATTGGACTAGATGGACAAGAAGCTTTCGATGTCATAGGAATTGACGAAGGCCGTGCAGACCACGTCTGCATAATAGCAACCAAGACTGACGGCACAAAAACCTCATTCAAAGCATTGGTGCGTATCGATACACCAAAAGAACAGGCCTATTTTATTAATGGAGGGATCCTACAATATGTCCTTCGACAACTTGTTAAGGCGGATAAAGCTGCCTGAACTTCATTTAGGCGTGCTAGTCAGGCCTAATTACCCAGGAGGCTCTGTTGGCCAATCGTCAAATGGAAAAGGTTGGGCCTCCGTAACAAATGCTAAATAAGCAACTAGTTGATAAGAATACGTGGCTAGACTCTGTCCTAAAGAATTCAGACGTGTATTAGTCTTCCCTTTTACTAATACAATGCAAAATTGAAGGAGCATTACGGCGATAACCACTACTCTTGAAACACTCCAAATAGCAGCAAACAACACCATAAATAACAGTCTTAGCCACGTTGAACGAGACTTAATATTCTCTTCGAGACTACTCTCCTCGATATCGGAGTCAGTATCCAAATCTGGTGTGGCAATATCTGGAGGACTTTTGAAATCATTCATAGGACCACCTACTATTAGGTCAACATAACGGTCTCATAATACCCTCTTATGCAATCTCTTTGGTAGACAATCTATGATCGATGATAAGAGTTCTGTTCTATTCAGAACACATCAATTAAATATAACTATTACTCTAAACCTAATTACCCTCCATAATTCAACAACATGATGTCATTAATAGATATTGGAGCTAACCTGACTCACAGCTCATTTGATAATGATCTTTCAATTGTGATTCAGAACGCCCATTCAGCTGGTATAAGCCGGATCATTGTGACTGGAACTTCGATAGTGGAAAGTGTTCGTGCTTTAGAGCTTAGTAAAAGTTACCCTAAATACCTCTTTTCAACCGCAGGCGTGCACCCCCATAACGCTAAAGAATTTGATGAACATACAAATAGTGCCCTACGGGACTTAGCTAAAAATGACGAAATTGTCGCGATTGGCGAATGCGGCCTAGATTTTCATAGAAACTTTTCTACACAAAATGAACAAAAATATGCTTTTTTAAGCCAATTAGAACTAGCAACTGAAATAAATCTTCCCGTCTTCTTACACCAACGTGAGGCTCATAAAGAACTAGTTAGTTTACTTAAACCTATTCAAAACCAACTTTGTGGAGGAGTTGCACATTGCTTCACAGGTGGAAAACGTGAATTGCATACCTATCTTGAAATGGATTTATACATAGGAATTACTGGATGGTTATGTGATGAAAGCCGAGGTCATGAACTCCGTGATGCAGTAAGTGATATTCCTCTGGAACGTTTGTTATTAGAAACAGATGCACCGTATTTATTACCTAAAGATTTACCTCAAAAGCCAACTAGCCGTCGAAACGAGCCTAGGTTTCTCCCTCATATACTCGAGCGATTATCAAAAATAATGAGCACACCGGTAACAGATATAGCAGATGCAAGCCGAATCAATGCAGAGCAACTATTTAACCTTAAAACATCAGAGACTTCATAATAAGAAGAAATCGCTTAGAGATCTGGCCTTGCTGAACTACAAATAGTTTGCCAATAAGGACTAAATGCTTCCATAACACGCTCTAATTCAAGCCTATCTGGCTTTTTATAAAGATTAAGTAATTCTTCTGGAAGAATCACATTGTCTGGGCGATCTCTACTAAAATCAGCTCCCTGAATGAATAGAATGTGACCTAAAATAGGAATGTCTCTAACTAAAAGACGTAAAGCTGCAGTTCGGTTATACAAGGCCTCCTGAGGATTCTGAATGGATATACGCTCCTGGCCTGTGAGAATTGCCCACTCATCCATCTGATTTCCACCAAACACCGTACCGGTGCTTGTTTTCACATCAAGGATAACTATCCCCCGAATAGTAAGAAGCAGATACTCGATATGAATTTCTCCATCCATATCATCAAACAGAACAATATTACTAAGGCTTTCAATACTTATTTTATTTATAAGATTCGTTAAAGGGTTACTAACACTTCGCTTTCGTTTAATAAAAATTAACACGACAAAGATACCCAAAAGAAACAAGCCCCCTATCAACCATTCTTTATCTGTGATAATAACATTAAGAATATCCCATAAAATACTGTTTTCTAACATTTTTTAACCATCTAATATAGTGCTGAAATGAGCAATCTCTGGTTCAAGTTTTTCGTAGCTGGTTGGCAATTTTAAAAGAGCTTCTAAAGCCAAGGGAACAGGTACCTTTGCTCCTATAGCCTCCTCAACTATAAGGTCAAATTTAGCGGGATGAGCTGTTGCAGCCACTATCCAAGCTTCATTTTCCTGTCGAGCCCTAGGTAGCTCGTCATAAACACTAAAACCAGTAGCTGTGTGTGGACACCATATTTTCTCTCGCTGAATATGATCTTTAACCAACTGTTTAATGATTTTTTCATCACTTACTGGATAAGCTTCTATAGCAGCTCGTAAATCAGGAAAATCTGGTATTAAGTGCAGCAATCTCTCCATATTACTTGGATCTCCCACGTCCATAGCTGAAGCAAGCGTCTGGATACTGCCTCTTGGCTGCCAATCCCCTGTTGACAAGTAAT
Source organism: Gammaproteobacteria bacterium (assembly GCA_029243585.1). Lineage (GTDB taxonomy): Bacteria > Pseudomonadota > Gammaproteobacteria > Steroidobacterales > Rariloculaceae > UBA6522. The sequence continues at coordinate 7,274 of JAQWRR010000042.1, forward strand.
CTGATATTACCCGGTTTGAATTGGTGGACAAGATAACATCTTGTATAGGCATACCCATAGCACGGGCCCAAATGCAGGCCAAGCCGTTACCGAGGTTACCCGTAGGCACAATAAAATTTGCTTTAGTCCCATACTGTCGCCAATGCCAAAGGCTTGCTGCTGCATGGTATACCGTCTGAGGAAGCAACCTGCCCAGATTGATACTATTTGCGGCACTCAGTTGGTGTTTCTCCCTAAGATTCATATTAGTAAAGGCACTCTTAAGTAATGCCTGACATTGATCAAAAGAACCATTTACTTCATATGAGCTAACATTCCCAGTCCAGCAAGTTAGCTGGTGTTTTTGACGAGGAGACACCTGACCATCAGGAAAAAGAACTATCACCCTCATTCCACTGCGCCCGTGAAAGGCCGCTGCAACTGCACCGCCAGTATCGCCAGAAGTAGCAACAAGAATGGTCAGGGGTTTCTCACCCTTTAAACATAATTCTTCTAACGAACGTTCCATAACCGAGGCTAAAAATCTTGCACCAACATCTTTAAAAGCTGCTGTGGGACCGTGGAATAATTCAAGAACAGACAATTTTCCCTTATTCAGTTCCTCCAGTGGAACTGGGAAATTAAAGGCATCTTTACAAATTTCCTCAAGGTCTTCTTCGAGTGAAGACCCTTGAAAAAAAGGCTCTAGAAGCTCAATTGCAATTTCTGCTAGCGACTCGCCTTGAATTTTTTGAAAATCAAAACTCGGCAACCTTTCTGGAATATAAAGCCTTCCATCCGGCGCTAATCCCCTACCAATGACCTCAATCAAATTTGTCTCATAGGCCCCTTGAGTACTTAGATATCGCATGCTTTGTTAATCACTATTAGCACTTAGCATACTGCATAGTCTCAGCAAATCAGCAAATATGCCCGCTGCGGTAACATCTGGCCCTGCTCCTGGGCCACGAATTATCAATGGGTTTTCACAATATCGGCGTGTCACAAACTGCACGATATTATCGGTTAGACTAATACTCGCGAATGGATGATCCTCTGGAAATTTTTCTAGACGAACACCGACATCCCCTGTCTTAATATTTAAATTTGCTACATAACGTAGCACCTGGCCCGCTTCTCGAGCTGATTGATACTTTTTTGCCAAAGAATCATCATGATCTGCTAATTGATCTAGGAAGTCCTGCACCTCAGCTTGAATTAGCTCTTTCGGCACAAGACTCTCAACATGGACCTCATTTAACTCAAGATCAAGACCTACCTCGCGTGCAAGAATCACAGCTTTTCTGGCTACATCTAATCCTGAAAGGTCATCCCTAGGATCTGGCTCTGTATAACCATGAGAACGAGCCTCTCGGACAATTTCAGAAAAAGGTCGATCCCCGTCAAAAACGTTAAAAAGATAAGACAAGGTGCCAGAAAAAATACCACTAATACTTTCAATTTTATCGCCTGTTTCAACTAAATCTTTGAGCGTTTGAATAACAGGTAATCCTGCACCTACTGTCGCCTCATAAAGAAAATGAGTATTAGCAGAATGTGAAATATTCTTCAGAGACAAGTAGTACTCGATTGGACCACTATGGGCTCGTTTATTTGGAGTGATGACATGAATACCTCGATTCAACCATTCTCCATACTGATCTGCTATATCTGACTCTGCTGTACAGTCAATAATTACAGCATGTGGTAAATGTTCTGCTTGAATATGGTTTACGAATTGTTCGAGATCCATTGTTTCGCCTGCATCTACCAAAGAACGCCAATCACCTAACTCAATAAATTGATCATTAAGATGCATCCGCTGTGAAGTACCTACTGCCCGTAGCCGAAGATCCAAATTAAAATCCTTACGAAGCCGATTAACCTCACCTGATAATTGATCTAAAAGGGCGCTTCCAACTGCCCCAGGGCCAATTAGTCCAATAGAAACTGTTTTTGCAGATAAGTAGAAACTTGCATGAACAGTTCTAAGAGCTCTCGTCATTTCTTTCGCATCTATTACGGCAGAAATATTTCGTTCCGAAGCCCCCTGAGCGATAGCTCGAACGTTTATACCTGCACTACCTAAGGTACGAAAAAATCTTCCAGCCACACCAGGAATGCCTGCCATGCCATCACCTACTACTGCTAGAACCCCACACTCAGTAGTAACCTCTATGTTCTGGATCTGTCCCTGGGATAATTCCACCGAGAATGCTTTCTCCACAACAGATTTAACAAGCTCAGCTGAATCCTGTGGTACGGCAAAGCAAATAGAATGCTCTGAACTTCCCTGAGAAATAAGCATTACCGAAACATTAGCATCTCGTAATGCCCCAAAAAGTCGGTCGGCGGTGCCGGGAACACCGATCATGCCAGCACCTTCTAGATTTATTAGAGCAACGCTATCTATACCGCTGACCCCCTTAATGAGGCCATCACTTTGGTCAGTTGATGCTGTTATCCGAGTACCTGGGTGTAACGGGTTAAAAGTACCCCTTATCTGAATTGGAATGTCGTGTGCTACTGCAGGCGCCATTGTCTGCGGATGTATTACTTTTGCTCCAAAATAAGCAAGCTCCATCGCCTCACTATAAGAAATTTCGTTTATGACAGTCGCTTCTGGAACTTGACGAGGATCGCCACTCATCACACCATCAACATCTGTCCATATATGGACAGCATCTGAATCTAAAAGCGCTCCAAATATTGATGCCGAATAATCGCTACCATTTCTTCCTAGAGTTGTTTGTAACCCATCAGAGTCCCTTGCGATATAACCAGTTATTACCGCAATGCCGTCAAACTTTGAAGGAATTGATGCAGCTAGATTTTCCTGAGTGGGCTCCCAGCAAACGATAGGTCCCATTTCGCCAGCTTCCACCACCAAAACATCGCGCGCATCAATACATAGAACATCTTGGTCGCAATCATCCCGGGCGCTCAGCAAAGCTGAAAGTATTCTAGATGACCATATCTCCCCAAAGCCTGACACCATATCCCGACTTCGATGTGATGCGACTTTAACAAGAGCTAGTGCCTTCAAAACACTACTAATATCGCTTAAGTCAATTTCGAATTGTTTGAGAAATGCGCTACTTTCTTTAGGAGGCAATAGATTCCCTACTATAATTTTGTAACGCTCATGCAACTCCCTCACTAAATCATCATTAGGCTGTCGTCTTGCTGCATTATCAATTAATTGGAATAGCAGGTTAGTTATGCCACCAACTGCTGAAACCACAACTGCACGATTCTCGCCGGGCTGTGTAAGCACAATATCAGCAACCCGCTGAAAGCATTCAGCATCGGCCAAGCTTGTTCCACCAAACTTATGAACTACCCAATTCACTTTTACCTCTGACTGTTTTTTTAACTAATAGACCCATAACAGGGTGGCGAGAATAGCAAAAACTAGTGTCCAGATGGCGATAAACTTGTTTTATGAAGGTTTACGCAAGCTATGAGATCGATTCTGTTATCGCATTAAGCCAAACTGATTTTTAGAAGAATTAATGTGTGGATCAGACCAAACAGCAATAACACCAACTTAAAATAACTAGGGATGATCTTTGCAACATGCCCTGCAGGCCATCTCCAGATTGCTAGGTTATCGTACAGCAGCAATCTCACTCTTCATACGGCTTATTGTGGTTTTATAGTCCTGGGTTCCAAATATTGCCGATCCCGCCACAAAAGTATCAGCTCCAGCAGCAGCTATTTGAGCAATATTATCCACCTTGACTCCACCATCTACCTCTAGTCGAATTTTATGTCCTGATTCATCGATTAGTTTCCGAACATAAGTTAACTTATTCAGTGTGGCATCTATAAAGCTTTGCCCACCAAAACCAGGGTTAACTGACATCAGCAGGATCATATCCACTTTATCCATAACATGATCTAACCAGCTGAGAGGTGTTGCAGGATTAAAGACTAAGCCACTTTTGCATCCAGCCTTGCGGATAAGCTGAAGAGTCCTATCCGGATGATCACTAGCCTCGGGATGAAAACTGATATAGCTAGCACCAGCATCAGCAAAGTCGCCCACCAGTCGATCCACTGGACTAACCATTAAATGTACATCTATGGGAGCCTCAACCCCATAACTACGTAATGCCTCACAAACCATCGGGCCAATAGTGAGATTTGGCACATAGTGGTTATCCATAACATCGAAATGAACTAAATCAGCGCCTGCATTAAGGACAGCATCAACCTCCTCTCCCAGACGAGCAAAATCGGCCGATAAAATTGATGGAGCAATCCAATTGTTTTCCATAGTGTTACCCCACATAACCTTTAAAGACTTAAACAGTATTCTGCGCGTCAGTTAAGCAATGTGCCAGAAATAATACTCAATCAAGTAGATATAGCACCTTAAATACTGGAAGAAGACCTACTTTGCCGAATAATTTTGTCCGGTTTTAGTAGAGTGCTAAATATCGCAACTGGCGTAATCATTACTGCAACAAAGAGATATGCTTCTTGGTAACCCTCAACGCCCCCCTGCTGAAACGCTATAAATCCACCAACAGATGCTGCGCCTAAAATTCGGCCCACACTCAAAAATATCGTCAAAAGACCTTGGCCTGCCCCTGCCTGCCCACGTGGTGTTTCTCTAATAACAATATACCGCAATGGCGCCCCTAAAATTCCTGAGAGCCCTACTCCAACCAAGATTCCACCCAAATAAAAGGTCGTACTGTTTATTACGGACACACCAAAAACAAACAACCCCCCAATCACCATGAGCAATCCTAGTTGGATAATTTTCGCAGCACCCCAGCGTGCTAGCAACCATCCTGCAAGAGGTGCCCCAAAGATCATTGCGGTAACTAATGGAACTAACATAAAACTAGCCGTAGCTTCTTCAACATCAAATGCGGCAACTGCGAGAGCTGGTAAAAAAACCATCCCTGCTTCAGCAAGCCCAGTCCCCATAGCAATAATGGCTAACAACTTCAGTTCTCTTTTAGCAAGTAAATTTGGCGGCAAAACTGGATCAATGGCTCTCTTTTCAATAGACCAGAGAAAACAGAACCCTGTTATAGCAATTAATAACATACTTGCAATTTTAGGTGATAGCAGACTTACTAATAATGCATTTACATTAACCCAACTCATTCCCAATGCTAAAGACAAGAGAGAAACGCTAAGAAAGCCTACACCAAGCAAGTCAAATGGAAGACGAACGGATAAAGGCGTCGATGGAAGTAGTCGTGATGCTTGCCAAAATACAACCAACACTATAGGAATATTAATCAAAAACAACCATCGCCAACTCCACTGTAGCAGTACTCCCCCTAGCAATGGCCCCAACAAGAACGCAACACCAAAGACTGCTCCAATCAATCCTAACGCAGGTCCACGACGTTCTTCAGGGAAAGTATCGCCAATTACTGCACTAGCAACCGGAAGAATCCCGCCGGCACCAAAGGCTTGAAGAACCCTTCCGATAAGTAGCATCTCAAAACTGGCAGATATAGATACGACCAATGAACCTAGTCCAAATAATGCAATGTCAAAAAGATACACATTACGGCGTCCGTATCGGTCCGAAAGCTTCGCCATCAATGGGGCACTTATTAGACCAGTTAGTATGTACGCACTAAAAACCCATGATAGAGCTCTACCACTAACTTCAAAGTCATTTTGAATTGCTGGCAAAGCTGGTCCAACAATTGCAATATCTAAGGCACTAATTAGAACTCCTGCAAACAAAACAGCTAACAAAGCAGTATTTCCAGCATTCCGCTGATTTAAAGAGGAATTCACAATAATCCTAGCTAAGCTTCATTAACAAGGCTTTCATTCCGTCGAGAAATAATTCATCCCGCGAAGGATGACCGTCATAAACCTTTAAAAGTGGGATGGCTGTTCTAGCTAATATACGCAAGGAATAATTAGCACTTTCATTACGCAGCAGATTATTTTTTTCTGCCTTCAATAGGACCGACATTAAAGCCCCATTTAGCACTTCATGCTGATCTTGAAAGTGTTCGAAAGCACTTGCATCCACCAGCGGGATCAACATTAGTCCATCTCTATGTTCCAGCCAGAGGTCGAGATAAACCTTAAAAAGCAAGTTTAGCGCTAGTTCAGCTGGTAACTTCTCCAGCTCTTGAACACTCTGGGTAGCTTTCTTAAGTATTGGATTAATAATATCATTTAACAATTTGTTTTTATTAGGAAAAATATCATAAAATGTAGCTCGAGAAACATCAGCCTCCTCTAAAAGATCCTCTACGCTAACTGTAGCAATTCCGCGTGCAGAAAACTGCCTGGCACCAGCCTGTAATAGCGCCTCACGCATACGTAGCCTGCGTCGGGCAACTCTTCCACCGGATGCTCCAGATCTGCCAGATGATGATTCTTCTATGCAATTACTTGATTTCAAAAGGCTCATTTCATAAGCATATAGCATTATATGTTTACATACGCATATGTATGAGTATTAGTCACTATTAATAGACCAAATTTCTTATTGAGTTGAAAAAATTAACAGTAGTAAGCGATATTCTCCAGCTTACCCCGTTATAGATTCATAGCTTACGTTCAATTAAACATTAAAGTGTCAAACTTTTAATTCGTCTTCACCTATATTTACTGCACAATTAACTAATAGCGTGTATTTATAAGCGATTGAGCCTTACATAAGGTTAAAGAAAAAGAGGCGCATAATTTGATTCAAAATTTATCGATAAAGCGATCCTTAACCCAGATTACAACTTACTTACTGCTCAGCCTGTCATTTAATATTTCAACTGCACAGAATGCGGCACAACCTGGCGCAAGTATTAAGAGTCTAAATATAAGCCGTCTCAATATAGCTCCCGATATCGATGGCTTATTAGATGAACCTATCTGGAACCAAGCCACGCAAATAAACGATATGCATCAGGTAGAACCAACAGAATACATTGAACCATCACAAGAAACTTATATATATATCTACTACGATGATGAAGCTTTATATGTAGGTGCTCGCCTTATGGATTCTAATCCAGAAGCAATGGTTTCTAATGTCCTTAGACAGGGAGAAGCATTTTGGAGTGATGAGCTGTTTGCGGTGATTATTGATACATTTAATGACAAAAGAAATGGGTATAGATTTCAGGTAAATCCTAACGGACTCAGAATGGAGGGAATTTTTGTCAATACCACTAATACAGACATGAATTGGAATGGGATTTGGCAAACAGCTGCAGTTAAAACTGACCAAGGCTGGTCTACTGAGATGGCAATACCCTTCAAAACTTTGTCATTTAATCCTAACAATGATACTTGGGGCATTAATTTTGAACGAGATATTAGTCGGGGTGAAGAAGGAATTGCATGGGTATCTCGAAACCAAACAACCAATCCAAGTATTGCAGGGATTGCCGTAGGTTTTGAAGATCTTCAACTTGGGCGTGGTTTAGATGTCGTGCCGTCGGTGGTGCTAAATACCCAAAAAACCCACGCTAGCCCCGGAGCAAATAACGAAGATACTTCCCCCTCACTCGACATCTATTACAAAATAACGCCATCGTTAAATTCAGCGCTTACCTTTAATACCGATTTTTCGGCGACAGAAGTAGATGATCGACAGGTTGAGCTCACTCGCTTCAATCTTTTCTTTCCTGAAAAACGAGATTTTTTTCTTCGAGATTCAGATATTTTTCAATTTGGCCGAATCGGTAGTCTAGATGGTTATAGTGCTGGGCAAAATGACACTTTTTCACGCCCAGACCTTCAGAGCGCCCAACCCTTCTTCTCGCGACGTATTGGACTTAGTGCAAATGGTCAACCTGTTGATCTCGACATAGGGGGGAAACTGGCTGGACGTGTCGGAGGCTGGAACCTGGGAGCCTTAGCTATCCAGCAAGCCGAGCATGGAGATATAACAGCCACAGATATTTTTGTTGGCCGTGCCGCTATGAACATACTAGAAGAATCTACCATTGGCATGATAGTCACTGATGGTGATCCACGTTCAAATAAAGATAACTCCCTTATTGGCGCCGATTTTCGCTATGCCAATACACGCTTAGAAGGAGGACGTGCACTAGAAGCAGACCTTTGGTATCAACAGTCAAATACAGATGGAATTGATGAAAAGGATAGAGCGTACGGTTTTCGGCTTAGAGCCCCAAACTCAACAGGTTTTCGTGGACAAATAGGCTTCAAGGAAATTGAAGAAAATTTTTTTCCTGCATTAGGCTATGTCAATCGATCAGGCGTCAGAGATCAAACTTTTAAACTAGGCTATACGGAACGATCGCCTGGAGGTCGATATTCGGCAATATACTCTGGCATAGATGCTCAGCGAATCGAGCTAATCACTGGAGGATTACAGACACAGGTTGTCACTCTTAGGGCGCTTGAGATAGATAGCTCAGCCCGAACCCGAGGGTACCTTCATTTTCATGCAACTCAAGAAGCGCTTACAGAGACATATAAAATTTGGGAAAGAGGGCTTGAGTCAGTCGTAATCCCTACAGGCAATTACTCTTTTAATGAAACTGAGCTCCAATTTCAAAGCGATCACACTAAAACATTTTGGGGCAGCATCAACTACCAATCGGGAGATTTTTATGATGGTGAACGCGAACGTAGCAGCATTGGTTTGGGATGGCGGCCATCAATACGATTCCGAACAACTCTTAATTACACACTGAATGATGTCAAACTACCTCATGGTGATTTTAATACTCGGCTCGTACAACTAAGAAGTGATGTAATTTTCTCCTCAACACTCTCTTGGGTAACCCTCCTTCAGTACGATGATATAAGTGAAACCATGGGTATCAATGCAAGATTACACTGGATACCTGAAGCAGGCAGAGAAGCATACATAGTGCTAAATCATAACTTACAAGATTTTGACAGAGACAATAGATATAGCTCCGTTTCAGCTGACTTAGCCTTAAAATTAAACTATACGTTTCGATTCTGATATGACTGGCATATACTGATAGAAACTGCTTTACTATCAACTATCATAGTTTAAGAAGTAACTAGTTATGGCGACTATAGGGCGTAATCAGTCTTGCCCATGCGGCAGCAAAAAAAAATATAAAAAGTGTTGTTTTTTAAAACGCGATAATATGTCTATTAGCATGCGTATTGTTGTTGGTGTAGTAGCAACAATACTAACAGGTGGACTTATCGTTTTTCTTACTTCTGTTGATGAATACGACCCCGGCGCATCATCATCCGCTACTGCTGGTCGCGTATGGTCAGAGGCACACCAACACTGGCATTAGAGCTAGGATCAAATGCTTCTAAGAGTTGAAACAGGCGGTTCACTAACAACTGATCGTGTGGCTAGTGTGCCGCTTACACCTACAACTACTGCTCCAATTAGAAGGCCATACAGACCAAGCAATGGTCCTGGCAGGTAAACAAGATCGAAAAACTCTCGGGAGAGAAATATACCCAAGGCGCCAGCACTAGTTGCGGCTAATATTCCAGCAATTACCCCAAGAGCAATGAATTCAGCTGCTACCCCCTGAAGAATCACCTTTCTACCAGCACCTAATGTTCTTAACACAGCGCTTTCATACATTCGCTCATCACGAGTTGACTGAATAGCTGCTAACAAGACCATCACACCAGCTGCAAGTGTAAAAAGAAACACATACTGAACAGCCAGTGCTGCACTACCCATAGCTCTTTTTACCTGATCTAGAACAGCATCAATATCAATTACGGAAACCCCAGGCATTGCCGATGCTAAGCTAAGGGCTGTAGCTCTTTTTTCTGGTTCGAGATAAAAGCTTGTTATATATGTATGTGCAAATCCTTCCATCAACCCAGGATTAACTATCATAAAGAAATTTGGGCTAAAGGAGTCCCAATTAATACGTCTTGTACTAGTAATACGAGCCGTTACGCTTTCACCAGCAACTGAAAAGGTAAGTCGATCACCAAGCAATAACCCCATGTCTTCTAACTCTTCCCATTCAAGTGATAGCTGTGGCTCGCTAGTTGATTCATCCCACCACTCTCCGTCTACAAGCTCATTATCTGGATTTAATGTAGCTGACCAAGAAACGTTGAGATCATCGTTTAGCTCTTCTTCAGCTGCCTCATCTTTAGCTTCATATTGAGATAGCGGCACCCCATTAACATGACTAATACGTGCCCGGACTAAAGGAGCAAATACAGGGCTTTCAATCCCATTCTCAATTAGCACATGCTCAAAGGTCTCACGTTCGTTCGGTTGAATATTTATTGCAAAATGGTTTGGAGCAGCTTCAGGAAGAGTTGATTGCCATTCCGTCATTAACTCAGTACGAACAATAGTAAGGAGAAGCAATACCGTTAAGCCAACGCCAAAAGCAACAATTTGAATGCTGCTCTCTTTTCCTCTACGCGCAACATTTGCAATACCATAACGCCATGCAATACCTACACTGCCACGAAAACGTTGAGCTCCAGAAACCAGTAAGTACCCAGAAAAATATAATGCAGCTAATGTCCCAAGAGTTCCTAGAAATAGATAACCAATCAACTGGATATCACGGAAAAGCCAGCAAAGCATAACCACCACGGTTGCCATTGCAGTTCCATAAACCAGCATATAACTCATTGGAGGTATTTCTAAATCATTACGTAAGACACGCACTGGAGGAACATTTTTGAGTTGTAGTAAAGGAGGTAATGCGAACCCAAAAGCCACAGTCAATGCGGTAATTGGTCCCATAAAAAAACTACTAATTACAGGATTAGGAAGTTCTGCTTCAACTAAATCATCAAGCAAAAATGTTAATCCATGCTGAGCAAGGAACCCTACTAGGCTCCCTAGCATGGCAGCAATAATAGTTAGAATCATAAATTGAGCAAGAATAAGATTGAGAATATCTGAGTGCTGAGCACCTAAGCATTTCATCAAGGCCACATCATCCAAATGCCGAACCAGATATCTCCTTGAAGACATAGCCACCGCAACTCCACCAAGAAGCACGCTGACCAAAGCAGACAATGTCAAAAAACGTTCTGCTTGAGTAATTGAAGATCGAACCTCTGGTCGAGCATCACTTATGTCATCAAGTGACTCATCTGGTCCCATTAACTCTTCAAGAACCCCACGAAAAGAATTTACCTCTCTTTGGTTCCCAGCGAAAAGCAATTCATATTCCACTCTACTACCGGGCTGAATAAGCCCGGTTTTTTCAATGTCACTAATATTTAATAAAAGGGTTGGCGCAAGCTCCATCAACCTCCAGCCCTCATCTGGACGAAACTCTAATGTTTTACTCACACGCAAAGCCAGATCTCCAACTTGCACTGTATCGCCAACCATAAGATTGAGACGCACTAAAAGTGACGGTTCAGCCCAAACTTCACCGGGAAGAGGAATACCTGATGCAACATAAGGAACACCAGCTAGTTGATCCGCGATACGAACCTCCCCTCTTAATGGATAACCAGCTGAAACAC
>JAQWRR010000054.1 GCA_029243585.1 Gammaproteobacteria bacterium
GGTACAAGATTTATAGCTACAAAAGAAGCACCTGTGCATGAGAATGTTAAGCAGGCATTACTCAATGCAACTGAGCTTGATACTCGTTTGGTGATGAGGCCGCTCAGAAATACTGAGCGAGTTCTCAATAATATGGCTGTAGAGCGTCTACTTAAAAAAGAAAAGTCTTTAGGGCAGGATATTGATTTTTCAGCCATACAGGATGAAGTTGTCGGGGTTTATCCAGAAATCATGTTAAATGGAAAAATGGACTCTGGCGTATGGTCTTGCGGGCTAGTTACAGGCCTTATCAACGATGTCCCAACCGTTAAAGAATTAATTGATAGGATTATTTCACAGGCGAAATATTTGATTAACCAACGTTTAGCAGAACTCTAACTATTTAAGAGTATTGATCGGAGAGAAGTATGATATCCAGTAAAAAAACTCATCTTCCATTATTTTTTATCCTTGTTTATGTCTTAATGCAATCGGCATTTTCTCAGCTTGCTGATAAGCCAGTAGCTATGGATAAGGCTCCGTTTCATGTGCCGATTTTTTCTAATGATTATGTCACGATGCTGCGTATTAATATTCCACCTGGGCGTGATACAGGTTTTCATACGCATTACTTTGATTCTGTGTCAGTAAATTTATCTCCAGCTCTACGCACAAACCAATTTTATGAATCTTCTGAAGTTCTTGGTCCTTCGGCTAGTGAGCCTGTACCAGGACGTACGGCATTTAATAATGTTACTGAGAACGGTGTTTATACTCATAAGGCTGTCAATACTGGGCCTACACCATTTCGTAGCACCTCGTTTATCCTCAAAGATCGGGTTGGGGGTGGTTCTGAAGTTTCTGATCGAACAGATATTAGTGGCTATGTCGAGATAATAGATAACAATAAAATTAGGGCATGGCGGGTTATTTTGGCGCCAGGTGAAGAAGCGGGTCAACTAACGCAATTAGCACCTGGGCTTAGGGTGTATGTGCGTGGTGGTGTGGTGGATGAGTTGGTGCCCGGGTCCGCTGCACGTGGAATGGCTCCCTACACTGGAGAGTTCATCTGGCAGGATGCCGGACAAACAAGGACAGTTATAAATACTGGGTCTACTATTGTTGAATTTGTTGAATTTGAGTTTAAATAGTTCTGGTAATAATCAGCAGATTTTTTATCTTTAATACTGGTAGGTTTATAGATGATCGGGGGATGTAGTTTGGTACGATCTAAGTTACTTCTGATTGCAAGTCTTGTGGCATCGGTATGTACTGCTCAGCAAGTAGAAATTGATAGCGAGACCTATATTCTAGCGACAGGCAGGCGTCTTCCTTATTTATACGCAATTTCACTTGCTGATGCGATTGAGCCGGCAAACAATAATACTTCTAATGCAATCATTAGTCGGAATAAAGTAGCTCTGGACAGGTTGGATGGCCAGCTATTGGGAGATCCTGCAAACCTGATTGTAAGCGAGGATGAGAACTCAATTTATGTGGTCAACCATCACGGTAGCATTGATAACCAAGAGTTCAGGCAACATGGCGGCCGCGGTCAGATTGCAGTACTCAATGTCGAGGCTGCACTTAACCCTTTTAACGATAAAACACACAACGCGTTCCAACGTCATTTTGACTCTGGTGGGTTTGGAGCAATAGGTGTAGCGCTTCTTCCGGATATGCTAATTATTTCAAATGCTGAAAATAATCTAACAGAAGATGGTGGGAATCGAGTCGCATTTGTAGACCGACAGACTGGTAGCCTTCGTAGTGTTATAGAGTTAGCACTAGGGTCGCCAGGGTTCGAGTGTGATTATCCTGTCCCGTATTCTGCACCTTATGGCCCACCTCATAACTTGCCCATTCTCTCCCCGGATCCTGGTTGGGGGTGTTTCCCAGATCCTAATGGGTTGGCTTTGGGACGTACTAGTGATGGGAGCTCTTACATTTTTACTGCAAATGGTGGCACGGATGATGTATCAGTAATTGACCTGGCTAGAGCACTACAAGGTGATGTTGGTGTTGAAATAAATCGTATTAAGATTGATTTTGCACCATGGGGTATGACAGCTACACCGAATGGTCGATATATCATCGTAGCAAGTGGGCGTAGTCAAAAAAATAACTCGGTAGGTAACACAATTTATATAATTGATGTTGATCGAGCAGCAGCTGGGGCTGATGATGCTGTTGCCGCAAAAGTTTTAGTTGGTACAGATAATCCAGAAGAACCAACACTTCCTCTTATTCCTTCTGTAACTCCGGATGGTCAAGAAGTGATTCTTCCAAATCTGCTTGCTAATAATGTATCGATTGTAAATATTGAGTTAGCACTTGCAGGTGACCCTAGTTCGGAAGTCGCAAGGATACCCCTTTTACGGTCTGACGGAGAGCCTGCTCGTCCGAGGGGCTCTGCGGTTACTCCTGATGGTAGGTATGCAGTGATTAGTGGAGGTCCCAGTACTCAACCCTTCTCTCGGGAGATTGGTCATGTCTACGTGATAGACCTTGGATCACATAATGTCATCGGAACGGTGACCGGTGTAGGAAATGATCCATATGGTGTTGCAACGGTTCGTAAGTAGAAAAAGACGACAGTTAGACCAGTTGCTTAGCTGGACTCTTTATCAATCAATTTTTTTAAATTACGACGAAACTGTAAAGATGCCGAATCTAGACCTAGATTTATATGGCGATTGGTTTCATTAGCAATCCCGGTATGGACTGCCTCAAGTACTTTACGGTCCTCAAGAAATGCTGTTTTGGCTCCTGAAGCTATAGTTGCAGTTAATTCTTTATTGTTTATGTCAGTATTTCGATGTTGAAGCCAATGGTAACGAGTGTTATTTCCATCTATTGGTGTGAGAAAGTTATAGGAAATCATGATATAGGCTAGATCATCTATTTTGAGATTAGGACCACCTTTTCCACTAGGAACATAAATGCCTTTATTGATTGCAGTGCATGGGTATTGCACTTCATAGTGCTGTAGTCGATCACAGTTTCCTCTGAATTTAACTAAAGGCTCATAGAAAGGAGGTGGTTTTTTATCATATATCCATCTATGAACGATTAGTCCTTTGTCAGTTTCCATTATTTCTAAAGGAGTATTGTCCGTACCCTCTGCTGCAAATGAAGAACGATGTACCCATCCCACATGGGAGGGGTCCAAAAGGTTATCGGTGAGGTATTGGTAGTTACAAGCACAGGTTAGAGAGTCTCCGCTGGTGATTTCCCAAGCTGGGCTATCATAATTATCAATATCTATTATCAAGCGCTCATCTGAATTTTTAGGATTTCCCATCCATATCCAGACTAAACCTAACTTGTCGGCTACTGGATAGCTGCGGACAGTTGCTGATGGAGGGATTCGGTTTTGTGTTGGTGCTGCAACACACTGACCAGAACGATCGAACTGAAGTCCATGATAACCACATTCGATATTATTATTTAATAGCCGACCTTGAGATAACGGTAGTCGTCTGTGAGGGCAGGAATCTTCTAGAGCAACAGGTTCTCCATTCTTGGTTCGATAGAACACTATATCTTCACCTAGAATACGAAGTGCCGTTAGTTTTTCCTCAATTTCTGAGGAGAGTGCAGCGACATACCAACTATTTCTAAGATACATTTGTTTTCCAGTCTGGTGGAGTGAGTCAGACGAGCAACTCATAATAGGAGAAATGACTGGTTGGAGAAAGCTTCTCCGCTATTAGTTTAATAAACGTGCCGGTAATTTTTTAATGTCTAGAGTAATTACTGAAACACCATATGGCATAGCTAAATAATAGCGCTAAAATTATTTTGTTGCGTTGACTAGTTAAGAGTCACAGTTATTTAGTAGATTTTTTCTATATTTTTTGAATATTACCTATGCCCAATAGTTAGTTGTTCTTGTGTTAACGTATACCTATAAAAATCATCGAGTGTGAGGGTGGCATGAATAAAAAAGACTCAACAAGAGTTTGGAAAGGTTTGGGGCCAGCAGCTGAAAATGGCTTATTTGATCGCCGAGCCTTTTTCAAAGGTGGCAGTGTTCTTGCTGCAGCGATGACCGGTTATACAATAGCTAAGCCTTTACAGGCGCAGACGTTAAGTGATGACCCTTGGAGTGGGTCGGCGGGAACGCCAAGTGGCCCTTATGAAGCTCGGTCACGGTTTGAGAATGATGTAGTGCGTACAATGACTAATCCCAATGGTGAACCACGAAGTCAGCAATCACGTACTCCTCACCATATGTTAGATGGAACCTTTACGCCTAATGGATTGCATTTTGTTATTTCACGTTCTGGGTCACCTGATATTGACCCTGAACAGCATCGCTTAGTAATTCATGGTTTAGTTAAGCAGCCTCTAGTGTTTACCCTTGAGTCTTTGATGCGTTATCCCATGGTCTCACGTATGCATTTTGTTGAGTGTGGGGGAAATAGTGCTCCGATGTGGTCGCCTGAACCTTTGGACGCAGATGTTCAGGGGCTTCATGGATATGTGTCTTGTGCAGAGTGGAGTGGAGTCATGCTTTCCACTCTTCTTGAAGAGGCTGGAATTGATCCAACCGCAAAATGGTTGATTGCCGAAGGTTCGGACTCACTTGCCTTACATCGGAGCATACCGTTATCAAAGGCACTTGATGATGCAATGATCGCACTGTATCAGAACGGTGAGAAACTAATGCCAGGGAATGGCTATCCTATGCGTCTGCTTGTGCCAGGCTGGGAAGGCAATATGAATGTGAAGTGGCTACGAAGAATAGAATTGCTAGATCAACCAGCCATGAGTATTTATGAGGCAAGAACCTATGCTCCAATATTGCCTGGTGGTAAGGCGTATCAGTTCTATTTTTTGCAGGAAGTGAAATCTTTTATCACTAGACCATCCCCAGGTTTATCAATGAATGGGCAGGGGCTTTATGAAATTTCTGGAGTTGCTTATTCTGCTAATGGACGTATATCTAAGGTTCTAGTTTCTGCAGATGGCGGTCAGACTTGGGCTGAAGCAGCGCTGCAAGAACCAGTATTATCTAAGGCATTTACCCGTTTTCGTATTCCGTGGCAATGGGATGGCAGTCCTGCTGTTTTACAAAGTCGTGCATGGGATGAAGCTGGGCATGTACAGCCTACCCGCAGTGAAATAGTTGCTGCTCGTGGGGAGGCGTCACGAGTACCAAGTCTTAATGGGTTCCCCAGCCAGCATTATAATGGACCTACAAGTTGGCAGATTGATCAGGCTGGTGAGGTGAAACATGTTTATGCGTAATGCCGAGTATCTAGCGATATTAGCTGCAGGCTTGTTTTTTTTAGCTAGCACCAATAGTTACACCCAGACTCCAAACCTTGGTATGCCGATAGATGAGCAAGATATTGCTGCATGGGACATAGATATATTACCTGATGGCACAGGGCTTCCATTAGGGCAAGGGACAGCAGGGGAGGGAAAAATAATCTATGAACAAAAATGTGCTGTCTGTCATGGGGTAAATGGCGAAGGCGGTATAAGTCCTGCTCTCGCAGGTGGTGATCCATTATCCAATGGAATTGATACTGGAAAAACTATTGGAAATTTTTGGCCCTACGCAACAACTATTTTTGATTATACGCGTAGGGCTATGCCTTGGTTTGCACCGCGTACGCTCACAGATAATGAGGTCTATTCACTGACTGCATACCTTCTTGTTTTAAACGATATTATTAGTGATGAAGTGGTTATGAACGCCAATACTCTTCCTGAAGTGCGTATGCCAAATAGGGATGGTTTTATCGTACGATTTCCAGAAAGAACACCATAAACTTATGTTTTTAGGTAGTGATTTCTGTGTCTTAACAGTGGTTTTAACGAAGGTCTTGCGCAGAGTTTTTTAGATCTGTAGGATACGCGCCGGTCGTTGAGCGTTCGTTCTTCATTCAAACTCCCCCAGAGAAATGAGGTATAACTCGGGCGCTCATCGGCCCTGTTTTTTTAAGCCGTTTTAATGCGTCATTGAATAAATTAAATAGTTGACGGCAAAGCGATAGGCTAAGGCAGTCATTGATTCCGGATACCATGGATCATCAGCATGTTCCCAAGCATCTCCCATATCCATATTAAAATTTATTGCCACCATTAATTTACCATCGTTATCAAAGATTCCTCGCCAGTGAGGGACTGTGCCTTGCCTAAGTCCTCCGGCGCCTGGGATGGCAGTGCGCTGATCCAGATCATAGAGTACATGTAGTAGCTCGTGATCATTACTTAACTCTACAATGGGTTTATCAGGAAAAACTCTCAGCATAGACTGAATGAATATTGACCATTCACCTTCTCCCCAAAAATCATCTACTATTAGAAAGCCACCACGGTCAAGATATTCTCGTAGTCGAGCAGCTTCAGCATCACTCAAATGCCATTGACCTACTTCGACTGCATAGAGCCACGGATAATCAAATACCCGCTCATTATTTAAGGTAACAAGACGACCACCATCCCCATAAAAGTCACTATTAATGCTAACGCTTTGACCATCTACACGTGTTAGACGTTTAACCCCTTCCATCAGGTGATATTCAGCATCAGGGTAATCTGTGCTCCAGGCTCCTCCACCCCCCCATCTAGCTCGTCGGCTACTATAAGCATCTGAATAGACAAGTCTTGCAAAATGAAATTCTGCGGTAGGCTCATTTTCAAGCGCACCTATTGTCTGGCTAATGGCTATATTTGTGAAAAATAGCCCACAGATAACTATGCTAAGTAATAAAGCAATAACTGCATTAAGGCTTCGATTGAGTTTTACGATTAATAATCCCATTTATACACAGTGCAACGGTAGTAAAAACCTTTCAGAGCATCAATAATTTCAGGGCATATATTCTTGTTTTTTAACAGATATGGGCTCCCGCAGCACCAACATAAACTGAATAGAGAGATTGACTGGCTACCATAAAGAGGCGGTTTCTTTTTGCCCCTCCAAAGCACAGGTTAGCGCAACGTTCTGGTAGTCGAATCATACCAATGGCATCACCATCTGGTGCGATGATCTGTACACCAAAAGGTACCCCTGCCCATATATTTCCATCAGTATCACACCTGATACCATCAGCTCCTGCGTTAGGGGCATCAATTTGGGCAAATTCCCTGCCATTACTTAGTGTTGTTCCATTAACATCCCAAACTTTCATTTCTCGGGGACGTGATCCTGTATCTGCAACGTATAACAGGGAGTAATCTGGCGAAAAACACAGTCCATTGGGGCCAACAACTTCATCGGTCACTACCGCAACCTGACCAGTTACTCCATCAACTCTGTATACAGCAGGTTTTGTCTCTGATTCTGCATAGAATCCTTCGTACTGACTACGCCGAATTCCATAAGGTGGATCAGTAAACCAGATACTTCCATCCGGATGGACGACCACATCATTAGGCGAATTTAGTCGATTACCATTATATTGATCAGCTATCGTTGTTACTGTTCCATCTGGTTCATAACGAGCGACCCGTCTCCCACCATGTTCGCATGACAACTGTCTCCCGCTGAAGTCAAAGGTATTACCATTACTATTACCTGATGGGTTACGAAATACTGC
Organism: Gammaproteobacteria bacterium; assembly: GCA_029243585.1. Taxonomy (GTDB): domain Bacteria; phylum Pseudomonadota; class Gammaproteobacteria; order Steroidobacterales; family Rariloculaceae; genus UBA6522. Next base: position 7,539 of record JAQWRR010000054.1, read on the forward strand.
GACACGCCCGTCATCTTCAATCCATCTCCGTTGTAGATTGTTTGGAATATCGCTCCAAACCAAGTAACGCCCAACTCCGTTCCAAGCAGGGCCCTCAGACCAAAGTGATCCGGTATACAATTTTTGAATATGAGTGTTTCCAATCATGTATTGACGAAAGCGATCATCTAAGGCAACGACATCTGGGTCGGGGTAACGGACAGGGTTTTGTCCAGACCAGTCTCGTGCTATTGGTTCCCGTGTGACTGTTTCTTGCGCTGAAGCAAAACGAGAGGTAAGTGGGATAATTGAGGCCCCAGCTACGGCTGTCAATAAATTTCGTCGGTTAATGTTGACTAAGTTATTAGAATCTTTACTCATTTAATCTTACTCCAGGAAGGTTGCCTGATTTATTTCGTGATCTTCGGTCCAGAGACCAATTTCTTTATAGTATTTGATTGCTCCCTCATGATACGGGATAGAGGGATTTATGGGTGACATCTCTTCGGCATGCACCTCGCTCATTACTGAATAGTTGTCCCGTAAAGTTTGCCATTGTTCGTGTATTGTTTTAGTTAGGAAATAGGCATTGTCTTCTGACAAGTGAACGCCCGTATTAATATAGTGGCTTATTTCGGAGACTCGGGGTAATTCTTCAAGGCCAACAGTGGTTGGTCCTTGTGGAGCAGGAGATGCTTTAGATCCCGGCATTAATTCAGTTAGCTTTGATTCATCACTGCCCATAGTCACATAGCGGATTCCTCCTCCTATGCTGCTGTGTGCCTGGAGAGTCAGTGCTGTATCTACACCTATGGAGACAGCGTCGACCCTCCCTTCAGTTAAAAGTCTAGCCCCGTCTGCCAAACCTCCGACGGTAATTTCATCGATGTTTTCCCCGGTTAAGGCGCCTGTAGCAAGAATAGCTCTATGAAGGAATTCTAGTGCTGCATTTGCACGGATGCTAACAACAACGCGCTGACCTCTTAAATCCTCTACTCGATATAAATCAGAGTCACCTCTAACCATGTACATCATATAAAGAGGAAAAGCTCGAGCCAGTAGTCTCAGATTAGACATGGGTGCTCTATAGGGTTGAAGCCCAGAATATGAAAGATATGAATCAATATTTGTTACAAGACCAAGAGTAATTTCACCTCGATGCAATAATGGAACATAGGCAGAGGAACCAGAGAAGGGCCTTATGATAGACCTGATGCCGCTTTCATTTTGAACAATTGTTGCTAGAGCTCCTGCAACGACATAGGAGTGTGTGCCTGCCGGGTTAGTTCCGATAGTTACCTGTCGAAGTTGAGAAAATGCGGTTTGATGTGAGAGGAGTCCAAGAAATACCATCCCGACACATGCTAGATAAGTTTTTTTAGTGTAAATGGTCATAATTTATTTAGAAGTCTATCACTTCAGAATTCACTCCTTCAAAAATAATGTGGCCACCTAGCGTTTGGGGCAGACTAACTAGCAGACGTTTATTTTTAAGTGATTGATATGGAATACCTGAGTTTTTTAGATAATTAAGCGTGGCTGATTGATCGCCCGTTTTAATAATATAGCCTGCTATCCAGGGTAGCGTGGGTGGATTAATTCCGAGTTTATTGCTACAAGTACTGGCAGTCACAAAAATTAAAGAGCCACGATTAGTGGTAATGCGTATGGAGTTTTTTCGACTGATTGAGGGTAACCCAGTATAACGTGCATAGCGTTCAGCAGCCTCCTGAGGATCTTCAACACAAAAAATAATATCGCTGATGGCTATTGCATGGTTAGCATGCTGAGTCCAGCGGTTCTGCCATAAAAAGTTTGGCGTCAGATGATGACAAAACTGAATACGACCTTCTGCCATTGTTCCTTGTGGTACACGTATCACTTTGAAATGAGCAGTCTCTTCGGTTGTCTCAGTTTTTATCTTGCGCTGCAATGAAACCGGTTCAAGTGGAGTGAAGTTTTCTTTGACCAAGCGCGCATGATCTTCTAGGGGTTTTGATGTGCCGATGGCCAGGAGGTGAATGCCTATGTAACGTTCAATACCTGATCGAAGTTGATTGGCGATTGGCGTAGTGCTAATTGGCGTAAGAAGTTCAATATAACCTTGTTTGAGCATTACACATTTATTCCCAGCACCAGCAGGTTCTAGAGTGCTACTTGGTTTTACTTTATGTGATTGAACTGAAAAGGGGGTCAGTGTAAAGCCCATACTGCTGAGGTATTGGCTGGTCTGGTCTATATTTTCAACATAGTGTGCAACATGATCTACGCAAAGTTGATCAGATTGTGGAACTTGTATGTGAGAAGTGGAATTCGTCAATTTGTCTTTGTTGGCGGCTCAGCTGCATGGATAGAATCTCGAAGACAGGCTCGACCGCGTTTGTCTTGCCAAAGTTTACCTTCGGAGTGAAGTTGTCCCAGAGCTCTTGCTATAACTTTAAATTCATACTCAGAGAAAGTTTCAGCAATCTCCTGATAGTATTTTGGTGTTTCTTCTATTAGATGGAAAATCTTCTTGGCTAGCTGACTAGTAAGTTCTTTGCGGTCATCTTCTACTAACACTGGGTCAGTTTTACCTTCTATATAGTCATTAATTTTTGCGCGGTCTGCATAGGCATAAGCAATCCGCTCATAACGTTCAGATGGTATCCCTTCGCCTATAGTGGCATCTATCCCTACTTTTGCTCCGGTTGGTACTACTCCAGGTGGGGTTACTGCAAGACTAGGATCAAGAGGCTTAGCCCGTGCTCCAGGAATAATAATTACATCCCTGTCACCCTGCACGCGGGTTGCAATTGCCCATTCAACATCTTCGGCATTATGAACATCGATGTCATCATCAACGACGACAACATGCTTAATATCTTGAGCTGTCAATGCTGCGAGCAAAGCATTTTTGCCTTCGCCTGCCTGTTTTTTTATAGAAATAATTGCATGCCAGAAGCCGCAACCACCGAGGGTGACATTTATTTCTTTAAGTCCAACGCCTGCACTTTTTACTGCTCGCCTGATAGCTGTGTATCTAGTAGGCGCTGCTAACCAGGTATTTTCCCATGGCATATGTAATGCATAGTAAATAGGGTTTTTTCGCATAGTTACTGCTTTCACTTTAACTATGGGGTTCCAATGAAGTCCGCCCATGAGACGCGTGAACTCACCAAACCGGCCCTCTGGATGGGTCCAACCCGATGGTAGGATTTCAGCCTCAAGAACAATTTCTGCATCTGCTATACAGGGTAAATCGATAGTCTCACAATTAGTTAGTTCAACTGCTGAACCACGGATGCCTCCTGCTAGAGCCATTTCATCAACGCCAAGTGGTGATCTAAAACCAGACCCCATAATCTCAAATGGGTGTGTTCCAATCGAAATTGAAATAGGACATGGTTGGCCAGCTTCGTAAGCCCGCTGCGCAAATAAACGCATATTATTAGGTGTCACAATATCAATACCTGTGAGATTCTTTTCTTTAACCATGAATCTGTACATGCCAGAGTTAAAGCCAAATTCAGGATCCTTTGCGATTACCACACCAGCAGTAATCATTGGACCACCGTCATAAATCGAAGACATAGGTATGGGTAGACGGTAGAGGTCTACATCATCACCGGTTTGTATTACTTCCTTATTATTCCCACTTTTAATATAGGACGGTGAGATTGGGTTCTCGATGCCTTGGGCCAGTCTGTGTTCTATCTCTGAGTAGTTACTGCAACCCATTGATAAAATAGCTCTATTACGAGAACGAAGGATTCCGGAGACAACCGGAATTTTATAGCCATTTACATTATGGAAAAGAAGTGCAGTTTCGGCCTGATCCACAAGGGTAGCGATATGCCTTATATCTACCGTTTGCTTAATATCGATAAGTTCTTTTTCAGTGCGTAATCGATTCAAGAATTCCCGAAAATTCTCATTTTTATAATTGTGATTCATTTAATAGGTCTTTGGTGGTCGAGGTTTATGATCGAGGGGGTGCTGTGTAATAGGTTCCGCGTCCGCTGGCAACAAGCGATCCATCTTTATCATAAACGTAGGACTCAGCTGTAGAATACTGTCTACCCAAGCGTACTACATGTGCTCTTGCTTTTAGATTCCCAGGTTTCGCTGCTTTATGATAATCGACTCTTATGCTAATAGTTGGTACTGGACGCCCTAGAGTTGCTGCAATGGCATAGTCCGCTGCTGTATCAATAATTGCTGCAAGAATGCCACCATGTGTGTAGCGTTGCTCTGGGTTTACTACCCATTCTTCACGCCAGGTAACCTCAACTTCGATGCCTTCCTCATTGACTGAGAGAACTGAGAAATCTAACCACCGGTTAAAAGGCCCGCGAGTTAGGAGTTCCTGTAATTTTTCAACTCCTATAGTTTCTTTGTTCATTTGATTGCCTTTAGCTCATTAGTATTTAGTGGGGTATCTAAAGTTTTTTTAGCTACCCATTTTCTTAAAAGCTCATGGTTCACTTTGTTGGTTCCTGTGAGCGGTAAATTTTTTATGAAGAATACCCTTCTTGGGTGCATGTAGGGAGGCCCATTAGCTAGGGCAAACTGTTTTATTTCTTCCTCTGAGACTTGTGTTTTTTTCCTTGGGATAATGAATGCGTATGGTACATGCCCTTTTAGCTCATGTTCGAAAGGCATGACCAGCACCTGATGGACTTTAGGGTGTTTCTCAAGCAATGTTTCGACCTCGATGGGATAAATATTCTCTCCGCCACATACAAACATGTCATCAGTACGGCCAAGAAAATAAAAAAAACCATCTTTATCGCAGCGACATATGTCACCAGTTCGGTACCAACCATTCTCAATGCTTCTTTTCGTATCATCTGGAAGATTGTGATATGAAAATAGCACGCCAGGATTTTTCACCATTAATTCCCCTTGATATGGGGTAGGACCTCCAATAAGTTTAGCTTCAGTGCCAGCATACGGTGCACCTATTGAACCATTTGGACGTGGTTTGCCTTCGGGATGTGGGCCTAGTGGTACGGGACCACCTTCGGTTACTCCATACACTACTAACGCTTCAGCGCTAGGGAATTGTTCTTTAATTTCAGAGAGTAATTGTGGAGAGGATGGTGCTGAACCCATCATTACCGTGCGTACCGAACTAGTTTCAGTGCTGGACAGAAGGTCCTTTGAATTAAGAACCATAGAGATCATGGTTGGTACGCCCGAGATAACCGTACAACGATACTCTCCAATCGCTTTGATATACCTTTCCTCCGAAAATTGGGGTAATAGTGGCAGTGTCGCGCCTGCAGTAAGACCTTGTTTCACTGCATTTAAAGCATTCTTGTGATAGAGGGGTGCAGCTACTAGGATTACATCTTTTTTTGAGGTACCACGTGTATGTGAGAGGATCCGTCTGCTCCAGTTTTGTCCATAGTGTGTTAGTAGTACGCCTTTTGGTTGGCCAGTAGAACCTGATGTGTAAGGTTGAACAGCTATAGAATCTGGCGTGGGATTGAAAGCCTTAAAAGAACCAAAATCCAAGAAACCATCAAAAGAACTATCAAATTCTATAGCCTGGATATTACGAGGAAAGACTTCCCTAAACCTTGTTTCAGCAAAAAGCAGTTTGATATTTGCATCTTTGATTATGTAAGAAATGGTTTGTTCAGGTAATTTGATGTTAATAGGAACGGGAATGACGCCTGCCCGCATAGCTCCAAGTAAAGTGAAGATAAATTCTGGTCTATTTAGTGAAAGTATCCCTATACGATCCCCTGGTGTGAGTCCTTTTTTCGTTAACCCCCGAGCGACTGCGTTACAAGCAGTATCAAGATCACGGTAAGTAACTACATTTCCCTCCTGCTGATCTCTTAGGTCGATAAGTGCTGGACGCTGCTCATTAGCATGTTCCTCGAATAATAGGCCTAAATTGCCTGGGTAACCTTTGGAATCAGGTAACGGTATACCCATTAGGCGGCCTGCTGAAATTCAAACATTTTTAGACGAATTGAGGGACATGTTCTATTCATGCGCTGACAATTCAAGGTGAGATAATTACTTTTCCAAATACTTCCCGCTCTTCAATACGACGAAGACCTTCTGATGCATTTGCAAGAGGGAGTACCTCATCAATAACAGGTTTGATTTTTCCTTTTTGAACCAAACTCATTAGGGCTTTTAGGTCATCGTTATAGAAGCTATTTGATCCGATGATTTGGAGTTCAAATGTCCAGACATAGCGAAGATCTTCTTTAGGGTCATAGCCAGCTGTTGCACCACAAACCAGTATTTTTCCACCACGCTTTACACAACGTAATGTAGGAGCCCATGTGTCACCGCCAGTAAAATTAACAACGACGTCAACCCCACCTTCATAACTACGGCGTTGAGGTTTACCAAATTTTCCAATAATCCATTTTGAAAAATTCTCTTCTTTATAGTTAATTACATG
>JAQWRR010000056.1 GCA_029243585.1 Gammaproteobacteria bacterium
AAGTGTCGCGCCTCCAGCAATCAAAATTGCAATACGCTCCCGAATTTCTCGAAGCATCGCAACATAGTCAGCTAGATCTGTATAGGTTCCAATTGGGCCATGGCCAGGAACAACAATCGTATTGGTCTCAATTTGTTGCAATACAGACTCACAAAACAGGATAACCCCGTCTATTCCTCCACCGTTATCCGCATCTATAAATGGATACCCGCTCCTATTAAAAACATCACCCATATGAACTACATTCGAGCCGCGAAATATAACCGCAGTGTCCCCTGTCGTATGAGCAGGCCCGAAATGCATCAAATCAATAGTTTCGCCATTGAAATAAAACTGCATATGATCCTCGTAAGTAATAACAGGTAGTGCTTGATCCATATATGGACTCTGCTCTACTAAAGCCGTTACCAAATTGACTACCTGGGTCTCCGTCATCATTTGTCTTGAATTAATATGAGAAACCATCCAGCTACCAACGGCTCCCATGAGAGGATTACCGCCCGTATGGTCAAAATGCCAATGTGTATTGATCACAAAATCTGCCTCGCCTCCACCCAAGGCGCTAATTGATGATCTTATCTTTGGAACTAATGGCGCAAACTGATCATCGACGATCAAAACGCCTTGACTACCAATAGAAGCAAGCACGTTGCCCCCGACACCAAATAGGACATGCAAATCTGAAGAAATTGACTCTACCCTTATTTCTACAGCATCAAAATTTATGCCTCGGCTAGCATTTAACTCATCAGGAGTCATAAGGTTTTGAGCTCGTACAGAAATACAGCTTATTGCACCTATAAAGATCACAAGTTTTTTCATGGAGCCTCCCTTTGATTCACGTTGGTTGAACGTATCGTCCTATGGCAATGCAAACACATAGAGGGCATTACCTGTAGCAGGATGACGGATATCAGGCGCAATGAGCCTTGGAACATTTCGTGGACTACCACCCCCAAGACCTGTTGGCACTGCAATAAACTGACGACCACCTACACGGTAAGTAATTGGGAACCCTTGTACCGAAGTAGCCAATCTAGTGTCCCAAAGTATCTCACCAGTTTTAACATTCACAGCCTTAAAGTTGCGATCTAAATCACCAACAAAGGCAAGTTCCCCACCTGTAGATAACACCGCTGTCAAAAATGGAGCTCGCTGTTCTAAAGACCATAGCTCCTCCATAGTATCAACGCTGTAAGCAGCTAATTTTCCGATATTGCCATCAGTACCAGGCATCTCATACCAGCGTCTGTCCGCTGCCGTTCCTCCAGCACCTGGGACAAACTCGACAATTCGCCCCCGAATTTCCATACAGCTTTGACTGAGTGGTATAACAAGCTGTTCGGTTGGCTGGTGGTAACTCATCGCTTGCCAGTTATGCCCACCTTCAGTGCTTGGACATGCTGATGCCCACTCCCCACGAGAATTGTTGATAATGTCCTGACGATATGAAGGACGACCTGTTTCAGGGTCTATTTCATCATAAACGTTCTGATAAATTGTCTCGTGATGATCAATAAACTCCCCGGTTTCCCGGTCTAGTTTCCATAGAATTCCTGGTTTCCCAATCGTAAAAACTAACTGTTCATTTCCAACATCTATCAAGACTCGTTCATAGACTTCATCCAAGTCCAAAGCCTCACCCGGTGCATGTTGAAAATGCCAACTAAGATCTCCATTATCAGGATCAAGAGCAAGTGTCGCACTCGTATAGAGCGCATCATCCAATGCACTGTTACCGCGACTTACCGGCATCCATGGTTTTGCCTGTGCAACGCCCCAGTACGTTAAATCCAAGTCAGGGTCATAACTCCCCGTTATCCAGGTCTCTCCACCAGCCCGAAAAAGATTTGGTAAACCGCCCCATGTATCACCCCCAGGCTCCAGGTCTTGTGCGATAGTATTGAAACGCCAAAGTTCATTACCATTTTCAACATCGTAAGCACTAATAAAGCATTTCTCTTCCCTGTAACGATCACATCCACCCAAACCGGAAACAACTTTCCCCTTAATAACCAGGGCTCCACTTGAATTCCGATAATCCCCGTCGGTACGGTCACCAATGGTTATATCCCATATAAGCTCACCACTTCTTGAGTTAAGGGCAACGATGCGGGCATCGTTCGTGGAAACAATAATCTTGTCGTCATATATTGCTAACCCTCGCATAGCCACAGTGGGTACAGTAGGTCCAACATAGTGCTCCCAAATTAACTCGCCTGTTGCCCCATCCAGGGCCTGCACTACATTACCCATATTACCGAGATACAAAATCCCATCATGAACAATCGGGGCTGGCTGACTTCTGCCACCTTCAGTCATTGCCCATGCCCACTCCAACCTTAAATCCGATACATTTTCTAAATTAATATCTGCCAGAGAGCTGTAATTCCAAGCTTGATAATTACCACGAATCATAAGCCAGTCATCAGGATCAGGGTCACGAAGCATTTCATCGGAAACCGGTTCTAAACCCTCAATCTGGCCTTCACGAGTAAGCCCTGTAAGTCCTGCCCCTGCTCCAGACTGTTGTGCAGGGAGAGCTGATGCCACGCCCTGTCTTAAAGTCTCAGGCATTACCCCTGTTGCAACCTCACCGATGACAGTCATGTTGTTTGCAGCGAGTGTTTCATTGCCTGGATTAGCTCCATTAGCTTGGAGCAAAAAAGCAACAATTTCGATATAAGTCTGTTCTCCAAGGCTACCTGGAACACCAGGAGATGAGGGCATAGTTAGCTGAGCAAACGTAATAAGTTGTTGTGCAGTTAGTTCTTGCCAAACGTTCATAAAATCTGCGCCTGCGAGAGGCCGTGCCTCATTCAACCCTCCTAGGTCTGGTTGATGACAGCTGGCACAGTGTGTTCTATAGGCAAGAAGCCCGGCAGCAGCTTGCTCTGCCGTAAAAGGTCCATCAACGGTCATGTCCGGTAATTGGGCGCTTACATCAAAATTAGTCAGCATCAGAGCCACTGATAAACTAGAGAGAATAAACATGTATGAATGCCTCTTTTGAAGAGGTATATATTTTTTTTTCGTCATAACGTCACCCTACTTTACAAGCCAGCCCCAGAGATTCCCCTCTGGTGCCGCTTCGCTGTCTATCTGAATATATATTTTTCCCTGGCGCAGACTGTCAGCTTGATCAGTGGAAAGCTCTATCTCCCCTGAAAATGAGCCTTCAACACCTCCCACTACCATAAGCTCAGAAAAGGCTGTACCGCGAATCCCCATTCCAGGTCCCTCATGCAAACGAGCAGCTGTTACTATCCCAAGCAACCCCGTAAATGCGCCATCGATTAATAATCGCCCATTGTCAAATACTGCAGAACCTGACCCCGAACCTGCGATATCAGGAACCGTTGCTGCCTCCACAGGCATGACAGATAAACGCGCCATAAAAGTTTCCGTTGTCTGTGCTTCTGTGTAGCGGGGAGTAAAAGATAAAACAATACCAATCACTGCGATAACGCTAGCGATGCATACACATAAACCACAAACCAAACTTACTTTATTACGCATACATACCCCTAAAGCGTTTAGCTCTTAAGATAACCCTATATACCCTCTAGGTATCTCAATTTAATTAATGTTTAGTTAATTCTACTCTTACCATCGGCCAACCGGACACCTAAATTAAATAATTTCAGAGAGATGAAAGGCCGATGACTGTAGAATAGGGTCAAAATTATAGATTGGAGCAGGCATGTCCCTTAATCATCCAAGACGCCGATTCATAGGTGGGATAAGCGCAACCTTAGCGACCATTACCACCGCAAAGTGGACCTCAAAAAAAGCCTATTCTCAGACGCAGAAAATGCCACAATATGCGTATGTAGGCTCATATACGTCTGAAGAGCGTAATGCTCAGGGCAACGGTATTAATGTCTATCGTATAGATTCGGATTCAAAAGATTGGCTGCATATTCAAAATATTGATCTGGTCAACCCCTCCTTTCTTGCTTCAGACAGGACAAACAGATTTATTTACTCAGTGCATGCTGATGGAAACTATGCATCAGCTTTCGCAATAGATGCACAAAGTGGCCAACTTAAGCTAATAAACCAGCAGACAACTGGTGGAACAAACGGGGTGCACTTGGCGGTGGATCAAAGCAATGGATTCCTTGTGGTCTCAAATTATGCCTCAGGTTCCGTGGCGGTACTCCCAATTGCAAATGATGGGTCTCTCTTGCCTCTTAGTGATATTTTTGAACTTGAGGGCTCGCCTGGACCTAACCTTATACAACAGACAAGCTCACACCCACACCATAATCCCTTCGACCCTGAAGGCCGTTTTTTTGTGGTACCTGACAAGGGTTTTGATACGGTTTTTGTTTTCAGGGTTGATTCCAGTAATGGAACTCTCATACCAGCAGAAATTCCATCCATTGCAAGCCGACCAGGCTCTGCACCACGCCATGCCAGTTTTCACCCAACCCTTCCGTACCTTTATGTGATTAACGAACTTGACTCCACAATGGCAGTTTTTGTATATAACTCTAGGACAGGGGGGCTTAATGAAATACAACTTTTAACAACTCTCCCCAAGGGTTTTATGGACTACAACACGACAGCCGAGGTTGCTGTTCATCCATCTGGTCGTTTTCTTTATGGCTCTAATCGCGGTCACAACAGCATTGTTGCTTACTCAATCAATCAAATGACAGGCATGTTATCGCCCATTGGATGGACAAGTAGTGGTGGAGAACGGCCTCGTTATTTTGGGATTGACCCCTCAGGAACCCAGCTCTATGCCTGCAATCAGGACACCCATACAATTATTGGATTTGCGATAGACCAAAACACTGGAGAACTTTCACCGACTGGGATGATCGTGGAAACTGGAAGCCCTGTAACTATTGTTTTTATCTAATCCTTGGCTAGAAGACAATAAGATCAAATAGCTACTGTTTCAGGTTTTTTTATAAATTTTCCGGATTTAGGCAATGTCAGAACGGCAATAAATATAACCAGTGCCGCACAAGATAAAATTGCAAAAAGGGCAGAAAACCCCCTTGTTCCATATATCCAGCCAACCAGTGGTAATGTTGACGCCATAACGGTAAACGTTAGTGCAGACCGAACTGCGTATGCACGACTACGCCATGCGGCTGGTGCTACACGACCGACCAAAACATCATTAATTGGAATTTGGCCAAAGACAACAAGCATAAAAGCAGTTGCCACAACGAGTGCTGAAAAACCTACCATAGAAATCATGATGGCAAAAAATATTGTTTGTAGAATTGCGATGAAAGAAAAAACAGTTCGAATGGAATAATGATCAACTAGATAACCAACCACCAACTGCGCTAAAGCAGCGAACGAAAAAACCAGGAAGGCGTACCACCCAACCATCGTAGCTGTTCCTGCTAACTCTGGCATTCTTTCATTTAAGATTTTTGGTAAAGAGAAGGTTGTACTCTGGAATACAAAACCACCTATAGCTGTAGTAACTAAAATGATACTAAACACCCAGGCAACATTTTTTCCCATTAATTCTGAATTTGTTCCAATTCCCTTAATAGAATCTTTAGTCTTTTGGTTAGGCGAACCGAAACTGGTCGTTGAAAGAAAAAACCACCAGTACAAAATACCAGTAAAAACTGATAACAATCCGGGAATCACGAAAGCACTTCTCCAACCCCATATATCAATCAGAAAACCAGTGACAAGGGCTGCACATGCCACTCCCAGGTTTCCAAAGACGCCATTAATCGCTATAGGGATGCCGGTGTTTCTTCGGTCTTCTACGACCATTGCAAGACCAACCGGATGATAAATTGCAGCAAATATGCCAACCAATACCAGGCTTATAGAAATCTGCAAAGGATTATTTGCAAAACCAGCAAATACTGAACTAGCCCCAATACCAATAAAAAAAATTACCATCATTCCATCACGACTCCACCTATCAGCAAGCCATCCAGCTGGAATTGAAAACAAACCAAAGGCAATGAACCCAGGCGTGGCATATGGAATTAAGGCAGCGTAATCAATATTCCATTCAAGAGTGAGCATCAATGCAGCCGAAGTTGCAAAAATAAGCACAAAAAAATGGTCTAAAAAATGTCCTACATTAAGAAAGAAAAATTTCAGTCCATGCTGTGAATTGGCCATCATGTTACTGAGATTGTTGGATAAGAATACGCGCTAGAGTTTGTGTATCAGGTTCTAACTCATTAGTTCCAATCGGCATTCCGCCAACAGAAAGCATATAAGCAATCACGTCGATAAACTCTTCATCAGTCAACGAAGTTGGATTATCCGATGGCATAGTTACCCGGGTATATTCAAACAATGTCGCCAATGATCGCCCCTCCCATACACGAAGAAATCTCGCACGTGCTAAAGGAGGTGTTGATCCCATGTCTGGATCCTCTGGAGCTCCATTCAACCTTCGACCATGACAAGATCCACATGTCCCCGAATAAAGAATTTGGCCTCTCTGTGCCTGTGCTTCGGTATAAACGCCATCCCAAACCGACGCTATTTTCAAGCCCTCTTCAAAACCATCTAGGGTGGATGTCACCTCTGCAACCGTCACCTCACCAAAACTATTAGTCCAGGCATTTCGGATATAAGTTGCTAATGCGGCGATTTCATCTGCATCCAAACCTGGGAAGGCCGGCATTGCGCCCGAGCCTTGTTTAATATTGGTGATAATACGAGTGGCATCAGCTAATTGCTCATTTCCATTCAAAGCCAGAAATATTGGTGGGCTACCAGAACCAGAATCCATATGACATAACGTACAGTTAGCCTGATAAATCTGCTGTCCTTGCTCAAACTGACTCATATTAGCTAATTCCTGAGCTTGGCTAGCAACAGAAAAAAACAAGATACTGCTTAAAATACCGATTAATTTCTTCACTGTCCGGGCTTTCCTATTTATACCTATACCATCGCATATCAGGACCAAACATCAGAATCCGAGATGCCTTCATCTAAAACCAGTTCTGCTCTGATTGTAAGGTCTTTTTGAACTTCATTATTAGTTCTAAAAGGGAAATAATTCCTTCCAGAAACAAAGAGTGTATACATACCGTTAGGAACCCTAACCTCTGCAATTCCATTTTCATTGGTAAAAGCCCTATAAGGATGGGCCTGAACCTGTACGCCCTGGATTGGAACCTGAGTTGCAGAATCTACGGCTACTATAGTCAACAAAGAATCAGGCTCTTCCAAAACTCTAACGCGAAAACTCACGATGCTATCCTCATGTACGGCATCTGAATTCTGACGTTTGATCTTAGCTTCCCAGTTATAGAGCCCAATTTTCTGAGGAGCATTTAACTCACATTCTGCATAGTAAAGAGAATCTGTACCAGCATAGACATCATCGCCAACTAAAACATCAGCCTGCTCAACCCCATCCTGGTCATGCACACAAAAAGACCACCCATCGGGCTGGCACCCGGAAGAACAGCTAACCCCAAGTTTCATATTAAAGGTTTCTCTGCACCCAATAACTGAAGGCACATCCCAAGCAGAAAGGTTTGTGTGGTGTGGTTTAACAATAAAAGAAAACTGTGATATTTCCTCACCACACCAAACGTCATTCTCTTCATATGCCGGATATATTATTGACCAGGTGTGTTTGCCAAGCGTGATCGGTGCATCCGCCACAAACTGAATCGTTTTATTACCGTCATTATAAAACTCATCAAGTGAAATATGCTTTACGACAATATTCTCTTGATTCTTGATCAAAAGAATCTCGCCTGTTAGGTCTATTGGCGTGATACTACATACAATACATTCAAGCGTAATTTCGCTTCCCAGATCTACCTCATCTACTGAGTCAACTATGCTACAAGAACTAATTTTGAGCATCGAATGATTATCTGAGGTCATGGGAGACAGATCCTTATGGTTGAACCCTTTTGCCCGAATAAAAGATCAATAAACTGTTCAGGCAGATACGTCTTCCACAGCATGTGTGCCAGCAATGTAGCCATGCACATGGCCTTTACCTAAACCATGTTTGTTAAAGCCACCCACAGCCTCACCCCCAGCGTATAAGCCCGGAATAACCTGGCCCCGCATATCCAGAACCTGCTGACGTCCATTCACTCTTAATCCTCCATAAGAGTCATGCCAAATGACCATTATTGATAAGGCATAGAATGGTGGTTTAACGATCTGGTTCATAGGAGCATCCACTTCTCGCTCAAATTCAGGATCTTTACCAGCATCAACATAACGATTCCACGTTTCCACTGTCTCAGTAAGGTATTTAAGCGGCACCCTTTGGAATTCATGGCCCTTAGCTATCTTCTGAGCAAGTTCTTCAATAGAGTCTGCTTTAAAGGAATAACCATTATCAGCAATATACGGATAACGCACTTCCCAACCAGTACGTTCAACAGCATCTTGATCAAAAATGGCCCAAATTGGCCCTGAATAATAGTCCGGAGCCTCTGATCCTTCGTTGAGAGCCAGTGCAGCATCTAGACCATGATCGTAGTTGTACATTTCCCTGACCCACTCTTTCCTACAGTTACGCCAGTCAAGTGGTTTATGATCAAGTCCACGCCCAGGGGAACCACCATCAGCACCTGGATAACGGCTTGGAGAAGGTCTGGCAGGAAGACGAACCTCATTAAAAAACCGCTTCCCAACCTGATTTACCGCAATAAACTCTTCAAAACCAACGCTCCCAACATTGATTCCAGCAGAACCACGAAACCCAAAGGTTGGGTGACCAGGCATCATAGTGGTATATGCATCTCGTGTTCCAAGACGGGGTGCTATATGAAAAGTTGTAGGATAAGAAATGTTTTGCTGCATTCCAGCTAAGTTAGCACCAACTTTAAGCCCCGCGATAAGAGCACTGGCATCTTGACCATGGGGACCTTGTAAAGCTACACCACTAGTTGGAAAAGCAGGCTCCCGCATAGCGGGATAAAACATACTGCGAACCTCAGGGTTACCCGCATGTCCACCGCTTGCAAGAATAACCGACCTACGGGCCCTGATATGTATTGTCTGTCGGCGCTCGTCAACATTGCCATTCTGCCAGTAACTTTGCATTAGCTCACCATTATCAGGGTGCTGACGTGGTGAATAATGAGCGCTGACACCTAAAATCCTTCCAGAAAAAGGATTCTCTCTAATCACTTCATCAAAGTGCCGATGAAGCATGAACTGTACACCTTTCTCTCGTGCTGAGTACTCCAAGGGACGAGACAGGGCAGCACCATTCATAACCGCTCCTGGCCCAACCAGCCTACTAGCATCCATCATCTGTACTGGTGCAAAAGCACTTGTACGCTCGTAATCAGCCACTCCTGCATCTTCCGGAGTTATCGTACCCGCCTTGATATCAGTCTTTTCACCCAACATGAAGAAGCAACGAGAACCTCGCGCACGGGACAACCCCCCTCCGCCGTGTGTACCACTGATACGAGCAAACCTGACATAGTTATCAATAAGGAATTGCCGCGTTGCAGGACAATTCTCAGCCCAAGCACGAACCAACCCTCTGTCATTGTATCTATAAGGGCTCTGAGCTTTTGGATCGACAACAGACCAATCTGTAATGTCTGTGAAAAGAAGGTCAATGGTATCTTCAAGTTCTTTAGGGTCTTCAGCAGAAGGAACCGTTATAAATCCTTCGGTATCACTCTCACCATTTATATCCCGGACCTGTACGGGATCACCGCCTCCAAGTGATGTAAATGACCCACTGTGCAACATTCTTCCGCCCAGATCATAGTTTTGATCCACCACCATAACGCTAGCTCCGAGGTCTCGTGCCCGGATAGCGGCGGTGAGGCCGGCACAACCTCCACCAGCAATAATCACATCAACTTCATAATCCCATTGAATATTTTCGTTGGACGGAGACGATTGTGCGTTGGTATTACCTGACTCAAGTAGTGATGTTGCACCAAGCCCAGCAACAGCACCGGTCTTTACAAAATCTCGTCTACTTAAAGTTTTATCATCATGGGACTTGGTTTCATCGCGGGTATCATCATTTTTTTTAGTCATCAGTAGTCTCCGCAAAAATTCACTCGCTGCCCTTAATGGTTCTTTGCAGATGGGAATAATCCTATGCCAAGCACCTCACCTTTAAGCACACATTCAATACCACATTACAGCAGATCAAATCGGACAGCTTGCCCCGACATGTTCCCCATTAATCCAGCCAGCGAGCATCTGAAATTCAGGATCGTCCTGGGAAAGCCACCGACGAACACCGTTATGTACATAGTCTCCACCAGCATCGGGATGCAAAGGGTGCATTAGTAAGCGACTCTGAGTTGGATGTCCTGGATCAATCAAACCTAATCCATTAATGTAATCCCAAGACTCCTCTGGATCTGCTCGAGCAAACTCAGCATTATGACAATTTGCACAAGCCATTCCATCGACTGTAACGCTAAAAAAGACTGGTTGAACGCACGCTCTAAAGAATTCAAAATCCACGTCAGGAACAGGTTCGTTCTCAACAAAATCTGCATTACTGACCCACTCAGCTAACATCTGCCACTCGACATTATTTTTAGAATCCCAGTATTTTCCACCGGTATGCATAGGCGATCCGCCTGCTTCTGCACTAAGCGGCTGGAGTAATAAACGGCTATTATCAGGATCACCCGGTGTAACAAGACCTGAGACCATCTCAAAGTTTCTACGTGATTGCTCTTCTGTCCAGTAAACATCACCATTCTCATTGTCTTCAAGTGAAGCCAACATAAAAGGTGTGCTCGTCTGCCACGTATGGCACATAACACAAGCAGGGTCGCCAGGGTTGGGCGGCAAAAAATCACCTCGAGACTGGAAAAATAGTGGTTCTATATTTTCCCGATAGAAGTCAAAATCCAGTCCCTGAGACTGAGAGCCTTGAGTCTCATTATCTTGTGAAGAACACCCTACAGTTACAAGAACCGCTGTGCAGATTAACCAATAGACTCCAGCACGACATATATTATTTGGCAAGAAATTCCATCGCATCCCCATAATCATCGTGCTAAAGCAACCGGTAGAACATGTGTGGAATTTCGTTTCGGCCCAAAACCCACTGGAATCCTGGATCTTATTTCATGGGTTTCAGTATTAAGAGCAACAGTTTCCATTGTACCCACCATACTGACATATAATGTTTTGCTGTCTGGTGTTGCTGTTAACCATTGAGGTGATGCCCCTACCTCTATACCACCCATAAACTCAAGGTCAGGAAGTGACCAAGCATAAACGCGACTATCAAGCCGGCTGGCATACCAAAGAGCAGACTGATCAGGCAAAACAAGCAAACCATGTCCAGTCCCATTCTGGATCCCATCAAAATTTTGCTGTGATATAGGTAAAGGCGGAGCGCTTACAAAATCAACTGTCTCTCTCTTATTCCAATCCACCACATAGAAACCGTTTAAACGTTCAGCTTGAGCGAAAATACGACTAGGGGAACCATCGGCATTAGACTCCAGTGCCATTGGCCTTACCCTGAAACCTTCTAAAGAAACACCAAAAGCAATTTCGTCAGTACTGGCGTCAATAACCTGAATTGTTGGCTCTTCTAGAGAGTCAGGGTGTTTGCCGAGTCCCGCGATAATATAACGGTCATCCTTAGTGACATAAACATTATGAATTCCCGCATGAACTGGAAGGGTCTTAATAACTTTATGGGAATCTAGGTCTATTATCTGCAAGTGTGCTGAATCACGAATACCCACATAGAGTTTATTTTGAGTCTTGTTGATAACAAGCTTATTTGGGCGCTCGACTAGAGGAATTCGATCAACTACCTCAAGAGTCTTCGCATCGACAATATCAATATTATGGTCATGCTCATTAGCAAAATAAAAATAAGTGCCGTCCGGATGATTTACTACTGCATGAGCTTTAGGGACATTCTCAATAATATCCACAACTTTATTGGTATTCGGATCAATAATATGTGCGTTGCTACCAGCATAATTAGTCTGAATAATTCGAACTACTGTGTCTTGCGCAACTAGTGTAGATGTCCAAAAAAGACATACCCCTAGTGATACAAAAAAACATCGTGATTTTTGGGCGTTATTCATTGATAACCTCCGGCACATCCGTGTGCTGCATTAAAAATTGATCAGCAAGCCGTATTAGCAAGCCCCCCTTAAAACTCCCCCACACAAATGTGCTACACCCTTTATACGAGACTTTTGATGCCGACACAAACCCTAAAGGTATGAGAGTCTCAATGATTAAGCATATTGAGAGAATAACGATGTCCTAGGCCAGTATGGAAATGGCACAACAATCACTAAAAATATAGCTTTTGCTTCTAGTCAAGCTAGAATCGAAATGTCTGGGTGTATTTGACCGACAATTGAGAGTCTGTCGAATGAAGGCCCCGAAAAACCCCAGTTGCGTTGAAACCATGATGGAGGACTACATATAAATCCTGGCCTGCTCTGGGATTCCAACGTAATCGACTATTGATACCAGCGGTTTTTGATTCATTGTCATACTGAATTAAGTTCACCCAAGACCATCTGACATTGAATGCAACATTGAGATCTAACTGCACTAGACGCGTTATAAAACTGCCATTGGGTAACACAATGTCGTTATATTCATACGCTAAGCCCATAAAAAGACGTCGGTTAGGGCGCCATTCTCCGCCGATCAATATCTCAGACCGGTCACCTGTGAAAAATTCCCCTTGTGAATACTCAAAACTTGGTGCAAATACTCGTTCGCTCGCCCCTGCGAGTTCAAATCCGTATGAGGAATACTCATAATCGCCAGGAGAAATCACGACACCATCAACAATTTCAAAGGGTTCAGTCAATACCTCTCGGTTATAGATCACTTGTGTACCAAAGGTATCCCCATTATTTGTTTCAAGTTCAAATGGCTCCATAAACATAAAACGACTCTCTAACCCGCCAGATATCTTTTCATAACTGCGAACGGTTAGACCATGAGTGAGTTCCCTTAACCATGGATGCTCTGGAAGGTGCCTATAACCAACACTTACATCTGCAAATTCGATACCTCGTCGATTAACAAACCCAAGAGCAGGATTAAAGTTTTCCTCAATATGTTGAAATGAAAAGTCTCCTTCGAAACCCTCATTGTTGTTAGAAGTCCCTAGGTTCACTCCCCAAGCGTTCTGCTCTTTTTCAATCCCTTGCGTATCAGTACTTTGAAACCAGGCTCCACCTTCAAGGCTATGCCTCTCAGCAAACTCAGTATTTCGATAACGAAAATCGACTCCCGCCAAAGAGTTGTCTAAGTTTGATCTTGGGTCACCATCAGTCACTATAAGACCGACACTTGACTCACGAAATATATTGGCTGCGACTCTTCCAACAAACAGGTTACTGCTACTAACGTCCTCAAAACCATCTTGCTGAACACCTAAAACACCAACATTGAAACGTCCGACGCGCCCTGTAAGCTTAGTGCCAATATCCAAATCTACTGGCTGGCCACTCGCGCTCAATCCAATGCGGCGGGAGTGAAATGGCATTCCGTTTCGTCTGAGGTCTCCGAAAGAAAAAATGTCAGAGTCCTGAAGAAAGAAGTCGCGCTTTTCTGGAAAAAACAAACTAAAACGAGACAGGTTTACTTGCCGATCATCAACCTCTGTTGCCGAAAAATCAGTGTTGAGAGAAAGGACTCCTGTCAGTGATGGCGTCAAGTTATAAAAAACGTCTAGAGCTGGTTGCGTTTCGGAAGTTTTAGACCCTTTTGCATGATTTTTGGATTGAGTAGTGACCATTGTTGGTACAAAATCTAGCCCTCTACCTTGTTGCATACCAACCAACCCTGTTATCAAACCCGCAGACCCTGGATCAACTTCTCGGTTATAAGAGGACCAAGAAATAGCTTCCTGCTTTCGTGCTATATACCGCTCAAGCGTGAAGCCCCAATCTTGATTATTAGCATCAAAATTAAGCGTTTTGAAAGGAATGGCTAATTCAGCAGCCCAACCTTCTTCATTAATCAGAGCCTCGGCATACCATATGTCATCCCAATCACGATTAAGCTGAGTTGGGGTCTCAAACGTGCCCTGCGTCCTAACGCCATTCGGATTTGTTTGGAACATGTAGCCGGTACGCTTATTGTTGAATGGATCCAGGTAGATAGTAAACCCATCATCCCAACGAGCACTCCCGTTTTGAACAAGCTGTCGTGCTCGGATCTCACCAGGCTCGGTATCCAACATGCGGGCAGCGACATACAAATAATCATCATCGTAAGTGATGTACACAATCGTGCGCTCGCTTGGTTCAGCATGATCAATAGGCTCATACTGATGCAAATCCTCGATACTTGAAGCATGAGTCCACGCCTCATCATCCAATACCCCATCAAGTACTGGCGGAGTCATCGTTCGATAAATCTGAAGGTTTTTTTGTATGCCGCCTAAAACAACGCTATTAGACTCTGAATTCTGGGCGAATAGAGGAGATGCTGCCAATAGCAAGGTAACACTAACAACCACATTCACCGCATAAATATAGACGTGCACGTAAAACGGCCTTATAGAGCAAAAATCATCTAGACGTATATTTTGCCAGAGAAAGCAACAAGTATAGAAAAAAACCGATTAA
>JAQWRR010000073.1 GCA_029243585.1 Gammaproteobacteria bacterium
CCAGGCTGTTGAGGTACCTGGTGTTCAAAATAAAATTTCTTTCGAAATAACGCAATAAGATAGAGGAAGTTCTAAATGATTAACTCACGTCTAGTATCAATTCCTGCTGGATTTGCTCTTGCGTTAGGTCTTCTATTCGCAACGCACCTTCCAGCTCAAGACGCAGAAGGGGAATCAGCCGCTGCACAGCAGCAAACTCGTAAAACCCCAGCTATGCGTGAAAGGGTTTATCAGCGCCTATCAAATGCTCAGGAATGTGCTGAGATGGAAGATATGGAATGCGCCATGGAGGCTCTCGAGCGCGTTCGTAACATGAATGGTCTGAATAGTTATGAAGTAGCACAGATGTGGAATTTCTATGCATTTATTTATTTTGGCCAGGATAATACCGCGGAAGCTATGCGTGCGTATGAAATGGTTCTTGCTCAGCCAGATTTGCCGCTTGGAATGGAAACTAATGTCCGGTATACGCTTACACAGCTATATTTCCAGCAGGAGAGATACCAGGAGTCTGTAGATATGCTTGATACGTGGTTCCTTATCTCAGAGGACCCGGGGCCGGAAGCCTATGTGCTA
Source organism: Gammaproteobacteria bacterium (assembly GCA_029243585.1). Taxonomy (GTDB): domain Bacteria; phylum Pseudomonadota; class Gammaproteobacteria; order Steroidobacterales; family Rariloculaceae; genus UBA6522. The sequence continues at coordinate 577 of JAQWRR010000073.1, forward strand.
AAAGCACAAATCTTCTATCAGCTTCAAGATTATCGTGCTGGAATTGAGCCTATAAGAACAGCTCTAGATGTAGCTACTGCAAAGGGACAAGAGCTACGAGAGAACTGGTACCGACTATTGAATGTTTTTTATTATGAGCTTGAGGATTACCCGAATGTCATCGATGTTTTGGGTACAATTATTAATATTTGGCCAAAAGAAGAGTATTTTACTCAACTTTCTGCAATGTATGGTATGGAAGGTGATGATGAAGCCCAGCTAGCCCTCTATGAGACCGCCTATGAGGCTGGCTGGTTAGATCAAGGTAACGAACTGGTTCAGCTATCTATGCTGCTTCTTCAGGCAGATGCGCCTATTAAAGCTTCTTACATTATGGAAGCTGGGTTAGAAGATGGGACGATTGAGTCAAATGAGGCTAATTTCCGTGCTCTTGCTCAGGCCTATCAGCTTGCTCAAGAAGATGCAAAAGCTATTTCGCCACTTACAAGAGCGGCAGACCTTTCTACAGAGAATGGTGAGCTAGATTTACGTCTTGCTCAGTCTTATCAAAATCTACTTCAATGGGAAGATTGTGTGGCCTCAGGGCGAGATGCTCTAGATAAGGGAGAGCTTCGTCGTGAAGATCAAGCCTACATGATTGTTGGTGCTTGCCTCTTTGAGCAACAAGAGTATGGTGCAGCTAGAACAGCCTTTAACTCTGCTGCAGAAGACACTAGAAGTAGGAGCGCTGCAAATAGCTGGGTTACTTTTGTTAATGCTGAAGAAACCAGAGAAAATGAGCTTGCAGCTGCCTTAGCCCGCTAAAGCCCTTACAAACTATAAATATACACAACTCTCTAGTGACCGAATATCGGTTGCTAGGGGGTTATTGTATCTATTGCATAAATTAATGAGGATAAATACATGACCATCAAGGTTGGTGATTCAATACCGAAAGGTAATCTTGTACGAATGCGTGAAGACGGTCCAGAAGCGTTCGATGTGACGGAGTTTTTTCAGAATAAAAGGGTTGTTTTGTTTTCGGTTCCTGGAGCGTTTACACCCACGTGCTCAAACAAACATTTGCCTGGCTATATTAGTAATGCGACTGCTATTAAGCAAAAACAAATAGATATAGTTGTATGTCTTGCGGTAAATGATATCCATGTTATGCATGCTTGGGGGGAGTCTCTTGGTGCTAAAAACGATGTGATAATGCTCGCTGATGGTAATTGTTCTTATACGGAAGCACTTGGAATGGTGCTGGACCTTTCTGCGGCAAATATGGGTAGACGTTGCAAGCGTTTTTCAGCTGTTATTGATGATGGCGTTATAACCATGCTCAATCTTGAGCCACCAAAAGAATTTGGTGTAAGTTCAGCAGAAGCTATGCTACAGCAGCTTAGCTAGTTCTTTGTTTGACAAAATAATAGAAACTTAAAATAACTCATATTGATTGTCTTATGAATGTACGCCGTTACCCATTAATTAATGCTGAAACTCTTAAGAAATATCAAGATGATGCTGCCTGGGTAATAATCGATTGCCGTTTTGATTTGATGGATAATTCAAAGGGTAAAGAGCTTTACGAGCAGAGGCATATTCCAGGAGCACGCTATGCTGATCTAAATAATGATTTGGCTGGTAACCCTGGATCAATGGATGGACGACACCCATTGCCAGATATAAGTTCATTTTCTCAAACCTTATCTAAGCTAGGCGTTTCAAATGTAACCAACGTTGTTGTTTATGATGATGTAGGTGGTGCAATTGCCGCACGTCTTTGGTGGATGCTAAGGTGGGCTAGGCATGAGAGTGTTTATATCCTTGATGGTGGCATCCAAGCTTGGGAACGTAAGGGGTACTTACTTGAGAAAGGTCATGTTGCTTTTGAACCTGCAAGCTTTTTTATTTCTAGTGTACGAAATGAATGGGTAATAGAAACAGAGGGGATATGTAATGCGCTTAAAGAAGGTGCGGTTTTGCTTGATGCACGTTCAGAAGAACGTTTTTTAGGAAGGTCTGAGCCAATTGACCCTGTTGCAGGACATATACCCGGAGCAATAAATTTGCCTTTTACACTTGCGATTGATTCATTAGGTAAGTTAAAGAAAGCTGAGGATTTAAGGAAGATCTTAACCAGCTATTTTGAGGATACAAAAGAAGTTATCGGTATGTGTGGGTCTGGTGTTACAGCATGTCATTTAGCCTTAACAGCCAAGCTTGCCGGGTTTGGTGATATTAAGGTTTATATCGGTTCCTGGAGCCAATGGATCTTAAGTAAAAATAGTAGTGTATGAGTTGAGTTTTTATAATGTCGAAATCTAAAAATATTAAAACTAGTGATGTATTGAAAGGTGTTCGATATGAAATACGTGGCCACTTAGCCAATCGTGCAGTTGAACTGGAGAGACAAGGGTATGAAATACTCTCTCTGAATATTGGTAATCCAGGCCTTTTCGGTTTTAGAGCGCCTGAAAATATGCGCTTGGCTATGATCGAGAATCTCAATTCAAGCGAATCCTACTGTGGTCAGAAAGGTATTTTTCCAGCAAGAGAGGCTGTTGTTATGCAGCAACAGAATCGTGGGGTAATGGATGTAACGGCAGAAGAAGTTTTTATTGGTAATGGAGTTAGCGAGCTTATTGATTTAACCCTAAGGGCTCTTTTAAACCCAGGTGATGAGGTTTTAATACCTAGCCCTGATTATCCATTGTGGACCGCTTCAACCGTACTTAATGGCGGTAAATCAGTGTATTACCGTTGTGACCCGAATGACGGCTATATGCCAGACCTAGAGAGGCTAAGAGAGCTTGTAACGCCTAAAACAAGAGCAATTGTGGTAATTAATCCTAATAATCCTACTGGTGCAGTTTATAGCCAAGAATGCCTGTATGAAATTGCTAAAATTGCAGAAGAGAACAATCTCGTCATACTTTGCGATGAAATTTATGATCAGATGTTATATGACGATGCTGAATTTATTCCGATGGCTACTGTTTGCTCTGATGCGCTGTGTGCGACTTTTAATGGTTTATCTAAAGTGTATAGAGCTTGTGGATATCGAGTTGGGTGGGTTTCCTTTAATGGAGCGTTAGATAAGTCAAAGGAACTCATCGAAGCAATGGACTTGTTAGCAGCACTTAGATTATGTAGTAACGTTCCAGGCCAATGGGCGGTTCAGACAGCTCTAGGAGGATTTCAGAGCGTCGCTAAGCTATGTTCAGAAGGGGGTAGACTATACGAATCTCGGCAAGCCGTTATAGATGGCGTAGAATCCAGTCAATTTCTTACTCTAATACCTCCTAATGGTTCAATGTATGCATTTATAGGTGTTGACACTCAAAAACTTCCAAAATTTGATGACGAAGCATTTGCTTTGGAACTTCTTGAAAACCAACATGTTTTAGTAGCGCCTGGCTCAAGCTTTAATACGAGCTATCGAAGTCATTTTAGGATAACTATTCTTCCCGATAAGGAGATTCTGAAAGAGGTGTTTCTAAGAATTGAAGATGTTCTAAATCAATTGTCAGTACGTACGTATTAATAGAATAAACTTTATATTAGCTTTATAAGTTATTGATTTTTTGGACTTTATTAAATCAAAAAAACCACCTAAAGCTAGTGCTCTAGTCGCTGCTAATTCGATATCTGCCAAGCAGCTTGCAATTTATATAGCCCAAATTAACTTAGCTGAGGGTTTACAGGCATGGGAAGCACCCTCCGTATCTACCTATCAAGCATGGGTATCAGAGCTTTATTTATACCTTAATCCTGATAATCGCTGTTCATTGCTAAATACAGCCCAAAGTAGGGCTCTTTGGCAAAAAGTTATTCAATCTTCGTATGTATCTAAAAACCTTATTGGAACAGACAATCTGGTTGATTGGGCTATGGATGCCAGGAGAAAGCTTAGCGGCTGGAGGTTAAAGCCTGAAAATCTAGAAAAATGGTCAAATAATATTGAAGTGACAAGTTTGTGCAGATGGTCTAAAGATTATGAGCAAATTCTAAAAACAGAGGGATGGATAGATTTCAATGATGCAGAAAATGATCTAGGCAACTCGCAGCTAAAATCTAAAGAAAATCAGTCAATTATATGGACAGGTATGGATTTTATTCCTACACAGAGCTATTTATTCGATAGGTTTGCTCAAGCTGGAAACAATATTAAGACATGGCAACCAGATAATGCGTGTAGAGAGGTTGTTCGGACTAAGTTTTCTACATTTTCTGATGAAATAGAAGCTTCAGCAAAATGGGCTAGAAACAAACTAATTGAAAAACCAAAGCAGCGATTAGCTATTGTCATACCAACTTTGGGAAAGCGGAGACAGGAAACACATCGAATTTTCAATGAAATTCTTGATCCTACAGCTGTCGGGCTAGCCCAAAAAACTGACAGTGGATTTTTTGATCTAAGCGGTAACGTTATTGACCAAAACCCAATAATTGGTTCAGCGCTTACCGCCTTAGATTTATTTAGTGCCGACGGTGGTTTTAATGAGTTTAGTCGATGGCTACGTAGCTCATTTTATGTTGATACCTTAAATGAACTTGGTCGACGTGGTGTTTTAGAATCTCGCTTACGATTAAAAATGGAAGTGCATCTTGATTTTCTTACAGCATTTAAAAAAGGTGGATTAGCTGAATATCTTCGTAGTGAAGATTCTCAATTAGCAACCCTGTTACAAGGGGCTGTGAAGTTAGTAGACAATGCAGGAAATTGGGCGGTTCCATCAGATTGGGCCCAGTTATGGGGGCACTTGTTGCGTCAACTTCATTGGCAACAGAGCAAATCGTACCCTGAAGGTCTTTCGCTCTGGGAGTCTGCCCTAAACGAATTTGTGCAACTAACACCCATATTAGGTGATATAACAGCACAAACTGCACTTAAGGAGCTACGAAGGATTTTGAATGGTCAGACACGCTCAGCACCTTTACCTGTGCATGGGCTTTTTCTGATACAAAGGCTTGAGGATGTTGGTTTCGGCTATGATGGAATATGGGCTACAGGATTAGCTAATAACAGTTGGCCAATACCAGCTAGCCCAAATCCTATTTTACCGTTAGCCCTACAGTCTAAACATGGAATGCCACTGGCCACACCTGAGGCAGCGCTAGAGTATTCCCAACGTATAACTAACCGAATAGTGAAAATTGCTCCTAAGACGATATTGAGTTGGCATTGTATATCCGGAGAAGAAAGTATTGATCCAAGCCCTTTAATCTTGCCTTATAAGGAATTCAGCATTGCAGATATAAGTTCTAAAGATAAAGACCTAAAAAATACAAATTTAATAAATAGTAATGCCATAGAAATTATTTGTGATGACCCACCACCAGTACAAGGAGAAAAAATTTTTGGTGGTTCTTATACATTGGACATGCAGTCCAAATGTCCGTTAAAAGCATTTTTTCTTGGAAGACTTAAAGCATCAACGCCAGAACCTATTGTTCTTGGTTTAAGTCCTATGCAAAGAGGTATCGTTATACATAAAGCGATGGAGCTTTTGTTATCGAAAAAACCTACCCAGACCGATGTTAAAAACTGGACTGAAATAGAACGTAAAGAAAATATTGCCTATTCAGTAGAACATGCATTAGGAACGCTTTTTGGAAAAAGCAGGGCAGTTTTAAAAAATCTGTTCGAATCGGAATATCGACGAATGGAGAGTATCCTTAATACCTATATTGAAGCCGACTTAAGGCGTAGTTATTTTGAAATTAACGCATTAGAAAAAAAAGTGTGCTTTGATATTGGTGGGTTAAAAATAAATTTTAAAATAGATCGTCTTGATACTCTAAAAACAGAGAATAATGCTAGTGAATTCTTAATAATTGACTATAAAACCGGAACAGGAAGTTCACCTAATCCAAGCAATTGGTTTAATGAGCAACCTACTGATATTCAATTGCCATTATATGCTTTAGCGATAACGGAAGATGTCGGTGGAGTTGTTGTTGCAAGGTTAGCCCAAGATAAGACAAGTTATAGTGGTTATTGGCAAGTTAAAGGAGTATTCCCCGGAAGACCATCTAAGCTTTCGGATCAAGAATCCTGGGATAGCCAACTTAGTCTATGGCAATCACACATAGAAAAACTAGTTGAAGAATATGCACAAGGGGATTCCCGTCTATTTATAGGTAACTTAGATGAAGCAAAAAAAACCTTTGCTCCATTAACGCGTGTTTATGAGCAAGCGGCTTTGGTAGAACATTTGATCGATGGAGAGTCTAGTGATCAGTGATCAATCAGCACGAAGAACCGCGTTAGATTTAAGTCGTTCATTTATAGTTCAAGCGCCAGCGGGATCTGGAAAAACAGAGCTTCTTATTCAGCGTTATTTAGCGCTTCTTAGCACTGTTGAAATACCTGAAGAGATTGTCGCTATTACTTTTACACGAAAGGCAGCGGCTGAAATGCGTCATCGCGTTATAGATGCGTTAAAGCAGGCAGAAAATGATGCCATTCCAGTAGATGAGCATAAACAACAAACTTTTAGGCTTGCCAAGAAAGCGCTTGCTAGAAATAAAGATCAAGGTTGGCAGCTTATTGACCAACCTCAGCGCCTTAAAATCGATACGCTGGATGCTCTAAATTTGAGTCTTGCTCATCAACTACCAATTCTTTCTGGTGGGATTGCTAAAAGTAAAGTAATAGAAGATGGCGAGCATAAGGCATTCTATTCATTAGTCTCCCATCGTCTGGTAGAGCAACTTGATCAGGGAACACCTGTATCTGAAAGCTTAGAAATGATCCTAAGGCATCTAAACCTTAGTTCTGAACGCTTACAGAAACTTCTGGAAAGTCTTCTGAGCAGCCGAGCTCAATGGCTAGAATATATTGCTACTGATGACGCTGAAAAACTTATTATTTCTGTTGAAAATGCAACTCAGAATCTTATTGATGACGAGCTTGTGTCTATCCAAAACGCTATTCCACGTCATGTTCTTGACGAATTAATACCTTTACTGGGTTATGCAGCAACTCATGCCAAAAAGTTAATTAATTTGGGCGGATTTGAAGCCTGGTTAGAGCTTAAATCGCCTCCTGAACCTTGTTGGCAGAACTTAAAAGTCTGGCAGGCGCTTCCGGAACTGTTACTAACCAAAAGTATGAAATGGCGTAAAAGGCTAGGGGATGTTGGTTTTAGTGATAAAGAAGATTTAATGCGTGATCGCTTAAAAGATTTGATCTGTGAATGTGAGAAAAATAAGACATTACACAGTACGCTTGAAGAATTAACAGATTTGCCGCGACCTTTACTTGATTCCTCAGAAAAATCAGTATTAAAAGCGTTTTGCCGAGTGCTTGTATTTATGGTTGCTGAGTTAAAACTAATTTTTGAAGAACGTAATACAGTAGATTTTGTTGAAATTGGGCTTGCAGCAAAAACGGCCCTGGGAGATGCAAGTGATCCATCGGAGTTATTGTTAGCCTTAGACCGAAGAATTCAACACCTGCTAATAGATGAGTTTCAAGACACATCACAGGCACAAATTAGGTTATTAGAACTGCTTACTTCAGGATGGCAATCTCAGGATGGGCGGACTGTATTTATTGTTGGTGATCCAATGCAGTCAATTTACAGGTTTCGAAATGCCGAAATGTCTTTGTTTTTGAATACACAGCGGCATGGATTAGGTGGGATCATTTGTGAGTCGCTAATTTTAAAAACTAACTTTCGAAGTGCGCCATCAATTGTTAATTGGATAAACCAGACCTTTGCTAACACATTTCCAAAACAGGATGATTTTAAAATAGGTGCCGCTAAATTTAGTCCATGCGTACCCGACCCATTACGCC